>NZ_JBEYXW010000007.1:0-203598 GCF_040645195.1 Saccharomonospora sp. NPDC046836
CAGATTCAACATCCAGCGCGTCATCGGCGAATCCGGTACGCGGGCACTGGATTTCGTCACCCATCAGTCCGAACTGTACTCCGCACTGGCACGGGTGTATGCGACCCAGCTGTTCACCGAGCGGGTGCGCCGCGAGTTCATCGCCGAACGGCGCGGGGAGAGCACTCCGAAGCCCGCCAAAGCGGCGATCTCGGCGGACTACGCGCCCTGGGTCGCGGCCTACCGGGAACGCACCCTGGTCAAGGTCGCGGCGGCGGAGACCTTGGAAGCGGTCGCGGCCACATGCCGTCGCCTGTGCGGGTTCCAGGGTGTGCTCCACGCGAACCGGTTGTCCGTGTTCGAGGACATGGCGCGGTCGTTCCACGCCGCGGGGGGTGACAGCCGCCTGCTGCTCCTGGAAGCCGGAAAGCAGCTACTCGGCGCCGACGCGGGAGTGCCTTCGCTGCCGGGTGCCCTGGGCACCGGGATCGGCGACGCCCGCTCCGCACTCCGGCTCGTGTCGCGGCACGAGCGCATGCTGACCGGCGAGCTGGCCGCGCGGGTGGAGCGAGCCGGTGGCGCCGGCCGGCTGGACGTACACGGCTGGAATCCCCACCTGCCGCAACTGGAGGAGCTCGCCAGGGTGCACATCACGCGCCGCATCCTGGAGGAGTTCGACGAGGCGATCGCCTCGGGCGAGGATTCATGGCGCGAGGCGATGGACGCGGTGCGCTGCCTGTACGGAATCGACGTGCTGCTGAAGTCGGCGGCGTGGCACCTCAACCACGGCTCGCTGCGTCCAGGCGATCTGGATGTGCTGCGCTACGCCCACACCAATGCGGTGGGCCGGGTCGGTCGCTCGCTCGACAGTCTGCTGGACGGGCTCGCCGTGCCACCCGGCCGCGTCGGCGGTTTCATCGGGCGTACGGACTACGTGAGCAGGGTCGCGTCCCTGCTCCAGTGACACCGGGATCACCAGCCACACTGTGTGCCATGAGCGAAGCCCGACCACCCGCCGCGCTGACCATCGCAGGCTCCGACTCCGGTGGTGCCGCCGGCCTGCAGGCCGACCTGCGGACCTTCCTGACCTGCGGGGTACACGGCCTGGTCGCCGTCACCGCCGTGACCGTGCAGAACACGCTGGGCGTCCACGACCGCAGCGACATCCCGGCCCACATCGTCGCGGGGCAGATCGAAGCCGTCGCCGCCGACATGGGGCTGCAGGCGGCCAAAACCGGGATGCTCGCGTCGGCGGAGATCATCGAGGCGGTGGCGCTGGCGTGCGACAAGGCCGGCGTCGGCCGGGACGCCGAAGTGCCGTTCGTGGTCGATCCGGTGGCCGCGTCCATGCACGGCCACCCGCTGTTCGACGGCAGGGGGCTCGCCGCGCTGCGTGAGGAACTGCTGCCACGCGCCACCGTGCTGACCCCGAACCTGGACGAGGTGCGCCTGCTCACCGGGATCGAGGTCACCGACCGGGCGCTGATGCGCGAGGCCGCGGTCGCACTGCATGCGCTCGGGCCGCGGTACGTGCTGGTCAAGAGTGGCCACCTGGTCGAGGACCCCGAATGCGTGGACCTGCTCTACGACGGCGAGACGTTCACCGAGCTGCCCGGTCCGCGGTTCGCGACGCCGCACACGCACGGCGCCGGTGACGCGATGGCCTCGGCGCTCACCGCGGGGCTCGCCAGGGGCATGCCGGTGGCCGATGCCGCCCGGTTCGGCAAGTGGTTCGTGCGCAACGCGGTCGAGAACTCCTATCCGATGGGCGCCAAGGTCGGACCAGTATCAGCATTCTGGCGACTCGCCCCTGAACGTCACCCATAAGATGCGCCGGTGACCTCGCGCGAACGTCTACAACGGTTGGTCGAGAACCAGCGCTTCCAGAACTTCATCATCGCGATGATCATCTTCAACGCCGGAACGCTCGCGCTGGAGACGTCGCGGGGCATGGTCGACTCCTACGGCACACTGCTGCACACGCTCGACTACATCGCTCTCGCGATCTTCGTGTTCGAGCTGCTCGCGAAGGTCTACGTCTACCGCGGCGACTTCTTCCGCGACCCGTGGAACATCTTCGACAGCGTGGTGGTGGGTATCGCACTGGTGCCTGCCACGGGCCCGTTCGCGGTACTGCGGGCGCTGCGAATTCTGCGGGTGCTGCGCCTGGTGTCGCTGGTGCCGTCCATGCGCAAGGTGGTCGCGGGGCTGCTGGCGGCCATCCCCGGCATGGCGTCGATCGCCGCGCTGCTCGGGCTGATCATCTTCGTGGCCAGTGTGATGGCCACGAAGCTGTTCGGCGGCATCGCACCCGAGGACTTCGGTGACCTGGGCACATCGCTGTTCACGCTGTTCCAGGTGATGACCGGTGAGTCGTGGCCGGACATCGCCCAGGGCATCATGGAACAGGCGCCGCTGGCGTGGATCTTCTTCATCGTCTACATCCTCGTGTCGAGCTTCGCGGTGCTGAACCTGTTCATCGCCGTCGTGGTGAGTGCGATGGAGGACCAGCTGCGCGACGAGATCCGCGAGGAAGAACAACGACAGGCAGCCGAGCAGGCAGCGGCCAACGCGGAGATCCTCACCGAACTGCGCGCGCTGCGGGCCGAGGTCGCCCAACTACGCGAGCGCCAACTAGACCCGAGTTAGGTCCCCAAGGGAACTTCAACTGCCCTTTCGCTCCGGCTCGTCGTCGAGCAGCGCCTCCAGGACGGGCAGCGCGGCGGCGAGCGCGTCGCGGTGTTCCGGTGACAGGCGGTCAATGCGCTTGCTCAGCTCGTGGATGCGCGTGGAACGCAGGCCGGAGAGCATGCGCTCGCCCTCCTCGGTCACGGTGGCCAGCCAGGCACGCCGGTCAGCCGGATCCGGTTCCCTGCGCACGTACCCGGCATCGACGAGCGCGGCGACGATACGCGACATCGTCGCCGCCGCGACGCCCTCCTTCGCGGCAAGGTCGCCGAGCCGGAGCTGGCCGTACGCGGACAACGTCGCCAGCGCCGAGATCGAGCCGTGGCCGGGGCCGGGGGTGCCGGCCTGGCGCAACGATCGCGACAACCGGCCGATGGCGAGAAACAGCCTGCCGGGTACGTCCTGCGACGACCTGCTCACCTAGCGCTCCTTCGCGTACGCGCCGAAAATTGCCGTTCACGATACGTGGCGGCAGGCGGTGGTCAGCGTGGTGGGCTGGACGCCTGCGCCCAGAAGCGTTGCGGAACACGCCCCGCCTGCCGCGCCAGCCTGCCCGCGATCACCGCCGAGCGCATGGCGTAGGCCATTCGCTCGGGGTCCTGTGCCCGGGTGACCGCCGTCGACAGCAGCACGGCAGCACAGCCCAGCTCCATGGCCAGCGTAGCGTCGGACGCGGTGCCGATCCCGGCGTCGAGGATGATCGGCACGCTCGCACGGGCCACGATCAGCTCGATGTTGTGCGGGTTGCGGATGCCGAGCCCGGTACCGATCGGCGCGCCGAGTGGCATGACCGCGGCACACCCCGCCTCCTCGAGGCGTAGCGCCAGCACCGGGTCGTCGTTCGTGTAGGCGAACACCGTGAATCCGTCGGCGACGAGCCGTTCGGCGGCCTCCAGGGTCTCGACCGGGTCGGGCAGCAGCGTCCGGTCGTCGGCGTGCACCTCGAGCTTGATCAGGTCGGTGTCCAGCGCCTCGCGGGCGAGCTGCGCGGTGAGCACGGCCTCCGCGGCGCTGCGACAGCCCGCGGTGTTGGGCAGCAGGGTGATGCCGAGCCGCCGCAGCAGCTCCAGCACCCCGGAACCGCCCTCGGCGTCGGCACGCCGCAGGGCGACGGTGGTCAGCTCGGTCCCCGACGCCACCAGCGCCCGCTCCAGCACACTGAGGTTGGCGGCCCCACCGGTGCCGATGATCAGCCGCGAGCTCAGCTTGTGGCCGTCGATGACGAGCTGGTCACCGGATTCGTCGATCATCGCTACCCTCCTTGCACTGCGGTGAGGATTTCCAGCCGAGCGCCGTCCAACACAACGACCTCGCCCCAGCGCGCCCGCCGCACCACCTCGCCGTCGAGCGCCACCGCGACGCCCCGCTGGGCGGTACCGAGTACGGCGAGCAGGTCGGCGACCGTGCTGCCATCGGGAAACTCCCGCTCGTTCCCGTTGACCTGTATCCGCATCAGACTCGTTCCTCACGGCGAACTCGACTCGGGTGGGCTGCGGCGACTCCGGGTGGTGGTGGCGCACCGGCGAGCCAGGCCAGCACCGCGTCAGCCGTGACAGGGGCGAGCAGCAACCCGTTGCGGTGGTGACCCGTTGCCGCGAACAGCCCGTCGGCGAGCTCACCGAGGTAGGGCAGGTTGTCCGCGCTCGCGGCACGCAGCCCGGCCGCGGTCTCGGTGAGCTCGTACTCGGCGATCGCCGGGAAGATCCGCTCGGCGCCCTCCAGCAGCTCGCGAACCCCGCGCGCGGTCACCGTGGTGTCGAATCCGGCCTCGTACTGCGTGGCGCCGAGCACCAGCTCCCCGTCCTGCCGCGGCACCAGGTACACGGGCCTGCCCTCGACGACGGCGCGCACGGTGCGGTGCGGCGGCGGAAGGGTCGTGCGACGGGCGCGCAGCCGCAGGATCTCGCCCTTGAGCGGGCGGACCGCACCGGCCAGTTCAGGCGCGAGGCCCGCGCTCCACGCACCGGCGGCCAGCACCACCGCGTCGGCCCGGTGCACAGCACCTGCCGTATGGACCGACCCGGGCGCGAGCTCGACAACCTCCTCGCGGACGAACTCGGCACCATGCCGGCGGGCGGCCCCGACCAGTGCGTTCAGCAGCCTGCGGTTGTCGACAGCCAGGTCGCCGGGCACGAGCAGGCCGCCACGCACGGCACCGGCCAGGCCCGCCTCGGCACGGCGGAGTTCGCGACCGGTCACGAAGCTCGCCTCGCGCCCCAGCTCACGCAGGTACCCGGCGTGGATCTCCAACTGCTCGGCATCGGCGCGGTCGAACGCGGCAACGATCGTGCCAGCGCGGGAGAGGCCAGGATCGGCACCGGCCGCGCTCAGCTCGGCGGCGAACGCAGGCCAGCGGCGCAGCGACTCCTCGCCCAGTTCGAGTACCGCTTCGTCGCCGGGCCAGGCCTCGGTGACCGGTGCGAGCATCCCGCCGGCCACCCATGAGGCTCCGCCGCGGGCGGGATTGGGGTCGAACACGGTGACGGCGTGCCCAGCGGCCGCGAGCCGCCAGGCCACGGCAAGGCCGATCACACCGGCGCCGATCACGGCGACAGTGGGCTCAGCGGTCATGACTATCACGCTCCCTGCGCCGGCATGATCCGGATCAGGTTCCACGGTCGGAGCGGCGGCTCCCTCTCAGCCCGTGCCTCGGGCTCCCGTGCGGACGCCACCACGGTACAGGGCCGTACTACGGTGACGCCATGCCAGGCCTCACCGGTGACCAGATCAGGCAACGCCTCGCCGACGCGCGGCTGTACCTGTGTACCGACGCCCGCGGCGGCCGCGGCGATCTCGCCGAGTTCGCCGACGCTGCACTGGCGGGTGGTGTCGACATCGTGCAACTGCGGGACAAGACCGGCGGCGCGCCACTGGAAGCCAAGCACGAGATCGCCGCACTGGAAGTGCTCGCCGAGGCGTGCGCACGGCACGGCGCGCTGCTGTCGGTCAACGATCGCGCCGATATGGCGCTCGCGGTCGAGGCCGATGTGCTGCATCTCGGCCAGGACGACCTGCCGGTGTCCGTGGCGAGGCGCGTCCTCGGTGACGCTCCGGTGATCGGGCGTTCAACCCATTCGCTGGCGCAGGCGCGCGCGGCCGCCGCGGAGCCTGGTGTGGACTACTTCTGCGTCGGTCCCTGCTGGCCGACGCCGACGAAGCCCGGACGCGAAGCACCCGGGCTTCAGCTCATCAGCGCGGTCGCCACCGGTATCGGCACGGCCAGGCCCTGGTTCGCCATCGGCGGCATCGACGCGGTACGCCTGCCCGAGGTCCTCAGCGCAGGTGCCCAGCGTGCGGTAGTGGTCAGGGCGATCACCGAGGCCGAGAACCCGCGTGCGGCCGCGGCCACCCTGCGTGCGGGACTCACGGCCGCGCGCTCGGCGTGACCTCATCGCCGGCGCCGGTTGTCGGGCTCGGCTCCGATGTCGGTGCCACGCTCGTGGTCTCGCTCGGCCGCGACGACTCGGACGTCGGCTGCTGTTCCGCGCTGCCGGTCGGCGCGGTCGTCTCCGGCGGCACGCTCGTCTCGGTGGTGGTGGCCGGCGGCGCGGTGGGCTGGTCCTGCTGCTGAGCCGGCGTCGACGGCTGCTGCGTCGGCTGCTCCTGGTCACCTGGCTGGTTCAGCCGGTCGCCGACCAGCTCGCCGACTGTGCTGGCCCCCTGCCCGGACAACGAGCTGCCACTCACGAGCTCGAACCCGGTCACGACGAACATGCCGATCACGAATGCCGCGACGCTCGTGGCGAGCACCAACGGCCAGCGGCGGCGCCACCATGTACGTTGCCCGGCGGCTGGGGTGTCCGGCTTCGCCAGGTACACCGTCTTGTCTTTGTCCTCGCCAGGCACCGGCAACCGCACCGTCGGCTGCTCGCTCACCGACAGTGCCGGTCCGGTTCTCGTCTGTCCTGCCCTGGTATCGGTGATGGCGACGGCGAGCGCCTTGGCCTTCTTTGTCGCCGCCTTCGTCGTTTGCAGTGAACGCAGGTAGATCTCGCTGCCCACAGTGGTCACCACACTGACCACACCCGCGCCGAGCACGGTGCCGTAAACCCCCAGGAACGACCCGAGAAACGCCGCGGTGACGGCAGCCAGCGCGGCCGCGATCACCTGTGCGGGCCTGAGACCGGACTTCTCCGACTTCTCTTCCGTATCGTTCTGCTTCTCCTCAGCCATGATTCCGATCGCTCGCGCAGGTTCTCCTGTCTCCAGGCCCTCAACGAACCGAACGCGCCAATCGCTCCCCGTGTCGCCAAGAGTGAGCACTGCCACGATGTCCACAGTGGACCTTGAAAAAGGGCGTCGAAAACGGCCAAACGGCACATACCCACAACGCGAGCGGATCGGAATGGCCGATGCAGGGCAGCATCACATGGACGACTCCGCCCTCCACCACCATCCCCTGGCCGAGGATGGTGGTGGCCGGCGACCCGCGCCCAGCCGAAGCGTCACGGCCTGGTCAGCGTGGTGACGAACTTGTAGCGGTCGCCACGGTAGATGGAACGCACGAACTCGACAGGCTTGCCGTCGGTCGCGAAGGAATGCCGGGACAACAGCAGCACCGGCATACCGACGTCCGCACCAAGCAGCTCGGCCTCCTGCGGGCCGGCGAGGGAGGTCTCGATTGTCTCCTCCGCACGGTCCAGTTCGATTCCGTACCGCTCACGCAGCGCTTCGTAGAGTGAGCCACCTTCGGTGATGTGCTTACGCATCCCGCGGAAACGGGCCAGCGGAAGGTGCGTTGTCTCCAGCGCCATAGGCTCACCGTCGGCGAGCCGCAACCGCTTGAGTTTGAGCACCTTCGCGCCGGTGCGAATACCGAGCAGTTTCGGTAACTCACCTTCCGCAACGATTTCCTCGACTTCCAGTAGCCGCGAGGACGGCTCGCGGCCCTGCGCCCGCATGTCCTCAGTGTACGAGGACAGTTGCAACCGCTGGGCGACCTTGGGCTCGGCGGCGAACGTACCCTTACCCTGCACGCGATGCAGCCTGCCCTCGGCCGTCAGATCGGCGAGCGCCTGGCGGACCGTCGTGCGCGACACGTTGAAGTCGCCGGCAAGTGCCCGCTCCGTGGGAATGGGTGAACCGGCCGGCAATGCTTCGAGCAGATCGAGCAGATGCTGCTTGAGCGCCCAGTACTTCGGCTCGCGCTGGCCACGTGTGCCGGATACCGAACCCGACGTACCCCCGGAAACCGCCTCCAACATGACCGACTCCTTCATTACACGCAATACTGCTTCACCTGCAACGCTACCCTTCGCACACCGCGTTGAACCTGTCTAGTATTGGTCTAGACCTTAACTTGGTGACGAGAGGACCATGGTGATAGAGGGCAAAGCGGGCCGGAGTATGACGGCCGAGATCGCGGAACAGCCCGACATCCTGTCCGGACTCCTCGAACAGCGTGCCGCCATCGCCGAGGTGGCCCGTGCCATCGCCCGCCGGCCGCCCCGGTTCGTCCTGCTGGCGGCTCGCGGTTCCAGCGACCACGCGGCGCTCTACGCCAAATATCTGATCGAAGTCCTCCTCGGCCTGCCATCCGGTCTCGTGTCGGCATCGACGACGACCCTCTACGGCGCCGAGCCGGACCTGCGGGACGTGCTGCTGCTCTCGGTGAGTCAGAGCGGCGGCTCCCCCGACCTGGTCGAGGTCACCGAGGCCGCGGGCAGGCGCGGCGCCCGCACCATCGCCGTCACGAACACGCCGTCCTCACCGCTGTGCTCGGTGGCCGAACTCGCCGTCGACATCCGTGCCGGCACCGAACACGCGGTTGCGGCGACCAAGACCTACACGGCCACACTTCTCGCGCTCTACTTGCTCGTCGACGCGGTCCGCGGCGGTGAAGGGCGGGAGGTGCACGCCATCGGTGAACTCGCGCGGCGCACCCTGGAGGGCACGGACAGCGGAGTGGCTCGCGCGGTCGACCGGTACCGCTTCGCCAGCCGGGTCATCGCGGCCGCGCGGGGCTACTCCTACGCCACCGCGCTGGAGGCGTCGTTGAAACTCGCCGAGACGAGCTACCTGGCCACCCGGGCCTACAGCGGGGCTGACCTGCTGCACGGCCCGGTGGCCGCGATCGACGAGGAGACGGCGGTGCTGGCTGTGACCAGCGCGGGCAAGGGTGGTGCGGCCATGCGAGAGGTGCTCGGCGCTGTCTCCGAGCGCGGCGCCGACGTCCTCACGATCGGCTCGGCAGCCGCCGGCATGCCGGGCGCGGTGCGCATCGACGTGCCGGAGACGGCCGAGGAGGTCGCGCCAATCCTGGAGGTGCTACCAGTGCAGCGGATCGCGCTGGGGCTGGCGCTGGCCAGGGGTGGCGATCCGGACGCCCCGCGCGGCCTGCGGAAGGTGACGAAGACCCGATGAGCTACGTCGTCGGAGTGGATGCCGGTGGGACGGCGACGCGCGCCATGGCGATGGCCGCTGACGGCACGCAGCTCGGCGCCGGTCTCGCCGGTGGGGCCAATCCGAATTCGGTGCCGCCGGAGGAGGCAGCCGGCGCCATGACCGCGGCCATCGCGGCGGCACTGGACGGTCTGGACCCGGCGGGGTTACGGGCGTGCGTGGTCGGCATGGCCGGCACGAGCAAGCTCACCGACCCCGCCATTGCGGAGATGTTCGAGCGCGCCTGGCGACGCGCGGGGTTGCCGGTGACCCCGGAGGTGGTCTCCGATGCCGTGACCGCCTTCGCCGCGGCGACCCCGGAACCGGACGGCACCGTGCTCATCGCCGGCACCGGCTCGATCGCGGGCCGCATCCGCGGCAGGCGGATGGTGGCGGTGGCAGGCGGCTACGGCTGGCTGCTCGGCGACGAGGGCTCCGGCTTCTGGATCGGCAGGGAGGCCGTGCGCGCCGCCCTCGACGTGCTCAGCCGCGGCGGGCAGCCCGGCCCGCTCGCCGGCTCGGTGCTGGCCGAAGCCGGGGTGGACCCTGGCGAACCACGCGCGTTCCACCGCCTCATCGCTGCGGCGAACGGCGACCTGCCGGTGCGGCTGGCCCGGTTCGCGCCGCTGGTCAGCACAGCAGCCGTGGCCGGCGATCCGGTGGCCTGCGCCATTGTCGAGGACGCGGCCCGGCTACTGGTCGACACCGCGCTCGCGGCGCGGGAGCCGGGCGAGCGCAGCCCGGTCGTCCTCGTCGGCAGTGTCCTCGGGCAGGGGAGCCCTGTCGGCAGGCGCGTTCGTGCTGGTCTGGCCGGCCTCGACGTGCTCGCCAGTTCCGACGGGGTGCTCGGTGCGGCCTGGTTGGCCGCGGTCGCGGCCTTCGGCGAACACGTATCTCACCCGAAGCGAGTACCGTAGAACTCGGCCCCCGGACCTCCCCCTCGCCGGGGGCCGTCCCACGCCATCACGCGCGGTCGGCTCGTGGGTGCCGCAGGCCCGGGTGGTCGGCGGGCAGCGTGCGGTGGAGCACCCAGCCGCTGACAGCCAGCGTCAACGCGATCAGCGGCCACGACAGCACCGTGCGCGCGACCCCGAGAGCAAGCACCTCACCTGCCCACCACAGCGATCCGTACACGAGCACACGCAGGGTGTACTGCAGGAACACCCACACCCAGCTCGCCCGCGAATACGCACGCAGCAGGTCTGGATCAGCGCGCCAGCGGGTCTTCTGCCCGAGAGCGAACCCCACCACCACGCCCAGTAGCGGCCACCGCACGACGATGCTCGCGGCCCAGGCCAGTGCACTGGCCACATTGGTCAGCAGCTGAATGAGGAAGAAGTCCTCGGCCCGCCCGGTGTAGAGGGCGATGAGTGCCGCAACGACGACCGCCGCCAGGCTGACCACCACGGCCCTGGCCTTGTCTCCGCGGAGCAACCGGAACGCGCAGACGCCTGCACTCAGGGCGATCGCGGTGGCCGCACCCCAGCCGATCGAGGAGCCGCTGACGAGCCAGCCGACGACGAACGCGGCGGGCGGCAGACTCGCGTCCAGTGCGCCCTTCCGCCCACCGAGCAGGCTCGCCAGTGACTCCCGGGCCGGGGTCGTCTCCCCTGTCGCGCTCTCCTGCTCTGTCACGTGTCCAGAGTGCCTCAAACGCGAAAGTTAGGTCCCCCTTGGCTGGTTAGGTTCACCACACCGCAGGGCACGATCTGGTAATTCGGCTGCGCGGACGACCGGAGGGGAAGAAACTATGACATCCGATCAAACCGGCGGTGACAGGGATTGCGCGGACGCCTTCGGTTGTTGATCGAGTCGGCAGGGATTCACAGGGCGCTGGGCGGAGGGGACCTCGTGACCGGATACAACAGCTATGTCGCAATCGGGGACAGCTTCACTGAGGGCCTGAACGACCCCTTGCCCGACGGCACCTTCCGCGGCTGGGCGGACCGGCTCGCGGAGATCCTCGCCGACGGAAGCCCCGAGTTCGCCTACGCCAACCTCGCCATCCGCGGCAAGCTGCTCGCCGAGATCATGACCGAACAGCTGCCGGTCGCACTCGACGTCAGACCCGATCTGGTCACCGTCTGTGCCGGCGGCAACGACATCATGGTTCCCGGAGCGGACGTCGATGCCGTCGCCACCGCCTTCGACGAGGGAATCGCCGCACTGCGGCAGGCCGGCATCGAGGTGGTCATCTTCACCGGGCCGGACACCAAGCAGATGTCGTTGATGAGCATCCTCCGTAGCAAGGTCGGCATCTACAACGCCCACCTGTGGGCCATCGGGGAGCGGCACGGCGCCAAGGTCGTCGACATGTGGGCCATGGAGCCGCTGCACGACCCCCGCGCCTGGAGCGACGACCGCGTGCACTTCACGCCGGAAGGCCACCGCCGGATCGCCCTGCGCACCGCCGAGGTGCTGGGGGTGCCCACCGCCGAGGACTGGCGCGAGCCGTGGCCGGAGACCGCCGAGCACCCGACGTGGCTGACGCTGCGCAGGTCCGACCTCGAATGGACGCGGATGCACCTGCTGCCTTGGATCCGCCGTCATCTGCGGGGCGAGTCGATGGGCGACGGGGTGCTGCCGAAACGGCCACGGCTGGCACCGCTGGCCGAGCGGTCAACGAGCCACGCCCTGGCCAAACGCAGCGAGAACTAGAGGTCGCGCAGATAGGGGTCTCGGCTGAATTTCGGGGACACCCCGGACCCCGAGGCGTGGCGGCGATCCAAGTGGCAGCGTCTTGCGGGACACAGCGCCGCCTGGGCGCCGCCCGCCCGAACGTTCCCCCTCTGCGTGACCTCCAGGGCGGATCAGCTGGTTCGCGCGGCGCCTGAGGCGCCCTTACAGTCGAATCCATGTCCGGTAACCGCGGCCGGTTGTGGCTGGTACCGCTCGTACTGCTGGTGACAGGCATGCTCGCGTTCGCGGCGACCTGGACGGGTGTGGACCGGATCGAGTCCGACCTGCTCGCCAGGACCCGGTCCGCACTCGCCGGTACGGGACTGCCTGTCGATGGCGTCAGCTTCAACGGGCGGGACGCGACCATGTACGGCGTCCCGCTGGCACAGACCGAGTGGGCGGCCGAGGTCGTCCGCGGTGTCGAGGGGGTACGGGCAGTCGCCGTCGTTTCCGCGGAGCCCACGGCGGAGCAGGACTCGCCCCAGGACGTGCCGCAACGACTGCAAAGCGAGCTCGACAGCCTGCTGGCCGGCAGGCCCATCACCTTTCAACCGAACAGCGCCGTACTCACCCAGCAGGGTTCGGCGGCGGTGTCCGCGGTCGGCGAACTTCTCGCCGGTACGCCCACCGGCGTCACGTTCGAGGTCGGCGGGCATGTCGCGCGCATCGGCGGCGGAGACCCGCGGACCGCACGCCTGCTGTCCGAGCAGCGCGCCGATGCGGTTGCGCGGCAACTGATCGCCTCGGGTATCGCCAACGACCGGGTGACCTCGGTAGGTTACGGCGATACGCGTCCCCTGACCCCGGACGGCGACACCAGTGTGGACCGGCGGGTGGAGATCACCGTGCGGTAGTCAGGGGAGCAGACGAATGCTGTGGTTGTTCGGGCAGATCTGGTTGTGGTTGATCATCTCGTTCGCGCTCGGCGCAGGCCTCACCGCGCTGGTGCTGACCAGCGCCCGGCGCCCCGGCACAGCCGGCAGCGCACCACCGGCACCGACTGCTGTACCGCCTCCGGTGGCGGCGGAGGAAAGCCTGTACTTCCCGGCAGCGGGAGCTGCGTTCGCGTTCACCCAGCAGGAGGAATCCCGCCCGCCAAGGCACGTGAACGAGCAGGAAACCTTACCGTCTCGGCGAGAATGGCATGCTCGCAACGAATGGCCGGATGAGCAGGATCTGCGCGAAGAAGAGGGTGGGCGCCACCGCCGAGGTGGCTGACCTGGTGCCGACCGGCTGCTGATAGGTTCGCTCCACCCGCTCATACGGCAGGTAGGTAAGGAACGTGGATGCCGCTCCCGCACTGGACCTCGGACAACGTTCTGCCTCCAGGGCGGCACCCCGCAGACCTCTCTGACATCTACGAGCGGTTCGTGTGGGACGCCCCGCACCGCAATGAGCGGGAGATCCTTTTCAGTGCGCTCAGTGGTTACCTGGGTGTCGTGTGCCGGCTGGTCCCGTCCGGCCGCGCGTGGGTCGGCGGTGGCATCACGCTGCGCACCGAGCATGTGCCCGGTGACGTGGACGTGGTACTGGTCCCTGACGACTGGGGCAGCCTCAAGCGCCTCGGCGGGCCCGCACGCGACGCACTGTGCGGCATGTTGACGCTGCGCGGCGTGATCGCCGAACAACCGGCGATGTACCTGGAACAAGTGCAGCCGGTTGGCGGCCTGCTCGACGGTTTCCTGTGCCATCCCGGCGACGAGGAGGTGTGGGCGCAACTATGGGCCCACAACCCGGTGGACGGCACGGTCAAAGGCTTCGCAGAGGTGACGTGGTGAGCTTCCGGCAGATCGCCGAGAACATTCCCGGTGGTACCTGGCTCGACGATCTGGCGAGAGCGTCGGCAATGGCCGCGTACGCCAAGTTCGAGCGGACCTCGCGCTCACCACTGCTGCGCGTTTCACTGCTGGGTCCCTCGCAGCTCGACGCGTACACCTTCTCCGACATCAGCAAGGCACTGCAGGACGCGACCGCCAAGATCGGCCACATCGTCCGCAACCCGCAGGGCGAGATCACCTACGTGCAGCCGGCGGACCGCGAGAAGGCGCCACTGATCCAGCGCGGGCAGGCAGGCAACGCGATGTTCTTCGGGTTCCCCGAAACGGCGGCGCCGGACGCACTCATCAACGACGGCATCGAGACGCTGTCGGAGCGAGCTGTCAAGGAGCTGTGCGACTTCTTGCCTGCCAACGGTTCCGACGACGGCGCGCTCGACGCGGTACTGCTCCAGCGCGACACCGTGCGCAATGCGGTGAGCGACATCGTCAACGCCGTGATGAAGACATCCAGCCTCGGGCTGGCGCTGACGACCACCGCCGGCGAGGAGGTCATGCGCAGCATGACCGTCGAGCAGGCGCGGGTGCTGCAGGGCAGCCTGCGCGAGTCACGCGAGGACGTCGGCTACGAGACGGTGACCGGCAGGCTCGACGGTGTGCGCACGCGGCGGCGCATCTTCTACCTCGAACGCGAAACGGGCAGCACGATCCAGGGCGCTGTGGCGCCCGACCTGCTCGACGAGATCAAGCTGAACCTGGACCGCCCCGTGACGGCTCGGCTGCGGGTGGTACGGACGACAACGATCGACGGCCGCCGCGGCCGCCCGGTGTACGAACTGCTGGAGATCCACTCGGAGACGAGTCTGTTCGACTGACACGAATACGGCCCCGTGCCATCAGTCCCGATTCTGATGGCGCGGAGCCGTACTCGGTAGAACTCATCGCCGTCGCCGACAGCACGCGAGGCTCACCCCGAGCAAGAAGTCGCCCGCTCGCTGTGACAACGACTACCTCCATCGGCAACGCGAGGAGGTGGCGACACAGTAACAGGCTGCGCAGAGGCGACTACAACCGCCCCCACACAGTCTGCTACCAGTCGATCACCCGCGGATCAGCGACTGACCGGGGTGAAGTCCCTGCTGGCGATGAACGTCGGCCGCGGCCTGCCGGCCGCGTACGGCTCGCCCAGCGTGTTCTCCACGCTGTTGAACACCAGGAAGATGTTCGACCGCGGGTACGGCGTGATGTTGTTGCCGGACCCGTGCATGATGTTGGAGTCGAAGAACAACGCCGACCCGGCGGCTCCGGTGAACTGGTCGATGCCGCATTCGGTGGCGAGCCGGGTGATGTCGTCCTCGCTGGGCACCCCGATCTCCTGCTCCCGCAACGAGTCCTTGTAGTGGTCGTCCGGTGTCTCGCCGACGCATTGCACGAAGGTGCGCTGCGAGCCGGGCATGACCATCAGGCCGCCGTTGAACGGGTAGTTGTCGGTCAGCGCGATCGAGCAGCTCACCGCACGCGGTTTCGGCATCCCGTCCTCGGCATGCCAGGTCTCGAAGTCGGAGTGCCAGTAGAACCCGGTGCCCCGGAAGCCAGGCATGTAGTTGACCCGGCTCTGGTGGATGGACACCTCGGAGCCCAGTATCTGCCTTGCCCTGTCAAGGATCCGCGGATCCCGAACCAGCTCGCTGATCAGCTCGCTGATCTTGTGCACCTCGAAGATCGACCGGACCTCGCCGGCCTGCTTCTCGGTGATGACGCGCTCGTCGGTCTTGAGTCCCGAGTCCGACGAGAGCCGCACGAGTTCCTGCCAGTAGCCCTGTACCTCCGCAGGCGAGAGCAATCCCTCGATGATCGTGTAGCCCTTGGTGTCGTGCGAGGCGAGCTGGGCCGCATCGAGCGGACCGTCGTGCTCACCGCCCCACACTGTCGGGTCCGTTCTGTCGAGCAGTTTCGCCTTGCCGGTGATGCGGGTTGGATAGGTGTCCTCGATCCGGCTCTCTGCCAGGGTCACGTGACTCGCCTCCTACCGAGTACTGGATTCGTTCGTCCGCGAGTGGTTCGGCGTCAGTTCGTCAGGTCGTCAGACTTCTTCCACGACGAGCGGGTACACCCCGTTCTCGTCGTGCACCTCCCTGCCGGTGACCGGTGGGTTGAACACGCACACCGTGCGCATTTCGGTCTTCGGCCGCACCTGGTGCTTGTCGTGATTGTTGAGCAGATACAAGGAACCCGGCCTCAGCTGGAAGGTCTCGCCGGTGTCCTTGTTGGTGATTTCGCCCTCGCCCTCGACTACGAAGACCGCCTCGATGTGGTTGGCATACCAGAAATCGTTGACGGTGCCCGCGTACAGCGTCGTTTCGTGTACCGAGAAGCCGGCTTGCTCCTTGGCAAGGACGATACGCTTGCTCCGCCAGTTCGGCGTCTTGATGTCGGCGTCGGTATCGGTGATCTCGTCGAGGCTACGGACGATCAAAGTGTTCCCCTTTCTCGTTTTTTCACTGGTCGTCAGCGCGACAGCACGGACTGGACCGAGTCCGTGATGATCTCGAGCCCCTGCTCGATCTCGGCATCGGTGGTCGTGAGCGCGGGCAGCAGCTTGACCACCTCGCCGTCGGGACCGGAGGTCTCCATCAGCAGGCCGCGGTCGAACGCCGCGGCGCAGACCTTCCCGGCCATCTCGCCGCTGGGGAACTCCAGACCACGCGCCAGGCCACGACCCTTGGCCGTGAGGTTCGCGTCGGGGTGGCGTTCGACGAGCCCGCCGAACACGGCGGCGACCCGCTCACCCTTGGTCTTCGTGGACTTCTCGAGTTCGACGTCGCGCCAGTAGGTGCGCAGCGCTTCGGTGGCGGTGACGAAGGCGGGATTGATGCCGCGGAAGGTGCCGTTGTGCTCACCGGGTGCCCACACGTCCAGATCGGGACGGATCAGCGTGATGGCCATCGGCAGCCCGTAGCCGCCGATCGACTTCGAGAGGCAGATCATGTCGGGCTCGATGCCCGCCTCCTCGAAGCTGAAGAACGGACCGGTCCGACCGCAGCCCATCTGCACATCGTCGAGGATGAGCAGAATGCCGTGCCGCTTGCACAGCTCGGAAAGGCCCTGCAGCCATTCGGTGCGGGCGACATTGATGCCACCCTCGCCCTGCACTGTCTCGACGATCACCGCGGCGGGTTCGTTGAGCCCGCTGCCGGAGTCCTCGAGCAGTCGCTCGAAGTAAAGGAAGTCGGGGTAGGCGCCGTCGAAGTACCGGTCGTAAGGCATCGGGGTGGCGTGCACCAGCGGGATGCCGGCACCACCACGTTTCATGGAGTTACCGGTCACCGACAGCGCACCCAGCGTCATGCCGTGGAATGCGTTGGTGAAGTTGATGACCGACTCCTTGCCGGTCACCTTGCGCGCCAGCTTGAGCGCGGCCTCGACCGCGTTGGCCCCGCCGGGCCCAGGGAAGATCACCTTGTAGTTCAGCGAGCGTGGCTTCAGGATCACCTCGTTGAAGGTCTCCAGGAAGTCCCGCTTGGCCACCGTGAACATGTCGAGGGCGTGCGTCACCCCGTCGCGGGCGATGTAGTCGAGCAGCGCCTGCTTCAGCACGGGGTTGTTGTGGCCGTAGTTGAGCGCACCGGCCCCGGCGAAGAAGTCGAGGTAGGCCTTGCCGTCCTCGGCGTAGAGCCAGCTGCCCTGTGCACGATCGAACACGGTCGGCCAGCCGCGACTATAGCTGCGAACCTCGGATTCGAGCGTTTCGAAGATGGTCACTTTGCTCTATCTCCTGGATTTATCGGGTGAATTACCGGGCAATACGCACCGGCTATCACCCGGAGTGGCTTTGGGGGCGCACGAGCGGGCCGATACGGAACAACTCCTCCGGCTCGTGCTCATCGGGAAATTGGTCGGCAGCAAATATTTCCGACCGCTCCAGCGACGCATTCCATCTCTTGGCAAAGGACTCGAACAGCCGGTGGGATGCCTCGTTGTCCGGCGTGATGGTCGTGTCCAGGTACCGCACGCCCTGTCTCACCAGGCGACCGAACAAGGCGTCCAACATCTTGCCTGCCAGGCCACGGCCACGCTGCGCATCGTCGACAGCAACCTGCCATACGAGGGCGGCCTCGGGCGCACCGGGTCTGCGATAACCGATGACGAACCCTGCAACATTTCCGCCCACCCGAGCGACGACAGACGTGTCAGCGAAATCATGACACCACAGCAGATACGCGTACGACGAGTTCAGATCCAGCTTTTGTGAATCACGCGCTATTCGCCAGAGGGCCGCACCGTCATCCCTCGACGGCGATTCGATCACCACCTGGGCTGCCGATTCATTGTCGCCGTTGGCACGCATTGAGTGCTTTCCGGACATATTCATGCAACGTAACAGAGTGCGTTACAGCGCTCAGCCCAAGGCCCATCACACAGGCTGGCTACCTGCAACAACACAGAAACACATGTGATAATGCAGACAAAAATATACCGATCAAGCTGCCGAGTGTGCTATGCGCAGGCAGCGCCCTCCGCCGCTGATCTCCGCAGCGGTCTGCCTAGCACGGTAGTGGCAGGAGCCGCCGCGCGCGAGAGGTCGATCACATCGGAGTTCGCGATCCAGGTGTTCGCCGAGAACGGAACCGCTTGCCGCGGCGTGCCGCGCCCGACCACGCTGACCGGATGGATCTTGGCTTCGGCGGTGAGGTGACCGATTTCTACCACCGGTACCGGCGTGGTTATCCGCCTGCCGTTATCGAGCACCTGATGAGTGCATTCGAGCTGAACGACCAGGACGTCGTCCTGGACCTGGGCTGCGGAACAGGACAGCTCACGCTGCCGCTGGCGCGGCGGGTTCGCACGACGATCGGTATGGACCCCGAGCCGGACATGCTCACCCGGGCCCGCGTCGCCGCGCGCGAGCAGGGAGTTGCGAACACGACCTGGCTCCTCGGCGGGGACTCCGACCTGCCCTCGCTCGAGGGCCTGCTCGGACCGGGCACGCTCGGTGCCGTCACCATCGCTCAGGCATTGCACTGGATGGACCACGACGCACTGTTCGGCGGACTGGCCCCGCTGCTACGGCCCGGCGGCGGAATCGCGGTCGTCACGAACGGCAGACCGCTGTGGCTGCAGGACACCGGCTGGTCAATGGCACTGCGCGACATGCTGTCCCGCTGGCTGGGCACGGTGGTCAGCCGTCAGTGTGGCACCGATGAGGTGAGCCAGCGGCGGTACAAGGAAAGCCTCACGCGCGCGGGCTTCGCCGTGCGGACGGCGAGCGTGGACTACACCGGCGAGTTGGCTCTGGAGCACATCGTTGGCGGGGTGTACTCGGCGTTGCCGCGCAACAGGCTGCCCAGCCCCGAGCAGCGTCCGGCGTTCGCCGAGCTGATCCGTGAAGCCGTGGAGCCGCACCGTCCGTTCGCCGAGGAGGTCCGGGTACGGCTCATCCTGGCTACGGCCGGGCCTCAATCGCTTGCGGGAGCACCGGTGTAGAAGGCCGTCGTGCGATCGGCTGCTGCCTTGGCCTGAGCAGGATCGGCACCGGCGGCAATGCCGGCCTCGCCCCACCGCTGGCTGCTGACAGTCATGAACTCGATACCGCTTTCGGTCACGGCCCATTTCTCTTCCGGTTCCAGGTGCCGTCCGGAGAGATCCGTCGCGAGCCTCAACAGGCTGATGTCCCAGCCCACACCGCCCGCACCGGGGCCGAACTCCGCCCAATGCTCGTCGCTGGGGACCGTGTGCTCGAGCTCGAATCGCGTCGAGCCCTGCCCGACCGGTGTCAGGCTGACCTCGACCCAGCTCATGCCGCCGTCGTACTCCCAGGTGACGGCGAGATGTTTCGGTGGATCGCACTGTTCGATCGTGCCGCTCGCACTGCCTTCGAGCTGGTACCGGCCACCGAGGCGCAGCTCTCCGGAAACAGGCGAGAACCATCGCCGAAGGCGTTCGGGATTGGTGCAGGCATCCCACACATCGCCGCTGTCGGCGGCATAGGTCTGACTGATGACCACGCTGCGCATCTCACGGGCATCGCGGGTACGCGCGCCGACACGCCGAGACACCGAGTTGAGGTGGTTGATGATGTCGATCATGAGCCTGTCTCCCTCCGCTGACAGCGCGTAACACTATGACAGTCTTAGCTTATATAAGCAAGGACTGCTAGTGCGGAACCCACTCGGCACCAATCCGCGTGACACGGCGCCTGCCCCACTCGCCCAGTGGCGCCAAGGCAGCGTTCAGGGACACGCCGTGCTCTGTCAGCGAGTACTCGACCTTCGGCGGCACCTCACGGTAGACCTCCCGGTGCACGATCTGGTCCTCCTCCAACTCGCGCAACTGCTGGATGAGCACCTTCTCGGAAACGCCGGCCAGGCCGCGCTTGAGCTCGCCGAACCGGCGTGTGCCGTTGTTGTGGAGCTCCCACAGGATGAGCGCCTTCCACTTGCCGCTGACGACGTCCATCGCGGCATCGATACCGCAGAAATAGGGACCCACTTTGCGCGCGCTGGTCACAGCGCCTCCTCTAACTGGTTACCTTTTGGTGTGTACCCTACAAAATAGTCGGTACTTGCCGAATAGACGGTCAGCGGTAACCATTTCCTTGCTACTGAACGTGACGATTTCCAAGGAGTGATCCACGATGGCGGAGTCCTCTCGGACCCCGATCACCGTTCTCGGTCTCGGTGCGATGGGCCGAGCGCTGGCACTGGCTTTCCTGCGCGGTGGCCACCTCACCACGGTGTGGAACCGCACGCCCGGCAAGGACACCGAGGCCGTCGCTGCCGGAGCCACCGGTGCGGCGACAGCCGGCGAGGCGATCCGGGCAGGCGAGCTGATCATCGTCTGCCTGCTGGACGACAAATCCGTGCACGAGGTGCTCGATCCTGTGGTCAACGACCTGGCAGGGCGGGCGGTCGTCAACCTGACCACCACCTCGCCGAACGCCGCGCGCGAGCTGGCCACGTGGGCGAAGGGCCACGGCATCGACTACCTGGACGGCGGGATCATGGCCATCCCGCACATGATCGGGCAGCCCGGGTCCTCCCTGCTGTACAGCGGATCGAGGACGGTTTTCGATGAGCACGCCCCGGCGCTGGAACTACTCGGGTCCGCCGAATACTTCGGTGAGGACGCCGGAATGGCCTCGCTGTACGACTTCGCGTTACTGGGCGGCATGTACATCATGTACGCCGCGTTCTCGCACGGCGCGGCCATGATGCGCGCAGCGGGTGTCTCGGCCACCGAGTACGCGCCGCGGGCGGTGTCCTGGCTCACGGCCATGACGCAGGCATTTCCAGTGCTCGCCGAATACATCGACTCCCCTGGCGACACCGTTGGGCAAACCCTCGACTTCACCAAGAAGGCCCTCGACACCATCGTCCAGGCGAGCCGGGAAGCCGGTGTGGGACTGGAGGTCATCGGTCCGATCAAGGCCCTGGTCGACCGCCAGGTCGCCGACGGTAATGGCGCGATAACCCTCGATGCGATCTTCGAGGGGATCAAGCCCCTCAACGCGTGACCAGCAGGGAATGTCGCCGACCGAGCTGACGTGCGAGGATGAGGCGCATGCCCGAGAAGCTGCACCTCACCGGCGATGCCGATGCCGACCGGCTCCTGTCCGATGACCCGTTCGCCTTGCTCACGGGGATGTTGTTGGACCAGCAGATCGCAATGGAGATCGCGTTCGCGGGGCCGAAGAAGATCGCAGAGCGGATGGGCGAGTTCAGTGTCACCCGGATTGCCGAGACCGATCTCGACGAGTTCGTCGAGCTGTGCGTGCAGAAGCCGGCCATCCATCGCTACGGCGGTTCGATGGCCCGCCGGGTCCACGCGCTGGCGCAGTACATCGTCGAGCACTACGACGGGCGTACCGACGCCATCTGGACCGAGGGCGATCCGGACGGCAAAGAGGTGTTGAAGCGACTCAGGGCGCTGCCGGGCTACGGCGACCAGAAGGCACGGATTTTCCTTGCCCTGCTCGGGAAGCAGCGCGGGGTCGAGCCGACGGGGTGGCGGGAGGCCGCAGGCGCCTACGGCGAGGAGGGCTCCCACCGCTCGATCGCCGACGTCACCGGTCCCGAGTCGCTCGCCGAGGTCCGCAGCTTCAAGAAGGCAGCGAAGGCTGCGGCAAAGGGCTGACGGTCAAGTCGCGTAGCCGGAGGGAGTTTCACCCCTCCGGCTACGCGATAAGGGCAGCTCAGCAGTTCGGGCCGCCGAATGTCTTGCAGAAGGTGACCGGGTTGCCGTATTCCTCGGTGCGCACGATCCGGCCGTTTTTCCAATCGTGGCGGAATACGTACACATTGCGGTAGGAGCGCCCGTCGGCCGTGGTGAAGTCCCCATTGGCCTGCACGAAAGCGGTTCGCCCGCGATCGGTCACGCTGACCCGCACATCGGTGAACCGGATCGTCTCCATGGTGGCGAACACCTGCCCGATGTAACCGGCAACCTGTTCTTTGCCCACGAAGTGAGCCTCGGGTTGCTGCGCGCCGGAGAAAGACAGCGGGATGGTGAGCGTCGCGTCTTTGTCGATTGTTGCGTTGACGGCAGCCACGTCCTTGCGTTCGAGCGCGGCGAGGAACGCGCGGGTGCTCTCCTCGGCGCGCTGCTTCGGTCCAGCGCTCGCAGGCGCCGAGTCGAAACCCATGCCTGCCGCGATGGTCACTGCCAGGGTGGCCGCGATCAGTGCGAAAGAGGTGCGTTTGCGCATGAGACCCATTCCTTTCGATACCAAGTCTCTACTGATACTCGGTATCATACGAGATTGAGTCCAGATCGGCTACACTGGCATTGTGAGTCGTCCGGACCGCCCAGCGATACCGCTTCGCGAGCGCAAGCAGCAGCGCGCGCGAGAGGCGATTGTCCAGGCGGCGCACGAGTTGTTCGCCGAACGTGGATTCGACCGGGTCACCGTCGCGGACATCGCTGCCAGAGCCGAGGTCGGCAGGGCCACGTTCTTCCGCTACTTCGGCGACAAGCAGGAAGTGGTTTTCAACGGCGACGGCCAGGAGATCGCGACTGCCGTGGCCGAAGTCGCGCAGACGTCGCTCGACACGCCAATCGGCGACTCGCTTCCCGCCGCGCTCGGCTACGTGCGTGCGTTCGTCGTCACCTTCGTCAGCCGGCTTGTCCAGCGGCCGAAGGAGTACCGCCTGCACGAACAGCTGGTCGCCGAACAACCCGAGCTACGCGCGCGCAGTCTCCTCAAGCAGCGCGGCTACGTCGACAAGATCACCGAACTGCTCATCGAACACGGAGCCGACCGGGCGACCGCGGCACTCGCCGCCGAACTCGGCATGGCCTGCTTCTCCGCAGGTCGGACCGCAACCGACAACGACCCCAAGCGCCTAGTCGCCGCTGTCGAAGCCGCCTTCGACCGACTTCGCTGACACCGGAGCGGCGCCGCGAAGAACGCGGACGGCCTTCGGGCCGACTCCGTGCATCGCGAGCAACTCGGCATCGGTCAGTTCGGTGACCTGGTCGAGAGTGGTGATGCCGGCGCTGGTCAGCGCTTGTGTGGCGGGCCTTCCGATGGCCCTCGGCAGGTCACCGACGTCACCCGCAGCAGCAGAGTCCGCGGCGGCGAGCTGCGCCGCCAGCCGCTCCGGCGCACACGAGAGCCAGGCGCGACGTACCCAGTAGTTCAGCTGTTGACCGTTGATGTCCCCGATCGGGACACGGACGCCGTTGGCCGGTCGCTCAGCGGTCGGGTGCTGCGCGAGTAGCTCGTCCACGTCCGTCTCGGGGAGCCGGAGCTGCACGTACTTGTCCTTGTCCAGCAAGGCGAACCGCTTCTCGCAGACGGTGAAGGCGACCGTGCCGAGGCGGCCGTTCTTTTCGGCCGTCTCGGGGAGGGACAGCGCGGTCTTTCGCAGCTGGGCAAGGCTCGTCACCAGCTCACCTTCGCATACCGCGAGCCCGTGGCTCAGCGCCCACGCAGCAGGATGCCCCGTACGAATGCGGCCTGCCCGGCATGCTGCAGGCCGTCACCGACGACGCTGATCAGGCGCACGCCCAGTGTCACCGGCGGGTCCCAGCGCTCGTCGACGATCACGTCGAGATCGCTGTCGGTGATGCCACCGATGTAGTCGACGGCCTGCTCGTAGACCGCATCGTGGTAGCCGGTCAACAGCTGCGGCGAGGAGACCCGCACCTGGTCGACATCGCGCCTGGAGTGGCCGTAGCCGATGTCCTGGGGCGATAGCGGCAGACCGAAGCTCTCGGCCCAGCCCTTGGCCAGCCATACCTGGTCCAACCCTGCGACCTCGGCGATGTGGTCGTCCTCGACCCGGGTCAGGTGCCACACCAGCCAGCCGATCGAGTTGGCGGCGCTGTCGACCCGGTAGGCCAGCGCCTCCGCATCGAGCCCCTCGACGGTGTCGTGCACGACCTCCCGGATACGGCCGAACGCATCGGCCAGTAGCTCAGCACTTCCCATGCGGTAATTGTGTTTGATTCCGGAGGACCCTGCCGGACACTGCGTTCGTGGGGAGTTCACCGACACCGCAGCAGTTCACTGCGCTGGCCCGCTCGTCACCGTGGCGGTGGCGAACGCTGCGGTTCACAGTGAGCTGGCGGTTGCCGGACTGGGGCTTTCCCGCGGTCCGGGCATGGGTACGGCGACCCGACGGCCTCCGGGTGGAGACGCTCGACGGCGAGCTGCTGGACGCGAATGGGGCGAGCCGGCGCCAGGTCCACTCGAGTTCGGTGAGCTCGCCGCGGTGGAGCACCATGGCCGACCGGCCTGGCAGGCGACCGTGCGGCCGACGGCGGCGTACGCCCCGCGCTGCTCGTGCTGTCCGCTGCTGTTCTCCCGCGTCTGGCGAGGACAAGGAGGCCAGCGGCGGCGGGCCGTTGCTGCGCGAACGTGATCCCGGTTTGCGCTATGCCGACGCGTACCTGGTCCGGCTGGACGTGGCGACCGGCGTATGCGTCTACGCCGAGGAGCTCGGCGGGTCCCGCGCGGGCGCCGGGCACGACGTCACCATCGAGGCGGTCGGCGAGCGGCTGCCCGACGAGTTTTTCACGCAGCAGATTCCGCCACGGTCCTAAGTGGATGGTGTAGGACGCGGGCTGAGCGTGAGGGTGCCGCCGTCGACGCGCACGTGGAACCGGTCGGCGCCGAAGCGGAGCTCGCAGGCAATCTGGCGCCCTGCCGCGCGCTGCTGATCGAACGTGGTCCGAAGCGCCAGCAGCACCCTGGCTCGCACTGGGTAACCCCGCACGCAGGTCGGTGAAGCGCTTCGGCCGTGCAGCAGTTCTCGCACCACCAGCAGGGCCCATCGCTCACCAACGAGGTCGAGTGCACGCGCGACACCGCACTAATTTAGGACCAAGCCTGAAGGGAGGGCCCTCATGTCCGCACTGCCACAGGGAGACGTCGGCCTGCTGGAAACCGAAGTCGCGCAACGGCTGCTGCATTCGACCGAACTGGCGCGGCTCGCCTACACGGCAGCCGACGGCACACCCCGCGTTCTGCCGATGCTGTTCCACTGGACCGGCAGCGAGGTGGTGATGTCCACGTTCGCCGGTGCGCACAAGATCGCCGCGCTACGGGCCCGGCCGGACGTCGCGTTGACCATCGACACGTCGGCAATACCGCCGGAGGTGCTACTGATCCGGGGCCGTGCGGTGGTCACCGACGTGGACGGCGTCGTCGAGGAGTACGCGCTGGCCCAGCGCCGCTACTACGGCGACGAGCAGGCAGCGGCGGCGCTGGCCGAGGTCGACGGTCCGGGCACTCGGATGGCCCGTATCGCCGTGCGGCCCACCTGGGTCGGCGTGCTGGACTTCCGGACCCGGTTCCCCGGCGTACTGGCGGCATCGTGACCACATTTGTGCTCCTACCCGGTGCGGGGTCCGATTCGTGGTACTGGCACCGCGTGGTGCCGGAGTTGCGCGCATACGGCTACGGCGTGCTGACACCCGACCTGCCGTGCGGCGACGACTCGGCAGGGCTGGCCGAGTACGCCGACACGGTGGTGGCCGCCATCGGGCAGCGCACCGGTCTGGTGCTGGTGGCGCAGTCGATGGCCGCGTTCACCGCCCCGCTGGTGTGCGAGCGGGTGCCGGTGGACCTGCTGGTACTCGTCGCGGGGATGACGCCGGCACCAGACGAGTCACCCGGCGACTGGTGGGCCAACACCGGGCAGCCGCAGGCGCAGCGGGAGCAGGCGGAACGCGAGGGCAGGGCCACCGCCGGGGAACCGGACCTCGTCGAACTGTTCTTCCACGACGTTCCGGCTGATGTGCGCGCGGAGGCGTTCGCCCTCGGCGAGAAACGGCAGTCCGGCACACCGTTCGAGCAGCCCTGGCCGTTGAAAGCCTGGCCCGACGTGCCGACCAGGTTCCTGCTGTGCCGTGACGATCGGCTCTTCCCCGCCGACTTCCAGCGCCGCGTGGTACGCGAGCGGCTAGGCATCGTGCCCGACGAGATGGACGGTGGCCACCTGCCCGCGCTGGCCCGCCCCCAGGAGCTCGCCGAACGCCTGCACGCCTACCGCACTTCCACCTAGCAAACGTTTGCGGTTGTTTCACGACTGCGGTAGGGCGGCGGCTAGGGCGTCGACGGTGGCAGGGGACAGCATCTCGTCTGCAACCAGGCCGGCGAGGCCGACGAAGGCACCGTTCTCCCCCAGCTGGGACGGCTCGATGTCGAGGCTGCGCAACGCGCTGGCATGCGCGTTGGCCTCCACTGTCCGCCGTAGCGCTTCGAGGAACGGCGGCAGCACGCCGATCGCACCACCCACCCGCACGTACCGCGGGTTGATGATCGTGACCATCGTGGCGAGGACCGTGCCGACCAGGCGCCCGGCCTCAGCGGCCGCGCGGACGGCGTCGCCCCGCCCCTCGTCGACCCTGCGCACGACGTCGGCGATCGTGCGCACACCGGTCGACCGGAGGATCCGCGTCAGCGCCTGCCCGCTCGCGCTGGCCGCCACGCAACCACGCCGTCCGCAGCTGCACTGCTGCTCGCTGCCCTCGATCCGCATGTGCCCGATCTCGCCGGCTGAGCCGCTCTCCCCGCGATGGATGCGCCCGGAGATCACGACACCGGTGCCGATCCCAGTACCGACCTTGACGCCGACCAGCGTCGCGTCCGGCCTGCCCATGGCGTAGTAGTCACCGAGCGTGAGCGCGTTGGCGTCGTTCTCCAGCAGCACCGGCACCCCGAAAACCTCAGCGAACGGCCTGCGCAGCGGCGTGCCGTTCCAGTCGGGCATGGTCGGCGGCGCGACGGTCACACCCCGCTCGTGGTCGATCTGACCGGGCACCGACAGCGCCATCGCACACAGCGTGTCGGCCCGCCCGGTGCGTTCCAGCAGCCGCTTTCCGGCGTCGAGCAGCATGGGAACGACCTCCTGCGGACTGTGTCGAACAGCCAGCCGGTGGTCGTCGCGCGCGAACACCGTGCCCCGCAGATCGACGACGGCCAGCGTCGCGTGGCTCTGGCCGAGGTCGGCCACGAGCGCGGTCCGCCCGGTGTCGTTGACCTCCAGCATCTCGGCACGCCGCCCGCCGCTGGATTCGCGGTGACCTGCCTGCCGCACGAGCCCGAGCCGGCGCAGCAGGTCGAGCCGCTCGACGAGCGTGACACGCGAGAGCCCCACCCGCTCCTGCAGTTCCAGCCGGGTCAGCGGCCCTTCGGCGCGCAGCACGGCGAGGACGTGTCCCGGTGAGGTGGGACTCGTCGGCGTCTCCTTGGTCACGAGCACGTTGACAATATCTCGCAGAGTACTTATGTTAACCAACCTGACAAAAGTACGTAACATTTCCAGGGGGCTGCCGATGCCGGGGATGCGGGGTGCGGGCCTCACCCGCCGTTCCGTGCTACGCGCGGCCGGACTCGGCGCCCTCGCACTGTCTGCGGGCTGTACCGGCTTCGCCACCACGGGCAACGGCGGGATGGTGTTCCTGTCGACCCAGTTCCGGCCGGTCGACGAGGCCGAACGCTTCCGCGGGCTGCTCTCGCGCTCGGGGCCCGCCGGCGTCAGCTATGTGACCATTGAGGACGGTCCCTTCAGCGGCCAGGTCCGCAGCCAGATCGACGCGGGCGCAACGCAGATCGGCCTGCTCGGCGGGCTGCACGGCGACCTCGCCCCACTCGCGGGCGACTACCTGGAGGACCTCACCGACGTCCTCGTCGATCTCGGTGACCGCGGCTGGCCCGCCGAGTACCTCCGGCTCGCCAAGGCAGGCACCGACCGCACCTGGTACGTCCCCTGGGCCAACGCCAGCTATGTGCTCGCCGCGCATGCCGACGCACTGCAACACCTGCCTTCCGGCGCGGACGCCACCGCGCTGACCTACGACCAGTTTTTGGACTGGGCCATCGCGGCCCGCCGCGCCAACGGCAACCGGCCGATGCTCGGGCTGCCCGCCGGCCCCAAGGGACTGCTGCACCGCTTCACTCAGGGCTATCTGCTGCCGTCCTTCACCGGCGGCCAGATCACCACGTTCCGCTCGGCGGAGGCCGTGACGGCATGGGGGTACTTCCGGGAACTGTGGGCCAACTGCACACCGTCGAGCACCACCTACGACTTCATGCAGGAGCCGCTGGACAGCGGCGAGGTGCGCATGGCGTGGGACCACGTCGTGCGACTGGTGTCCGCTCCGGAACGGGACCCGCAGAACTGGCGCATGCTCCCCTCGCCACGTGGCCCGCGGGGCCTCGGCTACATGGCGGTCGTCGCCGGGCTCGCGGTCCCGAAGGACAGCACTGATCCCGAGCTGGCACGGCGGACGATCGACGCGCTGTGCCGCCCGCAGACCCAGGTGGACCTGTTGCGGTCCAACAGTTTCTTCCCCGCCGTGGCCGCGCGGATTCCGGACGACCTGCCGCCTGCCATCAAGCTGGAGGCCGATGCGGTGCGACGGCAACAGGCGGCCGAGGGCGCCATCCTCTCGTTGCCCCCGGTCGGGCTCGGCACGCGCGAGGGTGAGGTCAGCAAGGTCTTCCAGGACACGTTCCGCTCCATCGTGCTCGACGGCGCCGACATCCGATCCACACTGGACTCACAGGCCCGGGTTCTGCAGGGCATTATGGACGATCTCCAGGTGCCCTGCTGGGCACCGGATCCCGCCGCCGACCGCTGCGAGGTGGCCTGACGTGACGAGCATGCGACTGCGTCCCCCGTGGCTGCTTTTGCTGCCCTCCATCGTGCTGCTGGTGGCACTGTTCGGCTGGCCGCTCGTGCAGGGCGTGCTCGAAGCCTTCCGCGACGACGGTGGCTTCACACTGGCCCACTGGGAACGCCTCTTCGCCGACGCGAACTTCTGGCGCGCGCTACGCAACACCTTGCTGCTGATCGTCATCGTGGTACCGGTCCAGCTCGCGCTGGCCATCGGCATGGCCCTGCTCATGCAGGCCCGGCCGAAGTTCGCGGGCGGGCACTTCTACCTGTGGTGCATTCCGCTGGCGATCTCCGAACTGGCGGCCGGCCTGGTGTGGCTGTCCATTTTCGACAACCGGGGGTACCTGAACTCACTACTCGTCGGGCTCGGCCTTTCCGAGAACGGTGTGCAGTGGCTGAACTACGAGAACACCACGACGATGCTGCTCACCGTCGTGATCGCGGAGATCTGGCGGGCCACCTCGCTGGTGTTCGTGATCGTGGTCGCCGGGGTGCAGATGATCCCGCGCGAGTACGACGAGGCGGCGCAGGTGTTCGGCGCGAGTTTCTGGCAGCGCCTGCGGCACGTCACCCTGCCGCTGCTCGGTCCGAGCCTGCAGGTCGCGCTGATCCTGCGGACGATACTGGCGCTGCAGGCCTTTGCCGTGGCACAGGCGCTCACCGGGCGGGATTTCCCGTTGCTCGTCGGTGAGACCTACGAGTGGTACGTGAACCTGCAGAACCCCGCCGTCGCGAGCGCTGTCGCACTCGTCGTGCTGGTGATCTCGCTCGGCACAGCGGTGTTGTACCTGCGAACCGTCCGCCAGCCGGAGGGTGCCCGATGACAACGGAGTTACGGCAACCGGTCGAAAGCACGGGCGCAGCGGCCACGCTGCCACCGGTGGATCTGGCTCCACTGCGGCGGCGCCGGGTCCGCGCCGCCTGGGTACAGGCCGCTTGCATCGCGGTGACGGTCTTCATGGCGCTGCCGATCGTCCTCATCGGACTCGCTGCCGTGTCATCCCGCAACGCTTTGGTGCAGTTCCCGAAACCGTTGCTGCCCAGCGAGTACTCGACCGAGACACTGCTCGCCTTCTTCCAGGCGACCGGCACGTTCCCGGCGCTGGGCAACTCCCTGCTCGTCGGCATCTACACCGTGGTGTGGTCGCTGCTGATCGGCGCCCCGGCCGGGTACGCCCTCGCCCGGTACGCCTTCCGCGGCAAAGACGTCTACCAGGTGTTCGTCCTGCTCGTGCGCGCGCTGCCGATCGTGGTGCTGTCCGTACCGCTGGCCACGATGTTCCTGCGCCTGGACGTCTACGACACAGTGTTCGCGGTGACGCTGGTGCACACCACGCTGGCCCTGCCGACCACGGTGCTCATCACGGCGAGCATCTTCGTGGCCGTACCGACAGACGTCGAGGAGGCCGCTCAGGTCTTCGGCTGCACGCGCTGGCAGGCGGCACGCAAGGTGGTCGTCCCGCTCGCACTGCCCGGCCTCGCGGCATCGTCGATCTTCACATTCGTGTTGTCCTGGAACGAGATTCTCGGCGCGACCGTGGTGACACTCGGCCACCGAACCTTGCCGGCACAGGTGCTCACCGCACTCGACGAGGCGTCGACGGCCTACCGCTTCGCGGGCGGTTTCGCGCTCATCCTGCCCGCACTGCTGTTCATCTTCGTGATGCGGCGCTACCTGGTGAACATGTGGGGAACGACGCTGCGATGAGGGAGTACTGAGGTGGCTGAGGTTGTCCTGCGGGACCTGGTCAAGACCTATCCCGGCGCGACGGCGCGCGCGACCGACGAGGTCTCGCTCGAAATCGCCGACGGCGAGTTCATGGTGCTGCTCGGCCCGTCCGGCTGCGGCAAGACGACGCTGCTGCGCATGGTCGCCGGGCTCGAGATGCCCGACGCGGGCCAGATCGTGATCGGCGGCAAGGACGTCACCTACCTGGAACCAAGGCGGCGCAACCTGTCCATGGTCTTCCAGTCCTATGCGGTATTCCCCAACAAGAAGGTCGCCGACAACATCGGCTTCGGACTGCAGGTCCACGGCGTGCCCGCCGGCGAGGTCCGCCGCAAGGTCGAGTGGGCCGCCGATCTGCTGCAGCTGACCCCATATCTCGACCGGTACCCGGCGAAGCTGTCCGGCGGTCAGCGCCAGCGCGTGGCCGTAGCGCGGGCCATCGTGATGGACGCCGACGTGTTGCTCATGGACGAACCACTGTCCAATCTGGACGCCCTGCTGCGGTTGTCCTTTCGCGCCGAGCTGAAGAAGCTCGTCAGCGAGCTCGGTACCACCACGCTCTACGTCACGCACGATCAGGTCGAGGCCCTCTCCCTCGGTGATCGGGTCGCAGTCATGCGTAACGGCGAGATCGCCCAGTGCGACGCACCCACCGCGGTCTACGACGATCCGGCCAGCCAGTTCGTCGGCGGTTTTCTCGGCAGCCCACCGATGAACTTCCTGACCGGCACCGTCGAGCAGGCGGCGGAAGGCTCCCGCCTCGACCTCGGCGGCCAGTCGCTCACCGTGCCCGCCGCGCTGTCGGCCTACGCCGGCAAGCCGCTCACACTCGGCATCCGGCCGGAAGCCATCGAGGTCGCCGACGGCGATGGTGCGCTGACCGGTGAGCTCCAGGTACTGGAACCGCTCGGTTCGTCGGCGTTGCTGACGACCGACATCGACGGGCAGACGGTGAAGGTGCAGGCACCGCCGAGCTTCCGCGCCGATCCCGCCGAGCGCTTGAGCCTGCGCATCCCGCCCGAAGCCTGCCGTTGGTACGACCCCGAGACGAGCTTGCTACTGGAGGTCCGGTGATCACCGCCGCGGGCGACCGCGATGTCCACTTCGAACCCGTCAGCCTGGCGGCCCGCGCGGCACTCGTGCTGCGTGACAACGACACCGGCCGGCTGGTCACCGCCTCCCCGAGGCTCTATCCGCACATGTGGAGCTGGGACGCGGCGTTCATCTCGATCGGGCTCGCGCACCTGGACGTGGGGCGTGCCGCCGCCGAACTCGACACGCTGCTCGCCGCTCAGTGGCGCGACGGGATGATCCCGCACATCGTCTTCACCACCGACACCGACTACTTCCCCGGGCCGGACAGGTGGGGCACCGACGCCGCTCCACAGCGCCCGGACGGCGTGCGGACGTCCGGTATCTGCCAGCCGCCTGTGCATGCAATCGCCGTCCGGCGCATCGTCGACATCGCACGACGCACCTCACGAGCCGACGGCGAACTGGCGGAGACGTTCGCCCAGCGAGCATGGCCCGCGCTCTACCGCTGGCACCGCTGGATCGTCCGGCACCGGATGCCCGACGCGAGCGGCCTGCTGGCGATCGTGCACGGCTGGGAGTCCGGAATGGACAACTCGCCGCGCTGGGACGAGCCGTACGCGGCAGTTGTGCCCGGACCGGATCTTCCGCCGTATGTCCGCCTCGACCTGCTACAGGTGGACGACCCGGGCGAGCGGCCGAGCGATGTCGAGTACGACCGCTACCTGTGGCTCATCGAGCAGATGCGGCGGGCCGGATACCACCCGGACAAGGTGGTGCAGACGTCGAGTTTCCTGGTCGGCGACGTGTTCAGCACGGCGGTCTTCGCGCTGGCCAGCGACACACTGGCCGGGCTCGGCGAGGAGCTCGGCAGCCCGCACGACCAGATCGCCGAGTTGCGGACGTGGGCGGAGAAGGCGAGAGCCGCGGTGGCGATGAGCTGCCATCCCGAGACCGGCATGGCCAGGGACCGCGACATCCGGCGGGGCCGCTGGCTGACGACACAGACACTCGCCGGTTTCGCGCCGCTGCTCTGCGGTGGCCTGCCCGCAGACGTCGAACGGCAACTGATGTCCACGCTGGACGGTCCGGATTGGACAGGGCATCCGGATCTGCTGGCTGCCGTGCCACCGTCGGTCTCACCGTCCTCGCCGGATTTCGACCCCCGGCTGTACTGGCGGGGCCCACAGTGGCCGGTGATCACCTGGCTGTTCGGCTGGGCGTTCGAGCAGCGTGACTGGCCCCGGCATGCCAGCGAGTTCCGCGCGCAGGGCGTGCACCTGGTCTCCGAAGGATCATTCGGTGAGTACTACGAACCGTTCACGGGGCGCCCGCTGGGCAGCACGAACCAGTCGTGGACCGCGGCGGTGGTACTGGACTGGCTGTGCGGTGTCTAGCTCGGCTCACATGCCTGCCAGAACCGTAGGCCGAACGGGGACACCCGCACGGTCCGGCGCACGAAGCGGGCACGTTTGACCAGCTGCTCGGCCGCGCGCACGACGTCGTCGGTCAGCAGGATCTCGTACTGGGTGCTCAACTCGGGCTCCTCCGCGTCGATCTCGGCGAGGCCGAGTCCGACGAGCCGGGTCACGTACGCGGGCACGTGGTCCAGAAGGGACACACCGGCTGCCTTGCCGACGGTCGAGGCGTTGCGCAGCACCACCCGGCCCGCGGTACCCAGGCTCGCCCGCTCGACGACGTCGACGAGCGGGAACGGCGAGCCGTCGGACAACACGGAGAGAATGCGGGCTTCGTCCGGGGTCAGCTGGCGCAGGATGGTCGCGTAGAGGTAGTCGCGGGCGCGGTCGGCGTCCATAGTGGTGGAACGGTGCAACAGCTCCGCCATGCCGGTACGAAGAGATTCGGGCTCGGCATCCTGGTACGAGTCGGCCACGCCATCGAGCCGTCTGCGTAGCTCGGCGAGCGCCTTCTGCTCGAGCGTCCGCAGGCTCCGCTCTGCGCTGTCGGCACCGGGCAGGCGCCTGCCGATGGCGTAGCCGGTTCGCGCGGCCCTGCCGGCGAGCCGGCCAGCACGGTACACCAGGTCTGGCGAGTCCACGGCGGTGATGCTACTGCGCCGTAACTATCTTGGCCGATCCTGCTCCGTACCCAGAAAACCCCAGTTCTGTAGGGCTCTCCGGATGAAGTCGGCACCGATACGGTTGGCCTCACCGGCGTTGCCAGTCACCCGATCCGGGGTATCGTCCGGCAACTCGACCACCCGATCGCGTTCGGCATGCGGGTGCTTCCACGACTCCCCGCACCCGTTGGGGCACGGCATTTCGACAGTGCGCAGGACCTGGGAGCCAGACTGTGGTTGCTGCCAGGACAGGGTGCCGCTGCCGCGGCAGAGTGCACAGTCACCACTGGCGTCACTTGGGGACTTGCCCGAGCCCTCCGCAGTTGCCACAGGGGTCCTTCCGGTTGGGAGCGAGCCCGGAGCCGTGACAGCGCGGGCAGTCAACCATGTCACCGAAATACATCGAGCACCTTCCCCCTGACGGTTGAAAGTGCAAACAGCATAGATCGCACCCGGCGCGACCGTCCGCCAGGCCTAGTATCGCTTGCTCCATTCGCCCTAGCATTCCGACATTCGCGTGCATCTTTCCTGCTCCACGCGGCCCAGCAGCTACGAGCGTTTGGTCCACAGCAGCCGGAGGCCGTTGAGCGCGACGATGATCGTGGAGCCTTCATGGCCCGCGACGCCGAGCGGCAGCGGCAGGTAACCGACGATGTCCCACACCACCAGCACCACGATGAAGGTGCCGGCGATGGCCAGGTTGGCCTTCACGAAGCGGCGCGCGCGGCGCGACAGCTCGATCATCGCGGGCACGGTCGCCAGCTCGTCACGCACGATCACGGCGTCAGCGGTTTCCAGTGCGAGGTCCGCCCCCGCCCGGCCCATGGCGACACCGGCATGCGCGGCGGCCAGCGCAGGCGCGTCGTTGATCCCATCACCCACGACGAGCACGCGTTCCCCGGCGGCTTCGAGCTCTCGGACCGCGGCGACCTTGCCGTCGGGCAGCAGCCCGGCCCGGACATCACCGATGCCGACCCCGCTCGCGAGCCGGGCAGCCGCGCGCGGGTTGTCACCGGTCAGCAGCACCGGCGAGCGGCCGGTGACCTCGCCGATCCTGGCGATCGTGGCCATGGCGTCGGGTCGCGGCTGGTCGGAGAGCGCCAGCACCCCGGCCACCTCGCCGTCGACGCGCACCACAGCCGCGGTCGAGCCGGCGTCCTCGATGCCGGAGGCGAGCTGCGTGCCACCGAGATGGGTCACGCTGCCGACCTCGACCAACGTGCCGGCCACCCGCGCCCGCACACCGCGCCCGGGCAGTGCGCTGAACGACTCGGCGCGCGGCACCCGCACACCCTCGGCACGCGCGGCCACCACGATCGCCCTGGCCAGCGGGTGCTCGCTGGGGTACTCGGCACCTGCGGCGAGAGCGAGCAGCTTCTCCCGCCGCACTCCCTCGGCGAGCCGAACGTCGTCGAGCCTCGGCACGCCGGTGGTCAGCGTGCCGGTCTTGTCGAAGGCCACCGTCGTGGCCTCACCGAGGCGCTCCATCACGACGGCCGACTTGACCAGCACGCCGCGCCGTCCAGCGTTGGCGATCGCCGCGAGCAGCGGCGGCATTGTCGCGAGCACGACAGCGCACGGCGACGCCACGATCATGAAGGTCATCGCACGCAGCAGTGCCGACTGCAGGTCGGCGCCGAACGCCAGCGGGACCAGGAACAACGCGAGCGTGGCGACCACGACGCCGACCGAGTACCGCTGCTCGATCTTCTCGACGAAGAGCTGCGTCGGCGCCTTGGTGGCCGAAGCCTCCTCGACCATGGCGACGATCCGCGCCACCACGGTCTCAGCAGCGGGCCTGCTCACCTTCACGGTCAGCGCCCCTGCACCGTTGAGCGTGCCCGCGAAGACCTCGTCACCCTGCGCCTTCGCCGCGGGCAAGGGCTCGCCGGTGATGGTGGACTGGTCGGCCTCGCTCTCGCCGTCGACGACGATCCCGTCGGCGCCGATCCGCTCGCCCGGCCGCACCAGGACGAGGTCGCCGACCTGCAGCATGGCGGTGTCGACCTGCTCCTCACCGTCGTCGGTGAGCCTGGTGGCGCGCGGTGGCGCCAGGTCGAGCAGGCTACGCACGCTGTCCTCGGTGCGCTGGGTCGCATACGCCTCCAGCGCGCCCGACGTCGCGAAGATGACGATCAGCAGTGCGCCGTCGAAGACCTGACCGATGGCCGCGGCGCCGATGGCCGCGACGACCATCAGCAGATCAACGTCGAGCGTCTTCTCCCGCAGTGCCTGGAACCCGGCGAGCGCCGGTTCCCAGCCACCCGCGAGGTAACACGCCAGGTAGAGCGTCCACCACGTCCAGGCCGGCGCCCCGGCCAGCTGAGTCACGCCGCCCCCCGCGAACAGGGCCGTCGCGAGCGCGGCCCAGCGGATCTCGGAGAGTCGCCACATCTTGGTCACGACGACACACTATCTGCGCATTCACGCAGATACGCAACCAGTGGACCATTACACTCGTCACATGCACACGTCGCTGCCGGATTTCGAGATGCCCGACGACGGTCAAGTGCACCGGGCAGCCGACGCCTTTCGCCTGCTCTCCGACCCGACGCGGGTCAAGATCCTCTGGGCCCTGCTCCAGGGTGAGACGTCCGTCGCCTGCCTTGCCGAACTGGTCGGCTCTGCGCCGACCGCGGTCAGCCAGCACCTCGCGAAACTGCGTCTCGCCGGACTCGTGCACGGCCGCCGCGAGGGCACATTCATCTACTACACGGCAGCCGACGACCACGTCCGGCGCCTGCTCACCGAGGCCCTCTTCCACGCCGACAAGGTCCCCCAAACCCAGTGAGCAGCCACCCACATGGAGCAGCGCCAGGGTCCCCAACTAGCCCGGCTGAACGGTCAGCCAGGTGCGGGCGGCTTCCAGGCCGGGCAGCGTGATCTGGTGCCCGCCGGGATGCCAGTGCTCGGTGACCTCGGCTGAACGTTCCCGCAGCACCGACACCAGCCGCTCACTCGACGCCAGCGGCGCCATGGGATCGTGCCGCCCGTTCGACAGGAAGATCCGCGTGCCGCTCAGGTCGTGCACTGGCGGATCGGGCACCGGCAGCATCGCGGCGAACAGCGCCGCATCCGTGAGCACCTCGGGCCGTAGCAGCGCAACGGCGGCCGCGATGTTGGCACCGTTGGAGAACCCGGCGGCAACGAGCTTGCGCCCGGCAAGGCCGTAGTGCTTCTGCGCGGCGACCACGAAATCGGCGAGCTGACCCGCCCGCGCGATCACGTCCTCGGTGTCGAAGACACCCTCGGCGAGCCGCCGGAACCAACGCGCCGCACCGAACTCCGACACCGGACCCGCGGGCGCCAGCATCGGCGAGGACGGGCTCAGCTCCTTGCCGAGCAGCAGGATGTCGTCGGGGCTGCCGCCGGTGCCGTGCAATAGCAACAGCACCGGCGCCTCGGCATCACCTTCGACGTAACGGTGGTCGAGCAAGAGCCTGTTCATTGGTGCACCGGGTTGTTCTCGGCGGGCAGGTTCAGCTTCGGCAGCATGGCCTGGATCTGCTCGCGATTGGGCTCCAGCCACGGCGGCAGCTTCAGCGCGCGGCCCAGCTCCAGCAGCGGCTCGTCGATCGAGAAGCCCGGCTGGTCGGTCGCGATCTCCAGCAACGTCCCGCCCGGCTCCCGGAAGTAGATGGACCGGAAGTACTGGCGGTCCATGATCGAGGTGACACCGACGCCACGGTCCAGCAGCTCCGCGCGCCAGGCCACCTGGGTCTGCTCGTCCGGCGCGCGCCACGCGACGTGGTGCACGGTGCCGCCGGCGACCAGGCCCCGCGGTGCATCCGGCGTGACGAGCACGTCCACCATCGCGCCAGGTCCGCCTTCGCCTGCGCTGAACCGCAAGCGGTTGGTGTCCTGGCCGGTGAAGGTCAGCCCGAGGTCCTCGGTGAGCATGCCGGCGGTGGCCTCCTCGCGCGACACCGACAGGGTCACCGAGTGCAGGCCGCGGATGGCGTGCTCGCCGGGGACGAGCGGGGTGTCCCATGGGTTACGCGGGTCGCCCTGCGGATGCGCGACCAGCGCGATCACCAGGCCGTTGGGGTCACGGAAGGTGAGCACCTCCTCGCCGTCGCGGGTGCTGACCTGGCTGGTCTCGATGCCGGAGATCTCGAGGTGCTGCTTCCACCAGCCGATCGAGTTCTCCGGCACGGAGAACGACGTGGTGGTGGCCTGCCCGGTACCGAGCCGGCCGCTCGGCGCGTCCCGCCACGGAAAGAACGTCAGCAGCGAGCCCGGCTTGCCCGACTCGTCGCCGTAGTACAGGTGGTAGGTGCCCGGGTCGTCGAAGTTGACGGTGGTCTTCACCAGCCGCAACCCGAGCGTGCGCAGGTAGAAGTCGGCGTTGCGCTGCGGGTCGCCACCGATCGCGGTGACGTGGTGCAGGCCGCTGGTCTTGAACGACATGGCCATCTCTCCTTCGAGGCTCTGACTAACACGCTAACCAGCAAACCTCTTGCACGCAAGATATATTCCCGAGAGCTATTTGCGGGTAGACTCGTGAGGTGCCGACAGAACCCGACGACGACGAGATCGTGACCTGGTGGGGCCTCGTGATCGAGGGCTACCTGGCCACGCAGGACCGCCTGATGGGCGAGATCGCCGAACGTTTCGGCCTCGCACCGGCCTCGTTCGACATCCTCATCCGGCTGGTGCGCTCGCCCGACTACCGGATGCCGATGACCCGCCTCGCCAAGGAGGCCGCGCTCTCCAGCGGCGGGTTCACCAAGGTCGCCGACCGGCTCGCCGCTGCCGACCTCATCTGCCGGGTACCCAGCGCCGACGACCGCCGGGTCACCTACGCCTGCCTGACCGAGCACGGGCGCGAGGTCGCCGAGCAGGCCCGCAAGGCCTGCGCCGACATCCTGCGGGAGACCGTGCTGGCGCCACTCGGCCCGGACGCGTCGGTGGCGCTGGCCGAGGCCATGCGGACTCTGCGTGAGTTCAACAGCCGCTAGTTCCGAACCCGTTCGAGTTCCGCGCGCGGCAGGACGCGATCCAGCGCCCGCGGCAGCCACCACGCCCGCTCGCCGAAGAGCCGCATCACGGCAGGAACGATGAGGCAGCGGATGACGAAAGCATCGAGCAGCACCGCCACCGCAAGACCGAGCCCGAACTGCTGGAGCATCCGATCAGGACTGAGCACGAAGGCGCCGAAGACCACGATCATGATCGCCGCCGCCGCGGTGATGACACCGCCGGTTGTGGCCAGGCCCTCGCGCACCGCATGCGCCGCATCGCCGGTGCGCCGCCATTCCTCGTGCATGCGAGCCACCAGGAACACCTCGTAGTCCATGGAAAGCCCGAACACGATCGCGAAGATCAGCACCGGAACGAAGGCCTCCACCGGACCGGGCTGCACACCGAACAGTCCCTGCCCGAAGACCAGCGTCACCACACCGAGGCTCGCGCCGATGCTCAGCAGGTTCAGCACAGCCGCCTTCAACGGGATCAGCAACGAGCGGAACACCGCGGCGAGAAGTAACGCCGACAACCCCACCACGACCAGGATGAACAGTGGCAGCCGGTCGCTGACCGCGGCGGCGAAGTCGTCGGCCGCGGCGACCGAACCGCCCACGAGGTAGGTGGCCCCGGTCTGCGCGGCGAGCGTCGGCAATACGTCCGTACGCAGGTTGTCGACCAGGTCATGCGTTGCCGCGTCCTGCGGGGCACTGTCCGGGAACACCAGCACGGTGGCGAGGTCGTCGGACACGGGCTGCGGCCGCGTCGCGCTCGCGACACCGGGCGTGGCCTCGATGGCCTCCCGCAGCTGCCCACTGTCCCCTTCGGACACCACGATCAGCGGCCCGTTGACGCCGGGGCCGAACCCCTCGGCAAGCAGGTCGTAGGCCTGCCTGGTGGTCGACGACTCGGCTTCCGTTCCGGCATCGGCGAAACCAAGCCGCATGTCGAGCGCCGGAAGCGCCAGCGCACCCAGCGCCGCCACGCCCACCACCAGCGGTGCCCACGGCCTGCGCTGCACGGCGGCGGCGAGCCGCCGCCACCGCTCACCCTCGGCCCGGCGTGCGGCCCGCTTCCGGACCACGCGCTCGATATGGCGCCCGAAGACGGTCAGCAGCGCAGGCAACAGGGTAAGGGACGCGATCATCGTGACCAGGACGGTCAGCGCGACCGCGAACGCCACACCACGCAGCGAGCCGAGCCCGAGCGCCAGTAGCCCCAGCAACGCGATGATGACGGTGCAGCCGGCGAACAGTACCGACCTGCCCGCCGTATCGAGTGCGGTCCTGGCCGCCTCGTCACGGTCGCGACCGGCGAGCAGTTCGCCGCGGTACCGGGAGAAGATCAGCAGTGCATAGTCGATGCCGACACCGAGGCCGACCAGCATCATCAGCGGTGGCGCATAAGAGGGCATGTCCACGACGAAGGACACCAGCGCGATCGCGCCGATCGTGCTGCCCACCGCGAAGATCGCCGTGAGCACCGGAACGGCCGCCGCGAGCAGCGAGCCGAACATGAGGACCAGGATCGCGAGTGCGGCAAGGATTCCGGCTCCCTCGGCGGCACCGCCGCCACCTTCCTCGGCCGCACGGATGACATCACCACCCAGCGCGACGCGCAGCCCATCCCCCTGCGCGGCCTGCCCAACGTCGATGAGCCGCCGGACGTCCTCGGCCGGGGTGTCCGCGTCGAGCGCCACCGTGGCGTAGGCGATGCCGCCACCCTCCGCGATGGCGCCTGGCGTGTCGTACGGGCTCTGCACCGCCACGACTTGCGGGAGCGTGCCGACCTCAGCCAGCAGCGCGTCGACTCGCCCGCGTACCTGCTCCACGCCGCCGTCATGGGCGAGGACCAGCTGCACCGTCTCGCCCTGCGACGCGGGCGCCCGCTCGGCGAAGGTGTCGATGACCCGCTGGGATTCGGTACCAGGCAAGGAATGGTCGTCGCGGTAGTCGGTGCCGAGGGCCTGTGAGGTGACGGTGATCGCGGCGAGCACGGCAATCCACAGTCCGAGCGCGAGCCAATGCCGCCGTTGCGCCCAGGCAGCTACCCGATGCAGGCGGCTTTGGGGCGTGATGCGTGTATCCATGCCGGGTAGCGTGCGGCGCCGGTCCGCCCGGCCGCGTCCCGCGCGGGTACCGATCCGCGCTACGACCGGAGTTGTCCCCTGGGGACCATCCCGTAAGCCCGTAGTTGACGCCGCATGCTCAGGACAGCCAGCCGGGCGTCACCATCGCCGACTCGTAGGCCAGCACCACGAGCTGTGCGCGATCACGGACCTGCAGTTTGGTCATGATGCGGCTGACGTGTGTCTTCGCGGTCGCGGGCGAGAGCACCAGGCGCGCAGCGATGTCGTCGTTGGACAGCCCGGCGGCCACCAGCACCATGACCTCACGCTCGCGCTCGGTGAGCGAGTTGAGCTTCGGGCTCGGCGCCGGCGGCGCGACCCGGCCGGCGAACTCCGCGATGAGCCTGCGGGTGACCGATGGCGCGAGCAGCGCGTCCCCGCGCGCGACCACCCGCACCGCATGCAGCAACTCCATGGGCTCGGTGTCCTTGACCAGGAAACCGCTGGCACCGGCCCGGAGCGCACCGTAGACGTAGTCGTCGACGTCGTAAGTGGTCAGGATGACGACCTTTACCCCCGCCAACCGCTCGTCGACGGCGATGCGCTGGGTGGCTTCCAGACCGTCGACACCGGGCATCTGGATGTCCATCAGCACGACGTCGGGGCGGTACTCGCGGGCGAGCCGGACGGCCGCATTGCCGTCAGCGGCCTCTGCCACCACGGCGATGTCACCCTCACCGTCCAGAATGGACCGGAAGCCCGCGCGTACGAGGGTCTGATCGTCGGCCAGCAGGACGCTGATCACGCGCCAACCCCCTGCGGCAGCCGGGCACTCACCCGGAACCCGCCGCCGGCCTGGCTGTGCGTGGTGAAATCGCCGCCGAGCGCCCGCACGCGCTCGCTCATCCCCGCGATGCCGTATCCCGCCTCGGCCTGGCCCCCCTTGCCGTCGTCGATGACCTCGACGCGCAGTTCTTTCGGCTTGTACCGGATCCGCACGGTCGCCCTGCGCGCGCCCGCGTGCCTGCGCACGTTGGTAAGCGCCTCCTGCACCAGCCGGTACGCCGTGAGGTCCGTTTCCGGCGCGAGCTCCCTGCGCTCACCGGCCACCTCGGTGACCACGGCGAGGCCACCCGCACGGGCCTGCTCGACGAGAGTGTCGAGGTGGGCGAGGCCGGGCAGCTGGGCGTCGACCTCGCGTAGCACGCCCAGCGTCGAACGCAGCTCCCGCAGGGACTCCTTGCTGGCCTGCTTGATCGCCCCCAGCGCCGTCCCTGCCTGCTCCGGGTTCTGGTCGAGGCGGTGCAGGGCCGCCGCGGCCTGGACGTTGATCAGCGACAGGTTATGGCCCAGCGCATCATGCAGTTCGCGGGCAATCCGCAGCCGCTCCTCCGTCGCGGCACGCTGCTCGGCTTCACGCGCGTAGGCCAGCTGAGTGTGCCGGGCACGGCCGAGACCGATGCTCGCGACGAGCCACCCGGTGAGCATCAGCAACCCGGGATCGTCGATGTGCCGCTGCGGGCTGGCCGTCTCGCCCAGCACCACGGCACCGAGCGCGAGCAGCAGGAGCGCGGCGGCGACCACCGTGCGGCCCCGCGCGGCGACGGCATAGAGCGCAACGACGAATGTCAACAAGATCGGACCGTCCGCGCCGACGACGCCGTAGGCAAGGACGCACGACAGCAGCGTGGTGGCCGCGACGGTCACGGGATAGCGCCGCCGGACGGCCAGCGCGGCGCACGCACCCACCACGAGCACCCACGACCACACGCTGGACAGCCCGGCGGCCCCGGGCTGCACCGCCGTACCTGCGACGACGACCACGCCCACCCCGAGTACGAGGCCGGCATCCCGGGCCCGTGACGACAGACCGATCGACATGGGAAAACCATGACAGAGTGCGACTGTTTTGGACATCGGGGATGGACCCGGGCGTCCCCTAAGGGTCTCCCCTTGACATCGCCTGCGAAGCGAACCCAGTATTAACCGTCCGATCGGTCAGCTCGCAGGGTGGAGCCGGTGACAAGCAACGCTGCTCACAGGATGTTCGCCGTCGACGAGGCGTCTCGCGCGCTCGGGATCGAGCTCACCGAGGCAGGCCACGGCCGGGCAGTCGCCACGATGCGGGTCACGCCCACCATGGTCAACGGGCACGACATCGCCCACGGCGGCTACGTGTTCCTGCTCGCCGACACCGCGTTCGCATGCGCGTGCAACAGCCATGGGCCGGTGACGGTCGCCGCGGGCGCCGAGATCTCCTTCGTCACCTCCGCCCGGCTCGGCGACCGGCTCGTCGCGACCGCCGAGGAACGCACCCGCTTCGGGCGTAACGGAATCTACGACGTCACTGTCCACCGCGTTGACGAGCAGGGTCGTACCGTGATCGCCGAGTTTCGCGGCCGTAGCCGCGTCATCGACAGGGAATCCTCATGACCGAGCTGGATGCCGGCGAACGGCTGAGCATCGACGAGCTGCGGGCACTGCAGCTTCGCCGTCTACAGTGGACGTTACGGCACGCCTACCAGAACGTGCCCAGCTACCAGAAGAAGTTCGACGCCGCCGGTGTGCATCCCGACGACTGCAGGGAGCTTGCCGACATCGCGAAGTTCCCGTTCACCACCAAGAACGACCTGCGGGACAACTACCCGTTCGGCATGTTCGCGGTACCCCAGGACCAGGTACGCCGGATACACGCCTCCAGCGGCACGACGGGCAAGCCCACCGTCGTCGGCTACACCGAAGGCGACCTCGGCAACTGGGCCGCGTTGATGGCGCGGTCCATCCGCGCGGCCGGCGGGCGGCCAGGCGACAAGGTGCACGTCGCCTATGGATACGGCCTGTTCACCGGCGGGCTCGGGGCACACTACGGTGCAGAGCAGCTCGGCTGCACCGTCATCCCCGCCTCCGGCGGCATGAGCGCTCGCCAGGTGCAGATCATCGCCGACTTCCGCCCCGAGATCATCATGGTCACGCCGTCCTACATGCTCACGCTGCTGGACGAGTTCGAGCGGCAAGGCATCGACCCGCGTGACAGCTCGCTCAAGGTCGGCATTTTCGGCGCCGAGCCGTGGACCGAGCTGATGCGGCTGGAGATCGAGCAGCGCGCGGCGCTCGATGCCGTCGACATCTACGGACTGTCCGAAGTGATGGGTCCTGGCGTCGCGCAGGAGTGCGTGGAGACCAAGGACGGCCTGCACATCTGGGAGGATCACTTCCTGCCCGAGGTCGTGGATCCGTTGGATGACAACATATTGGGCGACGGCGAGCACGGCGAGTTGGTGTTCACCTCGCTCACGAAGGAGGCGCTGCCGATCATCCGTTACCGCACCCGCGATCTGACCCGGCTGCGGCCCGGCACCGCACGCCCGGCGCACCGGCGCATGGAAAAGGTCGCCGGCCGCTCCGACGACATGATCATCTTGCACGGGATCAACCTGTTTCCCACCCAGATCGAGGAGATCGTGCTGCGCATCGAGGGCCTCTCCCCGCATTTCCAACTAGTACTGTCCAAACGTGACAGACTGGACCACATGACGGTGCAGGTTGAGTCCGAGCAGCACACCCCGCCGGAGCGCAGGCGCGAGGCCGCGGCCGAGATCGTCACCGTGGTCAGGGGGACAATCGGGGTGACCGTCGACGTCGCCGTGGTGGACCCCGAAACGCTCGAACGCTCCGTGGGCAAGATACGCAGGGTGATCGACCTGCGGGGCGACTGAACTGCCGCGCACATGACCACCACACCGCAGGCCAGGACCGTTCGCAGAGGCAGACCGGGCCACGACCTGGAGTCGGTGCTGCAGATCGCGGTGCGGTTGTTCAACGAGCGCGGCTACGACGGCACCAGCATGGAGGACCTCGCCCGCAAGCTCGGCATCACCAAGTCGGCCATCTACCACCATGTTCCGAGCAAGCAGGAGCTGTTGCGGCTCGCGGTCGACCGGGCCCTGGACCGGCTGTTCGGTGTCGTCGCGCGGGCCGAGGCAATCGACGGGCGCGCCATCGAGAGGCTGGAGTACCTGGTGCGGGGCAGCGTGGCGGTGCTCGTCGAGCAGCTGCCGTTCGTCACGCTGCTGCTGCGCGTGCACGGCAACACGAAGGTGGAACGTGCGGCTCTGGCCCGCAGGCGGGAGTTCGACCGGATCGTCGCGAACCTGGTGACGGAAGCCGAGAACGACGGCGACATCCGGCCGGACGTCGACCCGGCGGTCACCGCCCGGCTGCTCTTCGGGATGGTCAACTCGCTGATCGAGTGGTACCGGCCGGGCCGGGGCGATTCCGACATCGCCGAAGCCGTTGCCCGGATCGCGTTCGACGGCATCCGCGTCCGCGCTTGATCTGGTGACAGTCTGTGTCGAGCCTTTCATCGACAGTGAGCCCGCCAGTAAGGTAAGACTTGCCTTATAGAGTGTGCGCTGCCGAGCCGAGGAGTCCAGTGACCGCAGCCCCGTCCGTGACCGAGTCCGTCGGCGAATCCGTTTTCGACTGTGTCGGCAACACCCCCGTCGTGGCGCTGCGGCGCCTGTTTCCCGACCCGGACGTCGAGGTCATCGCCAAGCTGGAGCTGATGAACCCCGGCGGGAGCATGAAGGACCGATCGGCCCGTTACATCGTCGAAAGCGGCCTGCGGGACGGTTCGATCCGGCCGGGAACCCGGCTGATCGAGAGCAGCTCGGGCAACTTCGGGATTGCGCTCGCCATCGCCGCGCGGGTGCACGCGCTGCGGTTCACGTGCGTGGTCGATCCCAAGACCACCACCGCCAACCTCGCCCTGCTGCACAGGCTCGGCGCCGAGGTGGAACAGGTGTCCGAGGTCGATGAGGCGGGCGGCTACCTGGAGACCCGCATCCGCCGGGTGCGCGAACTGCTCGCCGCTGACCCGGACGCCGTCTGGATCAACCAGTACGCCAACGACCGCAACTGGCAGGCGTACTACCACGGAACCGGCGCGGAACTGGCCGCCCAGCTCGTGCGCCCGCCTGCCTACCTGTTCGCCGCCGTCAGCACCACCGGCAGCATCCTCGGCTGTGCACGCAGGCTGCGGGAACGGTTCCCGGCGCTGCGTGTGGTCGCGGTCGACGCAGCGGGTTCGGTCATCTTCGGCGGCAAGCCGGGCAGGCGCGACATTCCCGGCATCGGCTCCAGCCGGATACCGGAACTGTGCCGGCCGTCCGAGATCGACAAGGTGGTACACGTGGACGACGTGGACGCCGCACTGGGCTGCCGGGAACTGCTCGCCAGGGAAGGGATCTTCGCGGGCGGTTCGACGGGCTCGGTGGTCGCCGCGATCGCCAGAACACTGCCCGACCTGCCGAAGCCGTGCCGGATCGTCGCGATCTTCCCTGACCGCGGTGATCGCTACCTCGACCTGGTCTACGACGACGACTGGCTGGCCGCCGCCCGTGCCCGCCGGGACGACCGCCAAGGAGAAACCGTTGCCTGACAACGATCCCCGCCTGCTGTACCTGACCCGCGGCGACGTCGCCGCCGTCGGCGGCGCGGACGCCGAGCTCTACGTCGGCGCATTGCACACCGCGCTAGTTGCCCATGCCGCGGGCAGGACGGTACAACCGCTCAAGCCGTATCTGCGTGTCGGCCAGGGCCATATCGCCGACCGGATCATCGCGATGCCCGCCTACGTCGGGGATCCCGGCATCTCCGGTCTGAAGTGGATCGGCAGCAAGCAAGCCAACCCGGCGTCCGGGCGCGAGCGGGCCAGCGCCGTGATCGTGCTCAACGATCCCGCCACGAACTACCCGATCGCCATTCTCGAGGGCAGCCTCATCAGTGCCTGGCGCACCGCCGCGGTGACCTGCCTGGCGGCACGGCACCTGGCGCGGCGCGACTTCACCGACGTGGCGCTGATCGGCTGCGGCGTCATCGGCAGCACACAACTCACCGCGCTGCTGCAGCTGTTCCCCCATATCGCGACCATTCACCTGTACGACCAACGCCCCGAGGCAGCTCACGCGCTCGCCGAACGGATCGGTGACCGAGCTGACGTCCGCATCGCGCCGAGCGCGGAGGACGCTGTCCGTTCAGGCGACGTCGTCGTTCCGTGCACGGTGACCGACCAGCCCTACCTTGCCTTCTCCTGGCTCAAACCTGGCGCCTTCCTATCCAATGTGTCCATCATGGACGTACACAAGGACGTGTTCCTGAACGCGGACAAGGTCGTTGTCGACGACTGGGACCAATGCAACCGGGAGAAGAAGATCATCAACCAGCTGGTGCTGGAGGGTGCCTTCTCACGTCAGCAGCTGCATGCCGAGCTCGGCGAGGTGCTAGCCGGTACCCGTCCTGGCCGAGAAAGCGACGACGAGATCATCCTGCTCAACCCGATGGGCATGGCGGTGGAGGACATCGCGTGCGCCGCCGAGGTCTACACCCGTGCCAAGGCCAGGGGCATCGGCACATGGCTGAACCTCTACTAGGTACCGACTTTGCCGATCAGGTGCTGGGCGACCTGGTCGACGCGCTGATCCGGGAAGGGTTGTGCGGGTTCGGCGACGGGGTGCTGGAAGGCGAGTGGTACCGCGTCGGCGAGATCCGGGTCCGCGTGCGAGACGGCGGTGCACTGCAGAGAGTACGTTTCGCCGGCGAGGTGCGGCATCGGAACAGCGTGGTCACGGCGGAGGAGCTGGTCCGGCTCGTCGCCAGTGACGAACCGTACGCGGCACAGGTAGCCGCCGACGTGCACACGGCGAGCAAGCATGCGGCCGTGGTCACCACCACGTTCCCCGGCGAGCCGCTGGGCCTGCTCGCCGGGGAACGCCTGGCTGCCACCAGAAATCGCCCGTTCCACCCGACCTCACGGGCCGCTGTCGGCTGGACGGCGGCCGAGCTCGCGCGGTACGGCACAGCACGCAGGGAACCGCTCGGCCTGGACTGGGTCGCCGTCCCCGCCGAACGGCTGCGATTCGGGGACACCCACTGCGATCTGCCGACGCTCCTGCTCTCCCCAGCGGACCGGGCGCGGGTCACCGCCGGGCTGGACCCGGCGTACCGCGTGCTACCCGTGCACCCGTGGCAGTTCGAGCACGTACTTCCGCGCGAGTTCGCCGACGAGCTGTCGGCCGACGTGATCCGCCCCGTCGCACGCGGGGTAGGCCGGTTCTGGCCGACGGCATCCCTGCGCACACTCGTCAGCGCCGACCCGGTACGGCATGTCAAGCTCCCGCTGGGCATCGCCACCCTCGGCGCCGCACGGCTGTTGCCGCCGCGCTACCTCGACAATGGTGCACGTGCCGAGCGGACGATGCGCACGATCCTCGCGCGCGACGCGGCACTGGCCGAACTGGTGGCCATCTGCGACGAACGCAATTGGTGCGGCTGGGCAGGTGACGAGTTCGCCGACCGGCCTGGGCACCTTGCCGCGCAGGTCCGCGACTACCCGCGCGATGCGGGCGATCCGGTGCCCATGGGCGCCTTCGCCGCGCCCGTGCTCTACGCGAGCGGCTGGCATTGCGCACCCGTGGCGTTCTTCCGGCGGCTGGCTGAGCGGTTCTGCGCCATGGCGCTGGGCTTTCTGCGCTACGGCGTCCTTCCCGAGTTACACGGCCAGAATGTCGCCGTGACGCTACGGGACGGAATGCCCGATCGGCTCGTGTTGCGGGATCACGACACGCTTCGCATCACTCCACAGTGGATGGACGTGGCGGGGATTCCGGACCCCGGCTACCGCGTGAAGCCGGGCACCCGCCAGTCACTGCGCCTCGACGAGCCTGCCGAGCTCGTCGGCTACCTGCAGACGCTCGGCTTCCAGGTCAACCTCTACGGGATCGCCGATGCGCTGTCCCTGCACTACGGGATCACGGAGAACGTGCTGTGGACGCAACTTCGCCTGGCACTGGACGTCTGCCTGGACCGCATCGAGCTGCCGGCGGAGGTGGCACATTTGCTGCTGCGTTCCCCGACGTGGCCCAGCCGGCACGTCCTCGGCCCGCTGCTGCGCCAGGGCCGCTCGGCGGGCGTGAGCATGCCCGCGGGCAGCGGCCGGGTTCCGAACCCGCTCCTGCCGTGAGTGCACTGGCCGCTGCCCAGCGCGCGGCGCGGCAGCGCCTGCTCAATGCCTACCTGCGCGAGACCGGGGTGCACGACGTGCCACTCGGCGAACTCCCGATCCTGCTGCCGGCGACGGGGCAGACGGTCATCGTCCAGGTGTGCCACCGATCGCCGTTCGGCCACCATGCCTACGCCGATGTCACCGTCCCCGGCCATGAGGACCTGATCAGGGCATTGCTGGCCGAACTGGAGGCCACGACCGGATATCCGGGCGCGGCCGAGCTCACCGGCGCGATCCGCAACAGCGTCGACCGCACCGCCCGTTACCTCGCGCACGGAAGGCCCGCCCCGGCAATCACTCCGCACGCGATCACCCGGCGCGCCGAGCAGAACGTCCTGTTCGGTCACCCGTTCCATCCCACGCCGAAGAGCGCCGAGGGTTTCGCGGACAACGATCTCGACCGCTACGCGCCGGAACTGGGTGCACAGTTCGTACCGCACTACTTCGCGGTGGCTGGCGAGTTGGTCGCCGAGGTGCGGGTGACACCGGGCCCGTGGGTGCCGGACGAGGTCGCAACGTCCATACCGGACGGATACGCGGCGCTGCCCGCACATCCGTGGCAGGCCGCGCACCTGCTTCGCCGGCCGGCTGTGACGGCATTGGTTCGGGAGGGCGGTCTGGTGCCGCTTGGGCCGCTCGGCCGACCCGTCTACCCGACGTCCTCGGTGCGTACCGTGTGCGATCCCCAGTTCCCGACCGCGTGGAAGCTGCCCCTGCACGTACGCGTCACCAACTTCATCCGCAACAACCCGTCCGAGCAGCTGCGCCGCGCCACCGACGCAAGCCTGCTCGCCGGGCACCTACCGGCTCACCCAGGCTTCGGTGTGCTGCGCGAGACCGGCTACCGCACGGTGGATCCACGCGTGGTCGGCGCGGAGCTCGCCGCGGAGCTCGCTGTGCTCTACCGGGAGAACCCGTTTGTCCACAATGGTTCCTCACCGCGCGTACTCGCCGGTCTACTCGACGATCCAGCCGAGCTGATCCATTGTGTACAGCAAGCTGGTGACGTTCTCGAGTGGCTGCGCCGCTACCTTCACATCGCGCTACGGCCGCTGCTCGCCGTCTTCGCCAGTGACGGCATGAGCTTCGAGGCACACGTGCAGAACTCCTTGCTGTGCACTGACGGCGGCTGGCCAGTGCAGTTCTGGGTACGTGACCTGGAGGGCGCGGCGGTCAGCCGGACACGACTGGCGCATGACCTGCTCGCCGCTCACAGCCCTGCCCTCTACGACGACGCCGAGGCGTGGCTGCGGCTGCAGTACCACGCTGTCACCAACCAGCTCGGTCACGTGATCCACGTGCTCGGCCGGTACACCACGGCCGGCGAGGAGAAGTTGTGGGCGGTGGCACGCGAGGTCGCTTCCAGCTGGCCGGAGGCGGCAGAGCTGCTGGCAGCGCCGGTGTTGCCGGCCAAGGCCAACCTGATCAGCCGGTTCGCCGGCCACGGCGAGCGGCCGCTGTACGTCGACGTCCCCAACCCATTGCGGGAGCTGCCATGACCCCAGACCTCCTCCAGCGGGCCCTCACGGCACCGAGCTTCCGGCACGTCCGCCGCAGGGTGTTCCGCCAACTGCTCGAATCGCTGCTCTACGAGGGTGCGCTCCGGGCGCCGAACGGGAATGTCATCGAGTGCAAGGAGGGCGTGCGGTACACCGTCACCAGCCGCCGACGGTACACATTCGACAGGATCACCGTCGACGAGGTGCTGCGAGAAGGGGTGGAGCCGTCATCGATCACCGGTTTCCTCGGCGAGATCCGGGACGGTCTCGATGCCGACGCGGAGCTCCTGGCACGTTTCGCGCGTGAACTGGAGGAAACGCTCGTCAAGGACACGATCGCGCAGTACGCCCGCCGCGGCACGCTGGCCGACGCCGACTTCGACACACTGGAAGGAGCGATCACCGACGGGCACCCCTACCACCCGGCCTACAAGTCGCGCATCGGTTTCGACCTCACCGACAATCTCGCCTACGGCCCGGAGTTCGCACATCCCATCCGTCCACTGTGGCTCGCCGTGCACCGCGACATCGCGGAGGTCACCGCTTCTGCCTGCATTCGCGAGACGGACTTCCTCGAGCGTCAGCTCGGCGGTGCACTCACCGCGCCAGCGCCCGAATACACGTTGCTGCCCGTGCATCCGTGGCAGTGGCGTGAACATGTGGCACGTGCTTTCGCCGAGCAGCTGCGCTCCGGCGAGCTGGTGGTACTCGGCACCGACCCGCACGAGTTCCGTGCGCAGCAGTCGATCCGCACGTTGTCGTGTGTGGACGATCCACGGCGGCCGTACCTCAAGCTCGCGATGTCGCTGGTGAACACCTCGACCAGCCGGGTACTTGCACCACACACCGTCCACAACGCACCGTTGATCTCCGACTGGCTGCGCGGCCTCGTTGGCGAGGACCCGTTCCTGCGCAACGAGTTACGTACCGTCCTGCTCGGCGAGGTGCTTGGCGTCGCAGCGAACCCGCCACCAACAGCTGACCTGCTGCGGCAGGAGACCTACGGCACGCTCGCGTGCATCTGGCGGGAAAGCCTGCATCCACACCTGGACCCGGATGAGGGCGCCGTGCCGTTCACCGGGCTCACCGCACGCGAACTCGACGGCACCCCGCTCATCGACGGCTGGGTACAGCAGCACGGGCTCGTTCACTGGGTTACGCAGCTCGCCGAGGTGGCCGTGGTCCCGATCGTGCACCTACTGTGCTGGCATGGTTTCGCACTCGAAGCGCACGCGCAGAACATGGTTCTGCTACACCGTGACGGCTGGCCGAGCCGGGTGGCGTTGCGCGATTTTCATGACGGCATCAGGTTTTCCCGCACACACCTTGCCGAGCCGCACCGTTGCCCACCGCTACGACAAACGCCTGCGTACCACCAGAATCGCAACTCCTTCGTCGAGACCGACGATCCCGCTCTGGTGGCGGATTTCATGCTGGACGCGTTCTTCTTCATCAACATCGGCGAGCTGGCGATCTTTCTCGCCGACGCATACGGCTTGGCAGAGCAAGACTTCTGGGCGATCATGCGCAGGACGATCCGTGCCTATCTGGAGCGGTTCCCCGATCCGCTGTTCGACGTCTTCGCACCGACGGTCGCGGTGGAGAAGCTCACTAGCCGCCGCCTGCTGCCGGACACCGAGCTGCGGGTGCACCAGGTGCCGAACCCACTGTCCCGGTCATGAACGGCCGGGAGCCGGTGTGCCGGTACGTCTACGACCTCGACGCGCTTGCCGGCCACGTTGCGAAAGTCGTCGCGGCGCTGCCGGAGCGCTGTCGCATGTTCTACGCGATGAAGGCCAACAGTGCGCAGCCGGTGCTGCGCACGCTGGCGCCGCTGGTGGCTGGGTTTGAGGTCGCTTCGGGCGGCGAACTGGCGAAAGCCCGTGCGGTGTCCGCCGACATACCCGTACTGTTCGGCGGCCCGGCGAAAACGCCGAGCGAGATCGCGCAGGCGTTGCGGCAGGGCGTGACGCGGCTGCATGTCGAGAGCGTGCTGGAGTTGCACCGTGTCTCCGCGGCGGCCACCCGTGCGGGCCAGGTCGCCGATGTGCTGCTGCGGGTCAACCTCGCCGGCCCGTTTCCACCGGCAACGCTTGCGATGGCGGGCAAGCCGACACAGTTCGGCATCGATGAGTCCGAGCTGCCCAAGGCGGTACGGGCCGCGGTGGAACTTCCTGGCGTAAGGTTCACCGGCTTCCACCTGCATTCGCTGTCGAACAACCTCTCCGCCGAGGCGCATCTCGACCTGCTGGAGCTGTACCGCAGCACCGTTGTTCGCTGGGAGGCGCAGTTCGGGGTGCACTGTGAGGTGGTGAACGTCGGCGGTGGAATCGGCGTCAACTACGCCGACCTCGCTGCCCAGTTCGACTGGGCGCGCTTCACCACGGGCCTCGAGCAGCTGGTGCGGACGTTTCCCGCGCACTGGCGCGAGGTGGACTTCGAATGCGGCCGGTTCCTCGTGGCGGCGTGTGGCAGCTACCTGACCGAGGTGCTGGACGTCAAGCGCAACCACGGTGTCCACTATGTACTGGTGCGCGGTGGGACGCACCACTTCCGGCTACCCGCCTCATGGCAGCACAGCCACCCGTTCAGTGTTCGTGCCGTTGACGAATGGCCTGCCGATCTCCCCCGGCCGTACGTGCGTAGCGAACCGGTGACCGTTGTCGGGGAGCTGTGCACCCCCAAGGACGTCCTTGCCCGGGACGTTGTGGTCGAAAGGCTGCGGGCCGGCGATGTCCTGGAGTTCCCCTACGCCGGAGCCTACGGCTGGGAGATCTCCCACCACGACTTCCTCAGCCACCCCCACCCCGACCACATCTTCCACGCGCGAGTCCCCCACTCCAGCTCGCGAGTCCCCCGCCCAGGCACGTGAGTTGCCCGCCCAGGCACGTGAGTTGCCCACCCAGGCACGTGAGTTGCCCACCCAGGCGCACGAGTGGCCCGCTCGGGCACGCCAGTCCCCCACTCGGGCTCGCGAATACCCCACCCGAGCGCGCGAAATGCCCGCCCAGGTAGCCGGGGGCGCGACCGCACCGGGCAACCCGCCCGGGCCACCGCAACTGGGGACTCGCCGTCCAGACCGAGCAACTCGCCCGCCGGACCAGGAGACTCGTGTGCCGGACCGGGCAACTCACCGTCCAGACCGGGCAACTCACCGTCCAGACCGGGGGACTCGCGGACCGGACCGCGGGACTCGCGTATGCGGAGCCGGGTGGGTCAGTCGAAACTCGCCGACCTGGGCGGGGAACTCGCCGGCCTGGGCGGGCAACTCGCGCACCCGAGCGGGGGACTCGCCGACCTGGGCGGGGAACTCGCCGACCTGGGCGGGGAACTCGCGTACCCGAGCGGGCAACTCGCGCACCCGAGCGGTCCGGGCCCGCGCAAGGACACCGTGCTCGTCCTACCGGGGCAGGTACTCGACATCGACTTCGTGGCGGACAACCCCGGCGACTGGATGCTGCACTGTCACAACGCCTACCACGCACAGGCCGGCATGATGACCACACTGTCCTATCTGGACTAGTGGCCTGCTTCGAGCGTCGTACCGCCGAAGGTGTCCTGCACGAAACCGACGAGCGCGGGCCACACGCCCGGCACCAGCAGGACGGCGAGCACCGTGAACACCGGGAAGATCAGTCCGTTCTCGACCCGCTTACCAGTACGGAAACGCAGCCAGCGCGGCGGCCTCAGCTCGTACCAGGTCTCCCCCGCGATGGGCAGCGGGAACAGGAACGGGCAGCCGGACTCGGTGAGCGCGTCGCCGAGACAGTGCGTGACGCAGCCGAGCGCGACCGCGATGCCGAGCAGGCCAGTGACGCCGTCGAGCTGCGCCAGCGGGTCGGGACTGTTCTCGTAGACCCACCAGATGATCGCGCCACCGGACACCGGCAGCAGCCAGTCACCGAGGGCGTCCTCGGCCAGCAGCAGTCCGAACACCACAACGCCGGCGACCGCCCACGGCCCGCCCGCCGCCGTGCCCGCCGAGGTCAGGGCACCGAGCGCGGCAGCGAACAGCACGGTATGGGAAAGGTGGCGATGGCTGCCCACGCGCCGCTCGTCCCGCGGGCCCTTCGTGATCGCGTACAGGCCCGCGGAGGCCTTGCGCAGCAGCCAGGACAGCCCGCCGGTGACCGGTCCCAGCAGCTTCGACGCCCGCGCACCGGGGTGGTCGAGATCCGGCAGCAGCGCGAAACCCGCGGTCGTGGCCGCGAACACCAGTGCCTGCGCCAGCGTGCTGATGCCGACCGCGGGCGCGACGGCGAGTCCGGCGCACCAGCCGGTGAGCGCGTGGGTGCGACCCATCATGGGCGGGCAGTCCTCCAATGCGGATGATCAAGACCGGCCGACAGTCTGACGAACAAGCCGTCGCAGCCCGTGCGCGGGTACCACAAGACTGGTTACGCACAGCTACCCGACGAAAGTTGGGAGTTTCACCTGTCCGAGTCCGGATGTGAAACGTTGTTGACGCTCCTGGAGATGCTCCGGGCACGCCTACGCGGGAGGTATGCGGTAGTGACAGACAGACGACACCGTTGGTCGAGACGAATCGGCATCACGACTCTCGTCGCGGCCGTCGGCACGCTCGGTTTCAGCGCACCGGCGGCGCTGGCCAGGCCACAGGCACCGGCGGTGCCGGGTGACGAGAGGCAGCTCGACCACGAGGACCGGGCACTGCTCGAACAGGCCGAGAACGCAGGGCGATCAGAGGTCACCATGCTCGTCGCGGCGGAGCGGAGGCGCGCAGGCAATGCGGCGAGTGAGCTCCGTTCCCTCGGCGGTGTGGTCCGCTCCACCAATGCGGAGCTCGACTACCTCAAGGTGACGGTTCCCATCGGCGAGGCCGAACTGGTGCCGAAACTGCGTTCGGTGGAGGCGGTCGACGTCGATGGACTGATCCAGCGCGACGAGCCGGCGCCCGTTGGCGCGATCGAGCCGTTGCCGCAGCCCGCTCCGAATGCGAACACCCCGCGGGTCAACCCGTACCTCCCGACCGGCGACACCAAGGCCGCGCAGTTCAGCCAGAAGTTCCGGTCCTGGGACGGCCGCGGCACCACGATCGCGATCCTCGACTCCGGTGTCGACCTCGAACACCCCGCGCTCGCGACCACCAGCACAGGTGAGCGCAAGATCGTCGACTGGTACAACGCCAACTCACCGACGTCCGGCGACGGCACCTGGGTGCCGATGTCGAGCCAGACCTACTCGGGCACCTTCACCGCCGCGGGCCGCGAGTGGACAGCGCCGGCGGGCACCTTCACCTTCGGGGTGTTCTCCGAGGTCTCCGGCGACCTCGGCTTGGCGGCCAGCGAGACCGGCGGCGACATCAACCGCGACGGTGACCGCACGGACCGGTGGGGCGTCCTGCAGGACAACACCACCAAGGAGGTCCGCGTCGACCTCGACGGTGACGGCGACTTCACCGACGAGAAGCCGATGATCGACTACGCGGTCAAGCACGACGTCGGCTACTTCGGCATCGACGACCCGGCCACCGAGATCGCCGAGCGGATGCCGTTCGTGGTGCAGACCGACAAGGCGGGCTACGTCAACATCGGTATCGCGGCGGCCGCGCACGGTTCCCACGTTGCGGGCATCGCGGCAGGTAACGACCTGTTCGGCGGCAGGATGGACGGCGCCGCACCCGGCGCCAAGGTGCTGTCGGTGAAGGTCTGCCTTTCGACCTCGTCGTGCACGTCGAGCGGCCTGATCGACGGCGTGGTCTACGCCGCCACCCACGGCGCCGACGTCGTCAACATCTCCATCGGCGGGCTGCCCGCGCTCAACGACGGCAACAACGCGCGTGCCGAGCTGTACAACCGCGTCATCGAGACCTACAACGTGCAGCTGTTCATCTCCGCCGGCAACAGCGGCGCAGGCGCCAACTCGGTCGGTGACCCGTCCGTCGCGACCGACGCGGTCAGCGTCGGCTCCTACATCACCGACGACACCTGGCTGTCGAACTACGGCTCCGAATCTCCGGTCGCCGAGTCGCTGCACCCGTTCTCCTCGCGTGGTCCGCGCGAGGACGGTGGCTTCAAGCCCAACCTCGTGGCCCCTGGCGCGGCGATCTCGACGATCCCGCGGTGGCAGGAGCCGGAGCCGGTGGCAGGTACCTACTCGCTGCCGTCCGGGTACGGCATGTTCAACGGGACGTCCATGGCGGCGCCGCAGGCGACCGGCGCGGCGGCCCTGCTGGTGAGCGCCTACAAGGCACTGCACAGGGGCGAGCGGCCGCCGGTCGCGGCGCTGCGCTCGGCGATGTCGTCCACCGCACGGTTCATCGACGGCATCGACGCCAACGCCCAGGGCGCCGGCCTGATCGACACGGAGCGCGCGCTCACCGCCTTGCGCGGTCCGCTCACGGACGCGGTGACCACGTCGGTGCCGGTCAGCACGGTCCTGTCCGGACAGTTGCAGACCCCGAACACCGGTGTCGGCATCCATGACCGCGAGGGCGTCACGCAGGGCAAGGCCTACACCCGCACCTACACCCTCACCAGGACCACCGGCAAGAACAACCCGGTGCGGTACAAGGTCAGCTGGGTCGGCAACGACGGCACCTTCTCCTCGGCGCGCTCGGTGGAGCTGCCGCTGAACCAGCCCGTCAGCTTCGACGTGCGGATCAACCCGGCACGCCCAGGGGCCCATTCGGCGCTGCTCCAGCTGGACGACCCACGCACGACAGGAATCGACGTGCGGACCATGAACACGGTCTTCGTCCCGCACGAGTTCGCCGCCGCGGACGACTACGAGGTCCACGCGTCCGGGACGATCGGGCGCAACCAGGCGACGAGCGTGTTCGTGCGGGTGCCGAAGGGCGCCAGCTCGCTGCAGGTCAGCCTGGCGGCTGGCGGTGACCAGCCGGGCGCGGGCCAGGTGCGGTTCGTGCGGTTCGACCCGACGGGCGTGCCGATCGACCCGACGGCCTCGACGAGCTGTTACAACCCGAACGCGGGCGCCGGCTGCTCGACGGGCTCGCCGACCAGCAGGTCGGTGACCGACCCGATGGCAGGCGTGTGGGAGATCGTGGTGGAGGCCCGCAGGACCTCCGACGCACCCCGGGTTCCGTGGGCGCTGACGGTCGCGGTGCAGGGCACTGCGATCAGCCCGAACCCCGACGTCATCGCCTCGGCTGAGGTGGGCGTCCCGGTGGCCCGCGAGTACACGGTCACCAGCACGCTCGGCGAGTTCACCGGCAGGCTGACCGGCGCACCGCTGGACAGTGCGCGGATCGACCGGCCCGCCATCGGCGACGGCGAGGTGCAGACCTACGACCTCACGGTGCCCGCGGGCTCGACAGCGCTCACCGCGACCATCGGCAACACCGCCGATGGTGGCGCCGACCTCGACCTGTTCGTCTACAACTGTACGAACGGCTCGTGCCAGCTGTGGGGCTTCAGCGCAGGCGGTGACTCCGAGGAGTCGGTCACGATCCGCAACCCGGACGCGGGCACGTGGCGCGTGGAGATCGACGGCTACGCGGTGCCATCGGGCAATACCGAGTACGACTATCTCGACCTCTACGCCAACCCGTCGCTCGGCTCGGTCGCGGTGACCGACACCGACGCGCCCCGGCCAACGGGCTCGACCTGGACGGCTCCTGCGACGGTGACCGCCGCGGGGCAACCGGGTGAGGGACGGGTCCTGCGTGGTGTGCTGACCGTCCGCAGTGCGGATGACCTGCGCATCGGCAGTGGCGCGGTGATCGTGGAGTCGGTCAGCGGGTGACCGCGGCGCCGCGAGCGGGTAAACCGGTCGTATGGCGCCAGACCTAGCTGAGTACCGGCGGAAACGGCGTGCCGGGCGCACGCCGGAACCGCTGCCGGACGGCGAGGTGGTGCCTCGTGGTGACGACGACACGTTCGTCATCCACGAGCACCACGCTCGCCGCCTCCATTGGGACGTCCGTCTTGAACGCGACGGCGTGCTGGTGTCGTGGGCGGTCCCCAAGGGGCTGCCCACGGAGCCGGGCACGGTGCGGCTGGCCGTCAACACCGAGGACCACCCGATGGAGTACGCGAGCTTCTCGGGGGAGATCCCGCGTGGCGAGTACGGGGCGGGCCGGATGACCATCTGGGACACCGGCCGGTACGAGACCCTCAAATGGTCCGAGCGCGAGGTGTCGGTCGTACTGCACGGCAGCCGCGTCGAGGGAAAGTACGTCTTCTTCCGCAGCGGCGAGGACTGGCAGGTCATCCGGTCCGACCCACCTCAGGATCCGGACTGGGACCCGCTGCCCGCGCTGCTTTCGCCGATGCTCGCGGTGACCGGCAGCCTGCCTCCCGCCGAGGAGGACGAAGCATGGGCATACGAGTTCAAATGGGACGGTGTGCGCGCACTCGCCCGCGTCGAGGGCGGCCACGTCACGCTGTTCTCCCGGCGCGGCGGCGACATCACCGCGACCTACCCTGAGCTGCGCGGGCTGGGTGCCCAGCTCGGCAGCACGCAGGTGTGGCTGGACGGCGAGATCGTCGCACTGCGGGAGGGCAGGCCGAGCTTCGCGGCACTGCAGGCGCGCATGCATGCCGGCGAGCAGCGGGCCAGACAGCTGGCCAACCAACAGCCGGTGACCTATCTGGTGTTCGACCTGCTGCACCTGCAGGGCCGTTCCTGCCTGCAGCTGCCGTACGCGCAGCGCAGGGAGCTGCTGAGCGAGTTCGAGCTGGGCGGACCGCGCTGGCAGCTGTCACCCAGCTTCGCCGGTGGTGGCGCAGCCGTGGTGGACGCCGCCGCGGAACAGCGGCTAGAGGGCGTGATCGCCAAGCGGCTGAGCTCGCTGTACCGCCCCGGCCAGCGCACCAGCGACTGGCTCAAGATCACCGACCTTCGTACGCTCGAGGTGGTGATCGGTGGCTGGCGACCGGGTGAGGGCAAGCGGTCGGACACGTTCGGCTCGCTCATGCTCGGTGTGCCGGAAAATGGCGGGCTGCGTTACGTCGGCCAGGTGGGCAGCGGGTTCACCGAGGAGATGCTGCGCGACCTGCTCGCGCGGCTGCGGAAGCTGGAGCGGACGTCGTCGCCGTTCGCGGACGAGCTCCCACGCGAGCGCGCGAAAGGCGCCCACTGGGTGGAGCCGGTGCTGGTCGCTGAGGTCGTGTTCAAAGACTGGACCAGGGACGGCCGGCTGCGCGCACCGGCCTGGCGAGGCCTTCGGCCCGATCTCGACCCCGCGGAGCTGGGCCGATGAACAACGCACTCGTCGAGGTCGACGGCCACCGGCTCCGGTTGTCCAATCTGGACAAAGTGTTGTATCCGGAGGCGGGTTTCACCAAGAGCGAGGTACTCGACTACTACGCCCGCATCGCACCGATCCTGCTGCCGCACCTCAAGGACCGTCCGCTGACACTCAAGCGCTACCCCAACGGTGTCGCCGGCAAGTCGTTCTTCGAGAAGAACGTGTCACGCCATGCACCGGACTGGGTGCGCACCGTGTGCATCGAGACACCCGGTAGCTCACGGGGATCAGACAAAGCAGACTACGCACTGGTGCAGAACCTCGCGACGCTGGTGTGGGTGGCGAACCTGGCCGGCCTCGAACTGCACATTCCACAGTGGACTGTCGGCCCGCGGGGTGCGCGGCGCGACCCCGATCTGCTCGTCTTCGACCTCGATCCGGGACCACCGGCCACGATCGTCGAATGCTGTGAGGTGGCTTTGCTGCTACGTGACGAGCTCGCCGAGGACGGAATCGAGGCGTACCCGAAGACCAGCGGTTCCAAGGGAATGCAGCTCTACTCGCCGGTGCGGGTCAGCACTGCGGAGCGGACGCGAGAGTACGCCAAGGACCTGGCCGAACGGCTGGCGCGGGCGATGCCGGAGCTGGTGGTGTCCCGCATGGCGAAGGATCTGCGCCCGCACAAGGTCTTCATCGACTGGAGCCAGAACAACACGCAGAAGACCACCGTGGCGCCTTACTCTCTGCGGGCACAACCGGTGCCGACCGTGTCGACACCGCTGCTGTGGGACGAGGTCGCCGAGTGCCAGACCGCCGATGACCTCGTCTTCACCGCCGACACCGTGCTCGACAGGGTCGCCGAGCACGGCGATCTGTTCGAGCCGCTACTCGCCGAGGACCGCATGCAACTCTGAGAATGCGTCTGAGCTGGACAGACGTTCGCGCGCTGCCGACCTCAGAATGCGGGTCTATGCTCCGCATCATGCCGAGCTCGGTCGATTCGGACAGCGCCGCGGACCGCCTGCGACGGATCGAGGCGGTCACGGACACCACGCTGGCCCACCTCGACGCAGCACAGCTTTTGAACGAACTCCTCGTGCGGGTACGGGACCTGCTCGCGGCCGATACGGCGACCGTTCTGTTGCTCGACCGCAGTGGCCAGCAGCTGATCGCCTCCGCGGCATCGGGCATCGAGGAGGAAGTCCGGCAGGGCGTCCGGATCGCCGTCGGCGAGGGGTTCGCCGGGCACATCGCCGCAACCCGCCAACCGCTGATGATCCAGCAGGTCGGGCCCACGACCGTGGTCAACCCGCTGCTGTGGGAGAAAGGCATCACGTCACTGGCCGGGGTACCGCTGCTGGCAGGCGGCGAGCTGATCGGCGTGCTGCACATCGGCACACTCGCCCCCAGGCCGTTCACCGAGCAGGACGTGCAACTGTTGCAAGTGGTCGGCGACCGGCTCGCGCTCGCGACACACAGCCGCCTCTCCCGCGCCGAGCGGGCCGCGGCGTCGGCGTTGCAGCGCAACCTGCTGCCGACCCGGCTGCCCCACGTGCCCGGACTCGAACTGTCCGCCCGCTACGCCCCCGGCGAGGCCGGCGGCGTCGGCGGCGACTGGTACGACGTGTTCACGCTGCCGTCGGGCTGGCTCTGCGTCGCGATGGGTGACGTGGTCGGACGGGGCCTCCCCGCGGCGACGGTGATGAGCAGGCTGCGCACGACGGTACGCTCCTACGCGCTCGACTCCGCCGATCCCGGCGAGGTGCTGTCGAAGGTCGACCAGCACGTGCGGCACTTCGAGCCGCAGACGATGTCGACGATCGCCTACGCCATGTGGGAGCCCTCCCTTGATCGGATGCACCTGTCACTGGCGGGGCATCTCGCACCGGTGCTGATCGTGCCCGGTGAGCCCGCGAGCGTCCTGGACGTGCCGGTCGATCCGCCCGTCGGGGTCGGTTCGACGCCAGTGCGGCGGCGGGTCGCCACGATCGACGTGCCCGCAGGGTCGACCGTCCTGTTCTACACCGACGGCCTGGTGGAGCGGCGGCACCGGACGCTGGACGACGGCCTGCGGCTGCTGCGCGAATCGGCCCGCGCGGGGTCGACCGAACTACTGTGCTCGACCGTGATGTCGCGGCTGGTCGGTGCCGACCCGACTGACGACGACATCGCCGTGCTCGCCGTCCGCAGGCAGGACACCGGCGAACTCGGCGCAATCACGTTGGTGTTTCCTGCCGTCCCGGAGGTACTGGCCGACATCCGGGCGACGCTGCGGCGCTGGCTGCCCTCGGTCGGCACGTCACCCGATGACATCGCCGATCTGCTGGTTGTCATCGGCGAGGCCGGCTCGAACGTCATCGAGCACGCCTACGGCCCCGCCGGCGGCGAGCTCACCGTGGCGCTGCGGTCCCATGGCCGGGACGTCTTCGCGACGATCAGTGACTCGGGACGATGGAGGCCGCCCCGCGGTACGCATCGGGGCAGGGGTACGCAGCTCATGGAGCAGCTCACCGACGAACTGCGCGTCGAACACGGGCCGGACGGCACCACTGTGCACATCCGCCGAAGGCTCACGGGTGGCGAATAGGCGATGACGTCAGCGAACGTCGAGGTACTGGCGCTCGACGAGCACACGGTCGAGATCGCGATCACCGGCGAGGTCGACCTTTCCAACAGCGAGACCGTGCAGGACGAGCTCTTCGCTGCCATCGCCAACCACCTGGCCACCGTGCGACTCGACCTGGCAGGGCTGACCTACATCGACAGCGCGGGCCTGCGGATCCTGTTCGAGCTGGCGGACCGGTTGCGGCTGCTGCAGACGCAGTGCGAGATCAGCGCGCCGCCCGGTTCGGCGAGTCGCCGGATCATCGAGCTCTCCGGTCTCGACTCCCTGGTGCGGCTCCGCCCCTGAGCGTCCAGTGTGGACTCAGCAGCAGTGAGGCCCGTCGCGAGTGCCGGAGCTGGGATACCGTTCGAAACGGGTGGCACAAGCCCGAGCGAGGACGGAAGGACTTCCTTGACCAAGATCTTCAACGACCCGGCCGACTTCGCCGGCGACATGCTCGCCGGTTTCGCGCGCGCGTTCCCGGCATTCGTCCAGCGGATGCCGGGCGGTGTGGTGCGCGCGACACAGGCCGCGCCGGGCAAGGTCGCCGTGGTGATCGGCGGCGGCAGCGGGCACTACCCCGCCTTCGCCGGCTGGGTCGGTCCCGGCCTTGCCGACGCCGCCGTGGTCGGCGATGTCTTCTCCTCCCCGTCGACGCAGCAGGTCATGGCTGTCGCCGCCGCTGCGGAAGCGGGTGGTGGTGTGCTGCTCAGCTACGGCAACTACGCCGGTGACGTGCTGAACTTCGAGGCAGCCAGGGCCCAGCTCAACGAGGCGGGCATCCCGACCCGCTCGGTGGTCGTCAGCGACGACCTCGCCAGCGCACCCCGCGACGAGCGCTCCCTGCGCCGCGGCACCGCAGGCGACCTGGTGGTCGTCAAGATCGCCGGTGCCGCCGCCGAGGCGGGCTACGACCTGGAACGCGTGGTCGAGGTCGCCGAGCGCGCCAACGCGGGCACCGTGTCGCTCGGCATCGCCTTCGCCGGGCCCACCCCGCCGGGTGCGGAGCGGCCGCTGTTCACCCTGCCGGACGGGCGGATGGGCGTTGGGCTCGGCATCCACGGCGAGCCGGGGGTGACCGAGGAGCCACTGGTGCGTGCCGCCGACCTCGCCCGGCTGCTCGTCGAACGGGTACTCGCCGAGCGTCCGGACGGCGCCCGCCGCGCGGCGGTACTGCTCAACGGCATGGGCTCGACGATGTACGAAGAGCTTTTCGTGCTGTGGAACGAAGTGCTGCCACGGCTGGAGAGCGCGGGTGTCGACGTGGTGGAGCCGGAGGTCGGCGAGTTCATCACCAGCCTCGACATGGCCGGGCTCTCGCTCACCGTGGCCTGGCTCGACGACGAACTGGAAGCGCTGTGGGCAGCCCCGGCACACAGCCCCGCCTACCGCAAGGGCCACGCCATGACCGCGCCGCCGGCCCCGCGCCCGGTCGTTCCAGTGACCGAGCGGGTGATCCCCGCTGCGAGCGAGGCGTCCCGGCAGGTCGCGAAGGTCGTGCAGGCGGCGCTGGAGACGGCGGCGGACACGCTCGCGCGGAACGAGCGGGAGTTGGGCGATCTCGATGCCGTCGCGGGCAACGGTGACCACGGGCGCGTGATGGCGCGAGGTGCGCGGGCCGCCGCGGATGCCGCGGCCAGGGCCGTCGCCGAGGGCGCTGGCACGGCGACGACGCTGCTGGTGGCCGCGGATGCCTGGAGTGACCGCGCCGGCGGGTCCTCCGGCGCGCTGTGGGGTACCGGCCTGCGGGCCGCCGCGCGAGTGCTCTCCGACATCGACCTGCCACCGCAGGGTGTTCCGGCGGCGTGCCGGTCCGCGCTCGACGCCATCACCGCACACGGCAACGCCCGCGTCGGTGACAAGACCGTCGTCGACGCGTTCCTGCCGTTCGTAGAGAGCCTGGAGGCCGATCTCGCCGCCGAGCTGCCGCTGGGACCCGCCTGGGTCAACGCCTCGACGGTCGCCACCCGCGCCGCTGACGCCACCGCGTCACTGAGCCCCCGGCTCGGGCGGGCACGGCCGCTGGCTGCCCGCAGTCTCGGGCACCGCGATCCCGGCGCGGTGTCGTTCGCCATCGTCGTCACCGCCATCGCCGAGCACCTCGCATGAATCCCGAACGCAGGGCGCTCGTGCTGCGGGCGGCCGAGCTGTACTACGGCGAGCAGCGCACCATGGAAGCCATCGCCCAGGAGCTGAGCTGTTCCCGCGCGACCGTGTCGAGGCTGGTCAGCGAGGCCCGCACAGCCGGGCTCGTGGAGATCACCGTGCACAGGGAGGGACGCGCGGCGAGCACGCTGGAACGGCTCATCGCCGATCGCTTCGGCGTGGAGGCCACGGTCGTGGTGCCACCGGTCAGTGCCACCGAGGGAGAACGCCTGCTGCACGTGGCAACGCAGGCGGCCGCGAAGCTCCGGCTGACGCTGGCACCGGATCTGACGATCGCCATCACGTGGGGCATCACGATCGCCACGCTGGCCCGCAATCTCACCCCTGGCGTCGTGCCCGGGTTGCAGGTAGTGCAGATGAGCGGGTCGGGCAACACCTTCTCCTCCGGCGCCGAGTACGCCTCCGGGGTATTCGACCGGTTCGGCGCGGTGCTCGGCGCCCGCGTGCACCACTTCCCCGTGCCCGCGTTCTTCGACTCGCCGGCCACCCGCACGGCCATGTGGTCCGAACGCAGCGTGCAACGAATCCTGCGCATGCAGCAACGGGCCGATATCGCGCTGTTCTCGGTCGGCGCGCTGAACGGCAGCATCCCGGGGCACCTCTACCGCGCCGGCTACCTGGACCGCGAGGACCTGCGCTCGCTCACCGACCAGAGCGTCGTCGGTGATCTGGGCACGGTGTTCCTGCACGCGCGCGGATCCAGCGCGGACATCGCGATGAACCAGCGTTCCAGCGGCACGCCGATCGAGACGTTGCGGCGGATCCCCCGGCGGATGTGCGTCGCACTCGGTGCTGAGAAGGCGCCCGTGTTACGGGCAGCGTTGCTGGCAGGGGCGGTCACCGAGTTGATCGTCGACACGAAAGCCGCCGAGCGACTCATCGGTTGAACCGATTCTCATCGGCTGGCCCAACTTGATCGAAACTGCGCGCAGACTTCGCCGGAACACTGCAACTTCTCTCACGACGGCTGGGCCGGACGTGTTACCCGTGCTTAGCATCGGCGGACCCAGCCCGAACAACGTGGTTTTGGTCCCCCGTCAGGAGTCGAAGTGGACGCCACCCAGCAGTCTGCCGTAGAACGGTCCACGATCCGCAAGATCGCCGTCCGTCTCGTGCCCTTCGTGGCACTCATGTTCTTCATCAACTACCTGGACCGCACCGCGATCTCGTTCGCCGGTCCAAACGGGATGAACGACGACCTCGGTCTCACCGCCGCGCAGTTCGGTTTCGCGTCCGGTGTCTTCTTCGTCGGTTACATCCTGCTCGAGGTCCCCAGCAACATCGCGCTGCACCGCTTCGGCGCGCGCAAGTGGCTGGCCAGGATCATGGTGTCCTGGGGCATCGTCTCGCTGCTGTTCACCTGGGTGGACAGTGTCGGCGGGCTGTACACCCTGCGCCTGCTGCTCGGTATCGCCGAAGCCGGCTTCTTCCCCGGCGCCATCCTGTTCCTCAGCCTGTGGGTGCCCGCCAGGCACCGCAGCAAGATCCTCGCGCTGTTCTACCTCGCCCAGCCGCTCACCACGGTCGTCGGCGCTCCGCTGGCCGGCTGGCTCATCGGGCACGACGGCGCGTTCGGGCTCGAGGGCTGGCGGTTCATGTTCCTGTGCGTCTCGGTGCCCGCAATCCTGATCGGCATCGTCACCTGGTTCTACCTCAGCGACAGCCCTGCCGACGCCAAGTGGCTCACCGCCGAGGAGAAGACCTGGCTGACCGGCGCACTGCAGCGTGAGGCGAAGACGAAGACCGGACACACCTCGCACCGTGGCGGCATGCTGGCGGCAGTGAAGAGCGGTCGCGTGTGGACGCTCGCGTTCATCTACTTCGGATTCATCTACGGCCTGTACGCGCTGGCGTTCTTCCTGCCGACGATCATCAGCGGTTTCGAGGAGAACTTCGGCACCACGTTCACGGTGTTCGAGAAGGGCCTCATCACAGCGATCCCGTACGTCCCCGCCGCGATCGTGCTGTACCTGTGGTCGCGCGACGCCACCCGGCGCGGCCTGCGGCCCTGGCACATCACCGTGCCCGCACTGGTCGGCGGCGTGAGCGTCCCGCTCGCCCTGTACATGGACTCCCCCGCGGCCACCATCGTGGTGATCACCTTCACCGCCTGCTCGATCTTCGCGGCGCTGCCCAATTTCTGGACCGTGCCGGCGCAGTTCCTCACCGGGGCGGCCGCGGCGGTCGGCATCGCGCTCATCAACACCTTTGGCAACATCGCGGGGTTCGCCGCCGGTTACGTCACCGGCTACCTCAACGACGTCAGCGGTTCCTACGTGCTGCCGATGTTCGTCGTCGGCGGCCTGATGGTGCTCTCGGCAGTGCTCATGACGGCGCTCGCCAAGCGAGGCCGGACCGCTGCACCGCAGGATGACCACGAAGAGGCGGTGAGCGCTGCATGACCCGCCTGTTCAATGATCCGGCGGACTTCGCCGACGAGGTAGTCGAAGGCTTCGTCGCCGCGCACCAGCGCTGGGTGCGCCGCGTGCCCGGCGGTGTGGTGCGCAACACCGCGAAGGTGCCCGGCCAGGTCGCGGTCGTCGTCGGCGGTGGCTCCGGCCACTACCCGGCGTTCACCGGCCTGGTCGGCCAGGGCCTCGCCCACGGCGCGGTGTCCGGCAACATCTTCGCCTCGCCCTCGGCACAGCAGGCGTGCTCGGTTGCCAAGGCGGCCGAGACCGGCGCCGGTGTGCTGCTGTGCTTCGGCAACTACGCCGGTGACGTCCTCCACTTCGGACAGGCGGCGGAACGCCTCAACCAGGACGGAATCCGCACCCGTACCTTCGCGGTGACCGACGACGTGTCGAGCGCCTCGCGCGAGGAGAGCGCCAAGCGGCGCGGGGTCGCCGGTGACCTCGCGGTGTTCAAGGCCGCCGCAGCGGCCGCGGAGGCAGGGCTCGACCTCGACGAGGTGTACCGCGTTGCCGAGCGCGCCAACGAGCGCACCCGGTCGTTCGGCGTCGCCTTCTCCGGATGCACATTGCCCGGCGCGAGCGAACCACTGTTCACGGTGCCCGAGGGCAGAATGGCCGTGGGCATGGGCATCCACGGTGAACCCGGCATCGGTGAGGACGACGTGCCCACCGCCGACGGGCTGGCCGAGCTGTTCGTGCGGACTCTGCTGGCCGACCTGCCGCCGGACATCACCGACGTGCGTGGCCAGCGTGCCGGGGTGATCCTCAACGGGCTCGGCACGGTCAAGCACGAGGAGCTGTTCGTCGTCTACCGGCGAGTCGCACAGCTGCTGGCCGAGGCCGGCATCGAGGTCGTCGACCCGGAGGTCGGCGAGTTCGTGACCAGCTTCGACCTCGCGGGCGCCTCGCTCACCCTGTTCTGGCTGGACGAGGAACTGGAGCAGTACTGGACCGCTCCGGCGGACGCGCCGGCGTTCCGCAAGGGGGCGGTGACCGCCGCCCCACCGGCCGCTGAGGACGACAACGCCGCGGCAGCGGAAGCAACGATTCCGTTGGGCAGCGCGGAGTCCCGGCACACCGCACGCACGGTACTCGCGGCGCTGGAGGCAGTCCGCAAGGTCATCGACGGCAATGCCGACGAGCTGGGCCGCATTGACGCGGTCGCTGGGGACGGCGACCACGGCATCGGCATGCAGCGTGGCGCCGTTGCTGCCGTTGATGCCGCGCACGAGGCCCTTCGCGGCGGTGCAGGCGCGGGCACGTTGCTGACGCGCGCCGCTGACGCCTGGGCCGACAAGGCAGGCGGCACGTCCGGTGCGCTGTGGGGCCTGCTGCTGCGTGGTGTAGCGAGCACCCTCGGCGACGAGGCGAAGCCGACCGTGCAGACCGTGTCCGACGGGGTCGCCGCGGGCCTGGCCGGCGTGCTGCGCGTGGGCGGCGCCGAGGTCGGCGACAAGACGATGGTCGACGTACTCGTCCCGTTCGCCGACGCGCTGGCGCACTCGGTAGGCGAGGGGCAGGCGCTCGCCGAGGGGTGGGGCACCGCTGCGGCCGTCGCCGACGTTGCGGCGCAGGCCACCGCGGACCTGGTACCCCGCATCGGCAGGGCCCGCCCGCTCGCCGAGCGCAGCGTCGGCACGCCCGATGCGGGCGCGATCTCGCTGGCACTGATCGTCGGCGCCGTACATGGCGTTCTCACCGAATCGAAGGGTGTGTGATGGCAGACAAGTGGCGCATCGTCGTCGGCTCGGACGACGCCGGCTTCGACTACAAGGAAGTACTGAAGGCCGACCTCGAAGCCAGCGAGCTCGTCGAGTCCGTTGTGGACGTCGGCGTCGACGCGAGCGGCAGGACGCCGTACCCGAAGATCGCCGTCACCGCCGCGGAACTGATCGTGGCCGGCAAGGCCGACCGCGCACTGCTCGTGTGCGGCACCGGGCTCGGCGTGGCCATCTCGGCCAACAAGGTGCCCGGCATCCGTGCCGTCACCGCGCACGACAGCTTCTCCGTGGAACGTTCGGTGCTCAGCAACAACGCGCAGGTACTGACGTTCGGCCAGCGTGTGATCGGGCTCGAACTCGCGCGCCGGCTCGCCCGTGAGTGGCTGACCTACCGCTTCGACGACTCGTCGCCGTCGGCGGCCAAAGTGGCTGTCCTCAGCGAGTACGAGAGCGCAGGCTCGTGCTGAGCTTGGGCGTCAGCCTGAAGATGTACTTCGGGCATGCCAGCACACTCGACTGGTGTCGCGCCGTCGCCGAGATCGCGCGGCACCACCAGGCCATCCGTACCGGCCTCGCCGAGCTGTTCGTGCTGCCCTCGTTCCCCAGCATCATGGGTGTCGCGGAGATCTTCGCGGGCACACCGGTGCGGTTCGGCGCGCAGGATCTGTTCTGGGAGGACAGCGGCGCCTTCACCGGCGAGGTCAGCGGGCAGCAGCTGCGCGAGCTGGGTTGCACCTACGTCGAGGTCGGGCATGCCGAGCGGCGCCGGATCTTCGGCGAGGACGCCGAGATCGTCGCCCGCAAGACCGCCGCCGCGCTACGCAACGGACTGGTACCCGTGTTGTGTGTCGGTGAGCCCGAACGCGGCCCGGCAACCGAGGCGGCGGCCTGGTGCCGCCGGGAGGTCGAGGCAGCACTGGGATATGCGAGCGGTCCGGTAACCGTGGCGTACGAACCACACTGGGCGATCGGTGCCACCGAGCCCGCACCCGACGAGCACATCGCCGAGGTGTGCGCCGCCCTGAAGCAGGACCTGCCGGGTGACGTGCGCGTCATCTACGGTGGCAGCGCGGGTCCCGGCCTGGTCACCCGGCTCGGTAGCGCCGTCGACGGACTCTTCCTCGGACGTTTCGCCCACGACCCGGCCGCCGTTGCGACCATTGTGGACGAAGCGCTGGCACTGGCGAAGGGAGGAACATGGCAATCGGCCTGAGCACCTACGCGTTCTTCTGGCGGATTTCGCCCGACGCGGAGAAACCGCTGACCGTGCCCGGCATGCTGGAGCAAACCCGGGAACTCGGCGCGAGCGTGTTCCAGCTCTGCGACTACCCGCGTGTCGAGGAACTGTCCACAGCAGACCTGCGTGACGTGCGCGCCGCCGCCGCGGCCAACGGAATCCAGCTGGAGCTGGGCACGCGCGGCGTGCACCCCGCGCATCTGCGCAGGTACCTCGAACTCGCCGAGGCGCTGGATGTCTCCCTCGTACGCAGCATGCTGTACTCGGCCGAGCACCGGCCGACACTGGCCGAGGCGACCGAGCACCTACGCGAGGCCATGCCGGGCTACGCCGAGCGCGGCGTCACCCTCGCACTGGAGACATACGAGCAGGTCCGCGCCGCCGACCTGGTGGACGTGGTGGACGCCGTCGGCAGTCAACACCTTGGCATCTGCCTCGACCCGGCGAACTGCGTGGCGAACCTGGAGCTGCCACGGCAGGTGATCGAGACGACCGCGCGGCACGTGGCGAACATCCACGTCAAGGACTTCACTTTCGCGCGCCAGGCGGGCTGGGTCGGCTTCACCCTGTCCGGCTGCAAGCTCGGTGAGGGCCGCCTGGACTACGACGCCATGATCGAGCGCGTCCGGCCCGGCGAGAAGAACATCAACCAGATCGTGGAGCACTGGCTTCCCCGGCAGGACGACTTCGCGGAGACCTGCCGGCTCGAAGACGAGTGGACGCGGCACAGTGTCGAATTTCTTAGGAGCAGCGCCGCAACTGGAGCGGACCGCGATGTCTAGCGCTCGAACGCACCCGGGCGAAGCCCCCGTGATCGTGGCGGCGGGGCTTCCGAACAGTGAGACACAAGATGCATAGGCAAATCGGGAAGCCCCGGCGACACGATCGTGTTGCGCGTTTGGAACAAGCACAGAGGAGCAGATCATGACCACCGTTACGGTTGTCGGCGCCGGCGGCAAGATGGGCCAGCGCGTGTCCAACAACTTCGCCAAGAGCGACTACCACGTGCTCTACAGCGAGAACTCGCCAGCCGGGCAGGAGCTCCTGCGCAGCCAGGGCCGTGAGGTCACCGATTCGGTCGAGGCCGCGCGGCAGAGCGACGTCGTGATTCTCGCCGTGCCGGACGTGGTGCTCGGCAAGGTCTCCGAGGTTCTGGTGCCGGAGCTGAAGCCGGGCACGATCGTGCTGACCCTCGACCCGGCGGCGGCCTACGCCAACCTGCTGCTCAAGCGCGAGGACATCGAGTACGCCGTGGCGCACCCCTGCCACCCGTCGGTGTTCCTCGAACGCACCACCAAGGAGGAGTACGCCGACACCTTCGGCGGCATCGCCGCGCCGCAGGAGGTCGTCGCCGCGTTCGAATCGGACAACGAGGCCGCGCGCAAGCTCGCCGACGAGGTCGTCCGGACGATGTACGCGCCGGTAGTGGATGTCCACTGGGTGACCGTGAAGCAGTTGGCCGTGCTGGAGCCGACGCTGGTGGAGACGGTCGCGTGCATGGTGGGCTCGCTGCTCAACGAGGCCCTGCACGAGACGGTGCACACCGTGGGCGTGCCGGAATCCGCGGCGCGGGCGATGCTGCTCGGCCACGTTCAGGTGGCGCTGACCAACACACTGCGTGGCTCGAACCCGTTCTCCGACGCCTGCCTGATCGCCATGGACTACGGGCGGGAGACGATCATCAAGGACGACTGGAAGAAGATCTTCGACGACAGCGAGCTCGACAAGGTCATCGCTCGCATGCTCAGGATCGACGCTGTCAATCGCTGAGTGTCCGCCGGTGACCCGTTACCGCTGGCAACGGGTCACCACGCGTGGTTACGCCCTGCGCGCCATGCCGTGACTCATCGGCGATCAGCTCTTTCTGTCGGTGGGGTCTGTCACGATGGGCACATCCGAGGGGAGCGAAAGGGCATGGCCATGGCCGACACCGACGACGAGTTCCTGCGGCAGGCGGATCCGTTCCGCCGTGAGCTGCTGGCGCACTGTTACCGCATGCTGGGCTCGGCACACGACGCCGAAGACCTGGTGCAGGAGACCTACCTGCGCGCGTGGCGTGCCTACGACCAATTCGAAGGCAGGTCGTCGCTGCGCACGTGGCTGCACCGCATTGCCACGACGGCATGCCTGACGGCGCTGGAACAGCGCGCCAAGCGCCCCATGCCCACAGGACTCGGCGGAAGTGCCGATCCCGCGGACGACCTCGCCGAGCGCACCGACATCCACTGGCTCGAACCGATCCCCAACGGAGTCGTCGGCAGCGAGAACGATCCGGCCACCATCGTCACCGAGCGGGAGAGCGTCCGGCTCGCGTTCATCGCGGCACTGCAGCACCTGCCACCCCGGCAGCGGGCGGTGCTGATCCTGCGCGACGTGCTCAAGTGGCGTGCCGCCGAGGTGGCGGACGCGGTCGGTGTCACGACCACCGCCGTCAACAGCGTCCTGCAACGTGCCCGTGCCCAGCTCGCTCAGGCATCCCCGACGCCGGACGGTGCGGCCGAACCGAGCAGCGCCGAGCAGCGTGCACTGCTCGACCGCTACGCCTCGGCGTTCGAGCGGAAGGACGTCGACGCGCTCGTCTCGTTGTTCACCGAGGACGTCGTCTGGGAGATGCCGCCGTACGTCGAGTGGTACTCCGGCCCCGCCGACGTGGGCCACCACCTGGCCAACCGGTGCCCGGCGCGTCCTGGCGGTGTGCTGCTGCTGCCGATCGAGGCGAACGGCCAGCCCGGGTTCGCGCTGTACCTGCGCGACCCGGAGCACGGCACCTACCACGCGTTCACGCTCCAGGTACTGACACTGACCGCGCACGGGATCAGCCACGTCGCGAACTTCCTGGATGTGCGGCTGTTCGACCTGTTCGGACTGCCGCTCACGCAGCCGGCTCCTTCAGAGCGGGTTCCTGCCGAGGAAGGCCAGCAGCTGGTCGCCGGGTCCGGCCGCCGGTGACACGGCGATGGGCGGGGCGAAGCGACCGAGCCGGTCGGCGCCGGTGACGAGCAGCGGCGCCAGTTCCAGCAGCTCGCGCGCGAGCGCAGGCGGGAGCGGCCGTGTCACGCGGCACGCGCGGGCAACGTCCCAGCCGTGTACCGCGACCTCGAGAGCACCCGCACCGGCCACGATCTCCGCGGCGAGCGGTCTTCCTGCGACGGAGACGGTCCTGTCGCGCTCGGCATTGGTCCAGGCGCCGAGCAGCCGGCACCCGCGTTCCCGCAGGGTGGCCACGGGGTCAGTGGGATCGTCGCCGACCGGATCGAGTGCGATCCAGCCGAGATCAGCGGCCTCGCACAGCGCGAGCAGCGAGTCGTTCATATGGCTGAGGAGCGCAGCGAGATCCCAGCCCTGGCACGGAGTCGGCAACGGCAACGCATCCGGTGTCACCAGGTCGAGGCTGCCGAGCGTGTAGCCGATCGCGCGCTCGAGCAGGGCCAGCCCGCCGCTCATGCCGGCTCCTTCCGTGCGCTCACAAGTACGGACCGCGCGGAACCGCGGAACTCATCGGTCAGGCTGCGTTCAACCGGCCCGACGGCCCGTGAGCTCGGGGATCCGGGCGCGGTACCGGGTGACGAGCTCGGCGTTGCGCTCATCGCCACCGGGTACGTTCGCGCTGGTCCACAAGGGCAGCGGGATGCCTTGCGCGCTCGCCTGCCGGTCCAGTTCGACAAGCAGCGCTGACCAGGCATACGCACCCACGACCGTGGACACCGCCGCCGTCCGCGGCGCACCGGCGGGATACACCACGTCACCAGGCGGCACTCCCGTGTCGAGCACCACCGTTGCCTGATCGGCGAGCCGGGCGCCACAGCGGTCCGCCGCACCTGCCGACGCGGCCAGCGATGTCACCGCGATCACCGGGACCTGCCTGGCCAGCGACTCCTGCGCGATCTCCACCGGGTACGGGTTGGTCCCGCTGGTGGAGAACACCACCATCGCGTCGGGCGGAGCCGGATCGGTGGCGGCCACGAGCGTCCGGCCGCGACCGGGCTCCCGCTCGGCCGTCGAGCTGCGCAACGCACCGGCGAGCGGGAACACCTCGGGATCCCACAGCGGCCGCACCGCCGCCAGCCCACCCGCTCGGTAGAACGTCTCGCACACCATCGCCAGTGAATGCCCCGCACCGGCGGCATGCACGATCCCGCCCGCCGCGACCGAGGCCAACACGATCCGCGCGGCGCGGGCGAGGTCGTCGTGCCGCGCATCGAACTCGTCGAGCAGCAGCCGGACGTCCTCACGCATACCGGCACCTCCCCCGAGGGCCGAGTCACCACAGTGGACAGTGTGGGCCCTCGCCGGGTCACGCTAGACCAGCCTGGGCCGAATCGTCCAGACCAATTACTCCTGTTTGAAACGGTCGCCGTGCACCGCACGTCCGGCGACGAAGGTGGCGAGCACCTCCAGGTCACCGATGCGTGAGCTGGGTACAGTCGTCGGATCGTCGTCGAGCAACACCAGGTCGGCGAACGCACCCGCGGCAATGCGACCACGCTCGTTCTCCTGATGCGCGGCGTAGGCCGAGTGGGTGGTGTAGGCCCGCAACGCCTCCTCGGCGTCGACGCTCTCGTCCGGGCTGAGCACGGCACCGGCCTTTGTGGTCCGCTCGAGCATCGAGCGGATCCCCAGCAGTGGCGCGCCCGCCGAAACGCACGGCCGGTCCGAGCTACCTGGCACGCGCAGCCCAGCGTCCACAAAGGACTTGTGTCGGTAGAGCCACGGCACGCGATGCTCGCCGATGGCCTCGGCCATCGTGTCCCCGATTTCGTACAGGAACCGGGCCTGCGGCACCGGAACCACGCCGAGCGCGACCATACGCTCCAGCTGGTCCGGGCGGACCATGGCGGCGTGCTCGATGCGGTGCCGGACGTCCGGCCTTGGCAGCTCACGCTGGGCCTGTTCGAGCACGTCGAGCGTGAGGTCGATGGCACGGTCGCCGATCGCGTGCGCGGCAATGCGCCAGCCGCCGCGATGCGCGGCGAGCATGCGGGCACGCAGTACCTCGGGATCATCGCCGAGCACCCCGTCGCCGCCGTGTCCGCAGAACGGTTCGGTCACCGCGGCCGTGCGGCTGGAAAGGGCTCCGTCGGTGAAGATCTTCATGGGGCCGATCCGCAGGAAGTCGTCGCCGAACCCGCTACGCAGACCGAGATCGAGACCGAAGGCGTCCTCGTGCACCGGGTGCAGCACCTCGCTCGCCGGCATCAGTTCCACCCGCAGCGGCAGCAGTCCGCGTTGCCGAGCCAGCTGGTAGGCCGCCGCCTCGGCGGGACTGTGCCCGATCCAGCCGCCGCCGATCCCGGCCTCGGTCACGTGGGTGAGGCCTTCGGTCACGTACACCCGCGCCGCCCGCTCGATAGCGGCGACCAGCTCCTCGACCGGGTACGGCTTCACCAGCGCGTCCACCAGCTGCTGCGCCTGCTCGGCGAGTAGCCCGGTCGGTGCGCCGTCATCGTCACGCGCGATGACACCGCCTTTCGGCACCGTCGCCGAGCCGTCGAGCACCCCGGCCTGCGCCAGGATCGCCGAGCTCACCACACACATGTGCGCGGAGCGGTGCTTGAGCCAGACCGGTCGGCCGCCGCCCGCCGAGTCCAACGCGGCGCGATCGGGATGCCCGCCGAGGACGAAGTCGTCATAGCCCGAGCCGATCACCCAGCCGTCGGCGGGCAGGCCTGCCGCGCGGGCGGCGACGGTGTCGTACAGCTCCTCCGGCGTGCGGCACACCGACAGGTCGAGCTCCGCCAGAGACAGGCCGTACCAGACCATGTGGTTGTGTGCGTCGGCGAAACCGGGTATCAGTACGGCGCCGTCGCCGTCGACGACCTGGTGTGCCGCCAGGCCGGCGACCTCGTCGTCCACGCCGACGATCCGGCCGTGCAGCACGCCAACCGTGTTCGCACGTGGCCGCTCGCCGGTCATGGTCAGCGCGCGCACATCGCGCAGCAGCAGATCGAGCATTGGGCAGTCCCCTTCTCGCACGACAGGTCACAGCACCGTTACCGGCAGCGTAGGACCGCCCGCGCGAGTCCCCCACCCGGACCCGCGAGTCCCCCGCCCAGGCGCACGAGTTGCCCACCCAGGTTGGCGAGTTGCCCGCCCAGGCGCGCGAGTCCCGCGCTCGGGACCACGAGTGGCGCGCTCCGGTGCCGCGCCGGACCGGGCAACTCGCGTGCCAGAAGGGGCAACTCGCGAACCGGACCGGGCAACTCGCGAACCGGACCGGGCAACTCGCGAACCGGACCGGGCAACTCACGAGCCGGACCGGGCAACTCGCGAACCGGACCGGGCAACTCGCGAACCGGACCGGGCAACTCGCGAACCGGACGGGGAGACTCGCGCGCGGGAGCGGGGGACTCGCGCACTTCCGTTAGCGGCGCACTTGTGGCATCTTGTGCGTACAACATGTACGCACAAGTGCGGCGAAGGTGCCGTGCAAGCCGACAAGGAGGCCGGCGTGAGCAGTCCGGAAACCTCGCGAGTTCCCCTGTTCGCCACGATGCAGCGCATTCCAGGCGGTCTCATGCTGATACCGCTGGTGCTGGGCGCCATCATCGGCACGTTTGCGCCAGGCGCACTCGGTATCGGCAGCTTCACCACGGCCCTGTTCCAGGACAGCGCGCTGCCGCTCATCGCACTGCTCATCTTCGCCACCGGTACCCAGGTCACCGCGCGCACCAGCGGCCCGATCCTCGCCACCGCCGGCACGGTCCTGCTCATGAAGAGCCTGATTCCAGCAGGGCTGGTGGTCCTGCTCGGTGTTTTCGTCGGAATCGACGGCATCCTCGGCATCTCCTTGCTCGGCCTGCTCGCCTCGATCGACAACAGCAACGGCGGCCTGTGGCTGGCCTTCACCGGCCAGTACGGCGACGAGCGCGACAAGGGTGCCTACCTCGCCAGCGCCCTCAACGACGGCCCGTTCCTCACGTTGCTGTTCCTCGGCGCCTCCGGCTTCGGTGACATCCCGCTGGTCGCGCTCGTCGCCGCCGTCGTTCCGTTCCTGCTCGGGGTGCTCGTGGGCAACCTCGACAACGAGTGGAGCCGCGTGGTGCGGCCGGTGCCCAACATCGTCATCCCGTTCTTCGCTTTCGCCCTCGGCACAGGCATCGACCTCGGCGACATCGTCACCGGCGGGCTCTCCGGCCTGGTACTCGGGCTGATCGTCGCCCCGGTCACCGGTTTCCTGGTCTACCTCGGTTACCGCTTCATCCTGCGTCGTGGTGCGATGTCGGGCATCGGGTTCGCGGCGGGCACAACCGCGGGCAACGCCATCGCCACGCCTGCCGTGGTCGCCGCAGCCGACCCCCGGTTCCAGGAGTTCGTCGGCACTGCCACCGCCCAGGTCGCCGCATCGGTACTGGTGACGGCCATCCTCGCGCCGACGTTGGCATCGATCGCGCTGAAACGGTCGGGAGCCCTACGCCCCGCCGGCAAAACGCAGGTGCAGCCGTCATGAGCCCCGAGATCGCCATCATCGCCGACGACCTCACCGGGGCAGGCGACACCGCCGTGCAGTTCCGTCAGGAAGGCTGGGCCGCCGAGCTGCGCCTGCGCGGCGGCATCGGCGAGGCAGGCGTTGTCGCGGTCACCACGGACTCGCGCGCCTGCGCTGACGCGGAGGCTGCCGCACGGGTGCGTGCGGCGGCAAAGGAACTGCGCGAGGCCGGTGCCACCCGCTTCTTCAAGAAGGTCGACTCGACGCTGCGCGGTCCCATCCGGGCCGAGATCGCCGCGCTGCTGGCGGAACTGCCTGCCGGGACCGTCGCCGTCGTCTGCCCCGCCTTCCCGCAGACCGGGCGCACGGTGGTCGACGGCACGCTACTGGTGGACGGGACACCGGTCAGCGAGACCGCGGTGGGCAGGGACCCGGTGACACCCGTGGCGGAAAGTCATGTGCCGACCCTGCTCGGCGCTCCGCTCGTCCGGCTCGATCCGCTGGCGTCCCCGGCCGCCTGGGCCGAGCAGGTCCGGGACAACGGCCCGGTCGTCGTACTCGACGCCGCCGGTGACGACGAGCTGGACCGCGTCGCGCGCACGGTCGCCGAACTCGGCGAGACGGCGCTGCCCGTGGGATCGGCTGGCCTGGCAGCTCCGCTCGCGCGGTTGTGGCGGCCCACCCGGTCGGCGGGTACCGCTCTGGTCATCGTGACGAGCCTGCACACGGCCGCAAGGGACCAGGCGGGGGCACTCGCCGAGCACACGGGCAACCGGCACGAACCCAGCCAGGAGCAGCTGCTCGACGACACCGCATGGGACACGTTCGTCGCCGGCGTGCTGGCCACCGCTGCCACACAACCGCCCGCGTTGCTGATCAGCGCACCGGAGCGAGACGTCGCCGCCGTCTCCCCCGAGTTGGTCGCACGCCGGCTTGCCGACGTGGCCGCGCGCGTGCTGCGGGCAGGCGAGATCGCCGGTGTCGTCGTCACCGGCGGTGACGGCGCCCGCGCCCTGCTCGCCACGTTGGAGGGCACCGGTATCCGGCTGGAAAGCAACGTCGCGCCCGGTGTCGCACTCGGCACCGTCGTTGGTGGCTGGGCGGCCGGCCTGCCGATCGCCACGAAGGCGGGCGGGTTCGGCGACCAGGATGTGTTGATCAAGGCCGCGCACGCGGTCCGAGAGAAGAGGAGCGCCCCTTGAACGCCTCGCAGGTGCCCACGCTCGCCCTCACCCTCGGCGATGTGGCCGGGATCGGGCCGGAGATCACGGCCCGCACCCTGCTGGAGCACGACGAGCTGCGTGCGGCCTGCCGCCCCGTCGTCATCGGTGATGCCGATGCGCTGCGCAAGGCGGTCGGCGTCATCGGCGGTGACCCCGCCGCCGTGCGCGTGCTCGGCTCACCGGCCGAGGCGACGAACGACCCACGCACCATCGAGGTGGTGCAGGACGGCCCTTCGCTTGGCGACGTGCCCTACGGCGAGCTGAGCCCGAAAGCCGGCGACGCCGCCGCCCGCTTCGTGATCAGCGCGTGCGCGCTGGCGCGGGAAGGCGCTGTCGACGGCATCGTGACCGCCCCCCTGAACAAGGCGGCCATGCATGCCGGTGGCCATCCGTGGCCCGGCCACACGGAACTGCTGGCCCATGAGTTCGGCGTCGACAACTTCAGCCTGGTGCTGTCCGCGGGCGAGCTGTACTTCTTCCACCTCACCACGCACGTCTCGCTGCGCGACGCGATCGCGGGCGTGACCCCTCAGCGCACCGGCAACGTACTGCGGCTGGTGGGCGCTTTCGCGCGCGCACTCGGCCGCGCCGACGAGCCGATCGGTGTGGCAGGCCTCAACCCGCACGCCGGGGAGAACCGGCTCTTCGGCAACGAGGACGCCGACATCCTCGCGCCCGCGATCGAGCAGGCCCGTGCCCAGGGCATCAACGCCGTCGGGCCGCTGCCCGCCGACGCGCTCATCCCAGCCGCGGTCCGCGGCAACTGGCGACTGGTCATCGTGTGCTACCACGACCAGGGCCACGCGCCGTTCAAGGCGGTCTACGGCGACGACGGCGTCAACATCACGGTCGGGCTGCCGGTCGTGCGGGTCTCCGTGGACCACGGCACGGCCTTCGACATCGCGGGCAAGGGCGTCGCGCGGGAGGCGAGCCTGGTACTGGCCACCCGGCGCGCGGCGGAGCTCGCACCGGGCTGGCACCAGGTGTGGGAGACCGCCCGCTCGGCGACGGCCTCGTAGACTCCCGCGCATGGGCGTCGACCGGAGCGACACACGGCCACTGCACCAGCAGGTCGCCCAGTCGCTGCGCCAGGAGATCCTCGGCCACGACCTCCCACCCGGTGCGGCGCTGCCCAGCGAGGCCGAGCTGTGCGCCACGTTCGGTGTGGGGCGCAGTGTGGTGCGCCAGGCGGTGGCGGGGCTGGCCGGCGAGGGTCTGGTGATCCGCAGACAGGGTCGCCCCACCGTGGTGGCCTCGCCCGCGGAGTACCGCCGCCTGGTGCAGCGCGCCACCGGGCTGTTCGAGCAGTTCGCCAACCGGGGCCAGGAACTTCGGACGACTGTGCGCTCCCTGCGCCCGCAGGCCCCGCCTCCGCCGGCCGAGACTTTTTTGCGTACCAAGGAAACTCTGCGCCTGGAGCGGGTACGCCTCGTGGATGGTGATGCGCTGTCGTTCGTCCGCACCTGGCTGCCCGCCGAACGGGTGCCGGGACTGTCCGCCGAGCAGCTGACCGACGCGTCCCTGCACCAGTTGCTCACCGAGCACTACGGGCTCCGCCCGGTCAGCGGCAGGCGGCAGGTGCGGGCGGTGGCGGCAGACGACATGCTCGCCGGCGCACTTGGCGTTGAGCCGGGCGGGCCGCTGTTGCTGCTGGAGGGCGAGACCAGCGATCAGCAGGGCAGGCCGCTGGAATGGTTCGCCGCGTGGCACCGTGCCGACCGGGTGGTGTTCGACATCGACGTCTCGGAGACGGTCGAGACCGTGCGGATCGGCACCCTCGACGAGGCACCCGCCCCCGCCGGAGGCCCGGCCGACCTAGCCAGGGCCCGCGAGCTGGTCGCCGAGCTCCAACACCTGCTCGCCTGAAGGGACATCACTGAGCCGGCAAGGGGACTCGAACCCCTGACCTGCTGTTTACAAGCTGTCGAGTGCGGGGTTCTCGACCGTTCTCGGGAGACGAACGCCCACCAAGACCACCTTGCCTGCTGTTGCGCGCCGAAAGAGCCGAAACGACGACCTGTCTGGTGAAGCTCCGCTGCTGTCGCCGACTGTTAGATCTGCCACTGCAGCCTATTGGACATTCGTTGGCCATTTTCGAGCCGGCGGACACAGCCAACGACATGCTGCGTGACTACCAACAAGCAGGAACCTTCACAGCCCGACCTCAGTCCATAACATCCTATACCCATTGGCTGTCATACCACCGGACCATTCAGCTTACCTGCTAGTGCTCGTCAAGGTTGGAAAATTAGGCACAGACCCTTGCAGATCTTCGCGCACGGCCAGCTTCCATCCGACCGAATCGCGAATAGCTATGTAATTGACCGGTGACAACGATTCAATTTCACCAACGCTTACTGGCACGCTTGAAACGCTCTCATCTGTATTTCCAGTATCATTGCAGTCTTGAGGTTGACGACCAGTCCCGACCTCAGCAATTTTACTGCTGTTCACATAATGGTTACTTGTCACCGAATAGATGCGATTCTGAAACTGAACTGTCATAGGGCAAGCTGCTGATGACTGCCCTCGTCCGCCGTCATCGCGCGTTTCGCATGCTCCCAAGTAGAGAGTGAGTAGCGCTGACAATACTGCAGCGCAGAGAATCTTACGTATGCCGCTTGGCATTTTTCCCTTAACCCCCAAGCCTTGGAATACTCAGTCCAGCTGGGTACTGCCGTGTCGAGTTTACCATCAGTAGACTCGACACGACAGGAACGGCGACTAGTAAAGTGCGTCCATCCCCAGCCAGTCCCCTAATCCGAGGGACCGCCAATTTGTCCTACAGGCGTCGAGGAAGGGAAACATCGTCAAGTCAGTTGCGCCAGCACCCTCAACGTGATCGAGACCGAAGGCATGACCCCATTCATGAGTCATAACACCCTCCGCATCATACAGATTTGAACAACCGCCCGGGAAGCTCAACCTCAACCCTCTATTGGAGGCTAAGTACATATCGGATTCAGTAAAGGAACACAGGCCGCCGACACAGAAACCGTTTCCACACAAAACCCCCAGAAAACCGGTGTCAGACGCCCCCCAGCTTACCGTGTTATGCGAGTTCGGAAACAAGTTCGTACACTGGCCGACGCTATTGATATTTGCAAAAAGCTCGTGGTCACCTTGATAGGCGCCAACCGATGTGAATTGCCCAGTAGGCCGCCCGCAGTTATTATGCCCAAGTGTCACATGCTGGTTAGCCGCCCTCAACGCAGCCCTCGTACCATCAGCCGGCAAGTTTGCCCGCGCCGCCGTGCTTGCGTTGTACCACCAGCTCAGCGCGCCATACCAACGTGGCTGATTATCAAAATGCCTATAAGAGCCTTGTGCGCAAGCGTCCATGATGCCAACGTCCGGCCCATCGCGCCGAGGTGAGCTGGCGACAGGGGTGGTGGCGTCATCGACTTCTACAGCCACAACACCATCAGTGTTCTCGATTGTCAGCCCCACACTCCCGTCAGGAAATAAGGCTGACACAGTCGTAAATTGTCCCCCTTGGGCACTGTAGCACCGATACCTCGCGGGCCGGTGATCAACCTCCCAACCAACGAACAGTCAGCCACACGGACGGGCTCCGCCAACTGGGAAGCCGAAATTGGCTCATCACTCTCGCACACAGAATTCGACAGTTGAGATTGCGCCGCCACAGCCTGATATCTATTTCCTACTGGCAAGAAAAGCGCTGCCCCGAACAGCAATATTCCCAATGTTGTGAGCGTGATAGATCTTCGAGCTTTCTTCATTCATTCCTCCATTTTACCGCAGGTAAAGAAAGGCGATTACAAAGGTTTTAGAACCCCAAACGGCAACCAAAGTAACGAATCGAAGTCTCAGCTAGGAGAACATAAGGGCCACCCTATTGCCTATGTCCACGCCGCTATGGAGTCGAAACCAGTATGGACAGACGCGCGCTGCTACTGACACCGCCAGACGGTCGAATAGTCCTTTTCTCCCGACTTATCGGGCCAGTGCAACTAAGCCGTACGACGGCAGACGGTCGCCCGATACGACGAACTCGCCTAGCCAAAACAGACAATGGCGTGACGGGCACCTGCTGATCGTTGAGCACGACACGCTGCGTTGTAACGCGACACCGCCTCCGGCGTTCGCCGCGTCGGACACCCAGTCGCCCCACTTGGCAGAACATCGCAACTCAGCTCGGCGAGCTGCTCTGGCAGGGGCCGGACGACGGCGACGACGACGGTCCGACAGCCACTCCTGTACCCGCTTGACCGGGCCAACTGAGACGGAAACCGAGACTAGAGACGACCAGGGAGTGACCCGCTTCAGGAAACTCCCTGGTCGGGACTGAGCCGGCAAGGGGACTCGAACCCCTGACCTGCTGTTTACAAGAGCGCCGGTAGGTACCACCCGTGGCGCTTTGCCCTGGTCACGCTGTCCGCGGCGCTGCCTGTGGTGTACACCATGGCGGCCACTCACTGTGTTTCGCAGTCATCGTGACTGTCATTGACCACAGCTTCAGCGTCAAGCCAGAGCAGTGCCCTTGCTGGGGAACGACACGACAAGCCCCTTCCCGGCCAGTTCGCGGATCGCTCGATCAACCGTCCGCACGCTGACACCGTATTCGAGTGCAAGCAGCTCCCTGTTCGGTAACCATCGGTCGAACTCGCCGGCCTCGATCCGGGCTGCGAGGTGATCTCGTACCTGCTGCCAGAAGTAGGCGGCAACCGGATCGAGCTGGTAGCGCGGCTTCGTCACTCGGCAGAGCGCCTCCCCCAGTGCCCGGATCCGTTCGACCCAGCGCAGCTCTGCCTCGGTGAACCCTTCGTCAACAGAAAACGTCGCACGCGGATACCGCGCGGCGTAGAGCATCACTTCGGCTTGCCGTGCGTCGTCGTCGGCCAGTGCCTCGCTAACCGCGACGCACTGCTCGACCGTCAGCACGACAAGCTCGGGGTTCGCCGCGAGCGAGCGCCGGAGGGTGTCAACGTCCCACCGTGCGTGACCGCCCGCTGTCACTGAGTCCGGCGCAATGACACCGGACTTCCATAGCCTTGCAAGGGTCCGGCGCGGTATGCCGAGAGCTTGTGCAGCCACGTTGGTTGTCACGAGTGGCATGGCGGACCATCTCCATCGAATGCAGCCATCGGCCTCGTTGCTCCAGCGAGCCTAACTGCTGCATCGGATGCATTCTAGAGGATCGGAAGCATTCGAGTAGATGCGCGGCAGAACAGCGGGAATGCTGCACGCGTGGCGCAACAGGAGAGGCCGGTCGGCAGCGGCGAGGCCGCCCGACTGCTGGGTGTACATCGCACGACGTTGCTTCGCTGGTGGCAGGACGGCAAGGTCAAGCCGCTGTACACGACCCCGGGCGGTCAGGCCCGCTGGCTAATGAGCGACCTGCGGCGCCAGCTCGGCGGTCACTGGGTACGCCAGAACCACGACGGCCCCTAAACGGAAGGCCAACGAACGGCCACGCCAACGACACGATCTCGTATCGGCGCCGAGAAAGGCTCTTGGCTGAGGGCGTGCCGCGACCTCGCATCCGCGCTGACGCGCCCGCTCCGGGAAATCGGGGACCGATATGAGCAGGTAGCCCGGAGCGATCAGAGGAATGGCCTCAGACCGATCCGGGTGAACTCGGCGAGCGTTTGGGAGCCGATCTTGAATAAGAGCGCGGTCACCAGGACCGCGAACAGCGTGTACACCGGGCCATACAGGACCTCGAATCCAGCCCGCCGAACCACATCGCCCCAGACCAGCCCGATGCCGCCCGCTGCGGCGATCACGCCCCGCCAACTGCCGTCGCCGACAAAACGCAGGCCCAGACCAAGCACCGCTCCCGACGAGAGCCAGGCAGGTCTGCAGAACCAAAGAGAACAGACTGATCGTGTAGGTACTACTCGAGTGCAGGACGCTGTAGCCGACACTCTTACCCACGTAGAAGGTCAATACTGCGGAGAGGAGGGCGAAAGTGACGCGGACGAACGCAGGGAGGCCCCGTTTCCCTTAGCGATCAGCGCGGCGAGCGCGATCCAGATGCCCGAAGGGGTATGCGACGGTGACCGCAGAGGGGGGCGGCTTGCCCCCTCATGTCCTCGCTGTGGCGGCGCGGCGGCGTCATGGTTCTCCGACAGTCGCAAGGGGCCTCTATCTGGCCGCACGAGCTTCTCACAGCAGGTCCAACCGCAGCTTGGAGGACGGGCGACAGCGCGTACACCTTGCTGTGTCCCAGCCGACCACACCCGCGCGAAAGCCCCAGGCTAGAGCTGCGCGAGACCCTGGCAGAGGCAACTGGGTTGCCCGGCCGAGTATGGCAAAGAGTCCCAGAGACGGCGCGAGTTCGACCTCCTGCACCGCGGGACAGACTGCAACGAGGCGCGGGCGAAAGGGCGCGCCCCGGGCCTTGTGCTGTGTTCAACCTGTGGGCTACCGCTCGGTGGTGACGATGCCGTAGTGGGCGGGCAGGTGAGCGAAGGCTTGACCGCGGCGCCGTGGGGCTCGGTCGACCAGGGTGCGCATCGTCGCCTCGCCGAGTGGTTGGTACCGGACCCAGTCGGGTGCGAGGTCTTTGGCCTCGGCGAGGTAGGCGAGCGCCCGGCGGTCCTGCGGGAGTTCGAGCGCGGCGGCGGCGAGCCGCAGTCGGTGGCCGGCCTCCCAGAACGCAGGCACGTCACCGCGCGCGGCAGGTATGGCCTCGGCCAGGTGCAGCGCTTCCTCGGGGTCGCCGGCGCGTGCGGTGTGGTCGATCCGCGACCCGGCCGGCGCCGTCGCGGAACAGCACGCCTGCAGACATCCGCTTGCGATGCAGCGAGCGCACATACTCGTCGAACGGCAGGAGCTCCACGCGCCCGAGGCTACCCGGCGAACCACCCGCAGCAGGTTCTATGCCTCAAAGGCCTAGCACCCGAGACGGCGGCACAGAGTCGCGGCTCCCGTGCTCTGTTCTTGCTCCCCCAAGAGCCGCACGATCGGCCCATGAGCTGGCGATATACCCCGAACGGCAAGCAGATCGACTTACACGGCGACGCGCCGATCGCAGACGTGCCGGTCACGGAGCTGCCACACGACAGTGCCGATGATGACCAGCCGACCAGCGACAGCGACGACTGATCGCACACGCTGGGGGATCCTGTGACTGTTCGCCTGATCATCGCCAGGCCGCGCTCCGGCGTCGTTGGCGAGACGCGCCGCGTGGTGCACCTGTTCCCCTACCCGGACGCGCCGCCCGAGCAGCTCATGGCCTACTGCGGGGCCACGTTTGGCCCCGGCACGCTCGACCAGCTCGACGGCATCCGCGGCATGCCCTGCGAGCTCTGCCTTGCCCGGCAGCCAGGGCGAGCCGAACTTCCCTGACTCCCGGCCGGAGCAGGTGGCCCCGAACATCGCTCCGGCCGGGGCTCCACCACACGCCCGAAGGAGGACGTGCGATGCGCAAAGCGGTGTGGCACGCCGCGTGCGAAAGCTGCCACCGGCCACTACCGGGCCAGCCGTTCCGCAGCCTCCTCGATCTCCTACTCGTCGCTACGCGGCTCAGCTGGGCTGTTGACCTTCGCCAGCTGCAGCTGGCGTGCCCGCTGTGCTATCGGATCGCGACCTGGTGGCCGGAGCATCGCGGGCTCGTGTAAGTGACTCGATGGTCTCGCCAGGCGGCAGTGTGCCACCACCGTCCAAAAAGGCCTGCCACATCCCAGCGCCGTTCCCCTGGACGCACCAAGCCGCAGACTTGGGGCCCTCGGCGTGGCAGCGCTTGCAGGTGAACATGCGCATGCTGTGGCCGTGGTGCCAGCCCACCCACATACTCCCCGAGGGCCGCACATCATGCCCGCGCGGACACGTCTCCGGGTAGACCGGCGCTACCGACCCGCGGGTACTGCCTGGCTTCCACTGCGCGATGCCGATGACCGGTACGTTCTCCCCGCCGAACTCTCCACGCACCGCATTATTCGAACTTGTGTTCGACTGTTTGTCAACTCGGCGGAGGTCACATTAGGTGGGTCGGCCGCTCCTCGGCCAGCTTCCAACCCCTTGCCCTTGCAGCCGTCTGGCAGTGGGGGCAGGACATGCCCTTCGACGTTGGTACTCACCGGTGTCCGCAACCGCTGTCGCACTCGTAGAACTCGCTCACAGGCGCCCGTTCACCTGGGCGGAACGTGTCGCCTATCTATGCCATGAGCACCGTGTACCACCGCGTCGACGACTCACACCCGCCGCACCTTGCCCGGCTTACGGTCCGGGCGCAGCCCGCGCCACGACGGGTGGCGTAGATAGCCGTCAGTGGTCCACTGCCGGTGCTCGACCTCGCCGACCAGCACCGGCTCGACCCAATGGGACGGACGGGAGTGCACCCGCGGCAGCGGGCCGGCGAACGGGCTCGCTCGCCGCTCCAGCGGCCGGAGTGTCTCGAGCATGTCGGCGAGCGCGGTGTCGGTGAATCCGGTTCCGACGTGCCCGACGTACACCAGCCTGCCCTGATCGTCGTTGACTCCCAGCAGCAGCGCACCGAGGGTGCCGGCACGGCGGCCCTCCCCGGGCACCCACCCACCGACCACCACCTCCTGTGTCAGGCGCAGCGGAGTCTTGATCCAGTCCCGTGAGCGGGCGCCCGGCCGGTAGCGGGAGTCCATGCGCTTCGCAACGACGCCCTCCAGCCCATGCTCCGCGGCGATACGAAGTAGCTCCTGCCCGCCCACACCGAGGTAGTGGTCCGGGGTGCGGAACCGCGGCGGTCGGTCGATCTTCAGCGCGGCGAGTCGCTTCCGGCGCTCTAGGTACGGCTCGCGCAGCAGGCTCGTGTCACCGTGCTGCAGCAGGTCGAACACGTAGAACACGACCGGCACGTCCTTAAGCAGACGAGCGTTCGGCCGGGCAACGTGCATGCGAGCCTGCAGCCGACCGAAATCCGGCCGGCCCGCCTGGTCGAGGGCGACGATCTCGCCGTCGACCAGCACGGTGCGGCGCCGCAACAGCTGGCCGAGCGCCGCGAGCTCCGGGTAGCTGGCGGTGATGTCCCGCTCGTTGCGGGAGTAGGCGCGGACCTCCCCGCCGGCACACGCCAGGATCGCGCGCACGCCGCCCATTTCCACTCGACGCCCACCGCTCACCCACCGGCGGCTCACCGGGCGAGGCGAGCATCGGCGGGATCGGCGTCGGGAGCGACACCCCTTCATGTTCCGCACTGCAACGGCTCAGCGCACCTCGTTGGCGGGGGTTTGACCCGGGGGCGTGCAGGCCTCCCAGCTGCAGCTCCCGGGCCAAGACTGAGAGAAAGGCGGCTCAGGAGACTGGAGCGGCGGCGCTGAGCCGCTCACGCGCGACGGCGTGGTAGTGCTCGGACAGCTCGACGCCGACGAAGGATCGGCCGGCGGCGAGCGCGGCGACGCCGGTCGAGCCGGAGCCGGTGAACGGGTCGAGAATGGTGCCGCTCTCGGGGCTGATCTGGACCAACTCGTCCAGCAAGCCCTCGACGGGCTTCTGGGTGATGTGGCGGCGTTGCCGGCCGCGGGGCTGGCTCGCGCTGAACACCCCCGGTAGGTAGACCTCGCGGGAGGCGTCGAACTTGCCGTTGGTTCCCCACACGATGTACTCGGCAGCGGCCTTGAAGCCACCGCGGCGCGGCCGCGCGATCGGCTTGTGCCACACCAGGGTGCCCTGCCAGGTCCAGCCAGCCACCTGCAGCGCATCGCTGGTGACTTTGTCGACGGCGGTCTGATTACGCCTCTCAGATCCGGTGCGCCCCGGAGTTGTAGGGCGGGGCGAACTTCCCTGCAGGGAACCAGACTGACACTATCCAGGCGAACTTTCCGCCTCGCTGCCGACGAATTCGACACCGGACCAATAAACCGGGGTGAGACTCCGCAGCCTATTCTGGTCATCCCTGATGACGGCAAAGTCACTTCGGTACGGTGCCCCGTCTGAGTTCGTTCCACGCAAATGGAGAACAAGCGCGGGAGCGTAGCCTTTTTCCTGGAAGTAGGTGGAATTAACGATCACGGGCGAATTCGCTCCGGGTTCAGCCCGGTCATCACGGGCGGCCTGTACGGCAATCCGGCAATTAGCCACCGCAGCTGCCACGGACTGACACAGGCCAGCATAGTCACCGGCCTGCGCCAGATCTACCGCCTGGTTCAGCAGTTGCTGGGCCTCTGCGCGCCCAACTGGCCGCTCCTCAGCCGCAACCGAACGACTCTCCCCGGCGAAACTTCCCTGACAACCAGAGGTGAGAATAAGCAAACCGAGCGCAACGGTAGCGCCGAGATTCGCTCTAGCCGCGCTCGACCTAGTGCGCCCAAGCTTAACTATCCCCCACCAAAGGCCTGAACCTTGCACCTCCGAACTGTATCAGTCCAGATTGTGAGCTGTCAAAGAGTTGGCAGCAACCCGCCACGGACCATCCGCGCGTCTGACAGAACGAATACGTGCGCAACCAGAGGCTAGACTGGTGTCACATCCGCACACGGGTCGAGTCCAATTGCCCGACAAATGCCAGCTTCGAATGTCGTTCGACTATACAGGCTAATTGAGTTCGGTTTCGGCTGGTGAAATGCAACCATAAAGGCACTCTCTCGATCCGAAGCGCGCGCCTTTCCGCGCCACGTGTTCATAAATTCGACCTTTTCGCCCTTCTCCATATCTTGTCTTTCACATGCATTGTATGAAGTGGACGCAGAGACAGGACCAACTGTCACGGACAGAGTCTCCGACCGACAGGTTGGCAGATCCAAGTCGGACTTCGGGCTCCAGTCGTTCCAAACTGACGGGCCTGCTCGGTGCATTCCCCCACCACAAGCTGTCACCGCATAGAAATTCTGAGTCGACCTGCAGGTGAGCCAACCCCTGAACACCACATGGTGGTTCAGCGGATCTCCGGCATAGTCCATATTCCCCCATTGCGTGCAAAAGTCGAGCCATGCAATATGAAGTCCTTCCCAGGTTTTCAGAGCACGGGCATCACATCGGGGAGCTTTCCACACAGGCTCTTGCGCGATCGCGTGTTCGCCCGACTTGTCAGAGATTTCCAGACTCGACTGGTACTCGATTACCTCACCGCCGGAGCTTGCAGCTGTTTCTCGAACTTGCAATGACGAGGAACTCTTTTCGGTGATCGAGGTACCCCTGGAGTCTTCCAAGACCACATAGTCCATTGGGTTTAGATCCAGTCCCCACTTATTGTGCACACGCTCCACGAAGTCACGGATACGTGGATCAATATTCTCAGCAACGGACATGCCGGGAAATGAAACCAATAGGAGAACAACCAGGGCGAGCAGCGCGCCAAATCTTCGCTTCATTGTTTGCATTCCTACTCACATGAAAGAGTTGCCGCTGACCTTAAATTGGACAGCGTCAATTGCAATATGAATTCACAAGAGATATTCTTTTGATTCACCCCCAATGTGCGCCACAAGATGCACGTGCCCCAGTCGAATACGTCACTAAAACCAGACCTATCGATCTTATGCGATGTTTGATCAAGACGTAGATCCGCTATCCGGGTGACGACGAAGGGAATGGACTGAATGGAATCAAACATGCGGCGCATCACGCCTACTCCAACCGGAGGCACACTGCTTGCCTGACTGAATCAGAGCTTCGATGCCGCCGAGTCGGTGCTCAACGTCATCAAGCCGCTCCCGCTGGCGCATCTGCTCGACCTCGATCTTGCCGACCCGCAGAATCGTGTCGATCTGCTGGCGGGGTCACTCCGGCAAGCCCGCGAGATCATTTTCAATCGTCTCGGCCTGGTTGGTGCGTTCCGCGAAGTAGCCTTGCGCTGCGGCGACCTCTGACTTGTTTGGATCGCCGTTCATCGCGACGAGGTAAGCAGCCCTGCGGGTCAGTTCGTAGTCCCATGGGCTCGAGGACCTAGGTTACCGGCGTCGGTAAGTTGCTCGACCTGCGCGAACTCGAGGGGTTTAGTCCATTCGCCTTGATCAGAAAGCCTACAACGCGCCTGCGACACAATGCAGCGAACATGCCGTCCGCATCACAGTGTCTGAGTGCACACGAAAGAAGCCCCCGCACGCTCGACCCTGTTGGGAGCGCGCGGGGGCAGGGGCCGCCCTGGGGGTGGCGGCCGTGGTGACGGTACTAGCCCGGATCTTTCGCGTGGCTGTCGTGCTGGCCTGATCGGGTTCGGATTTAGTTTTCGACCGTGTTTTGCGGGTCGGGGGCGTGGTTGGGTGGCCCGTTCAGCGGGTTGCTGCCGGGTTCCCGGTTCGTCCCCTTCCGTGTGCGGTCGTGTGTGGGGCTCCAGTGGCCCGCTTAGCCACGAAACGTCACTGCTCGCCTCGGGCCAGCTCGTCCAAAAGTTGGTCGAGCAGCTGAGCCGCGTCGTGCATGCTGCGGCCGCGTTCGGTGAGCACCTGCTCGCCCCGGTCGTTGACCGTGGTTGTCACCGAATGGCGCAGCTCGCGGGCGAGGGCGAGCAGCACAGTGGCGGGCACAGTGTGCCGGCGTGCCTCGGCGTCGACCATGGGGCGGAGGTGGTCGTGGTCCCATTCCTCGTGGGCGAGGTTTTCGCCATGGTCGGTCGCCGGGTAGCGGTGCTGACCGCGCCAGCCGCAGGTGCAGTGCGCGCGGTGGCCGACGAACTCACGGGTCTCGTAGGTCCAGGTGCCGGTTTCGGTGCCGTCGGGCAGGATTCGCGCGGCGTAGCCTTCGTGCAGGTCGTAGCCGATCTTGTCGGCGTAGGGTCCGCAGTAGACAGTGCCCATCAGGCCGCACCGTCCTGGGGGCTGTCGGTGAAGAGGGTCATCTGGTCCTCGACCGGGCCCCAGGTGGCGAGCTTGGTGTCGCAGCCGGCGGTTCCGCTCGGTCGGCGGCCGCGGGTGCGGGCCGCGCCGGCTTGTTGCCGGACCTGGTTCCATTGGTCAACGTTCATGCCGCACGCGGCGGCGGCGTCTTTGTCGGCGGTCTTCTTGCGCGCCATGGTGTTTTCCTCCGTGGTCAGTGGCTTTTTGGGTTGTCCGCGGCCCTTGGGCCTGCGGGCAGCCCCCGTGCTTTTGGGGGGCCTGCCCGCGGGCGAGGGCGACCACGGCGGCGGAGGCTCGCCAGCAAGGGATCAGGCCAAAAGATCTTGGACGCGCGCTTTTTGCGGCCAAGATGTTTTGGACCCCTTGCTGGCGAGGTGCCGTCGTGGTAACCGGACTTGTGCGCCGCAGACGGGGTGAGTGGCTACGTTTGTCGCGTCCAGAAAGATCAGCGCCGGCCGTAGGTCGGCCCCGTCCCCCGACCGCAGAGGTCGGGTCGCTCTCACCCACGGTGTGACAATCTGGGGCGGCGGGGTTGTCGGTGGTGGGTGGCACCATCGGTGCATGGACCTCACGGCGGCCGATCTGGAGCGGATCCCGGCGCGGAATGTGCGTGTGCCGGTGGTCGAGTTCGCCCGGGTGTGGCTCGCCGCGGAACGCCAGGTGGAGGCAGACCCACAGAGCTGGGCCACCTACGGCGTGGTCGCAACCTGCCGGTGGCTGGCCGGCGCCACAGTCCCGAGCATCGCTGGTGGCCGCGAACTCGCGAGTGCCCCGGTGACCCGGCGTTCCGGGTCCGCCTACGAAGAACTGATCGCCGCGGAGTGCCTGGCCGCGGAGAAGATGCTCTTCCGCCGACCCGTTCCGCCGCGCGTGCTCAGCCAGCCAGGCTGGCTGGAAGCCGTGGTGGCGACGCTGGCATGGGCGTGGCGCCGCACCGGCCCCGCCCCGATCACCGTCCCGGAGACCACGCACGGCTGACTGGCCGGGCTTCATCGCAGCACCGCCGCATCCTCGTCGGCTGTGGCCTGCTGTTCGGCGGCGTAGTCCTCGGCGTGCCGCCGCGCGAGTTCGGCCGCCTCGGCCTGCTCGGCAAGGTGATGCTGGTCGAGTTGCTGGCGCTGCTCGATCTCCAGCAACGCGCGCTGGGCGCGGGCGACGGCGTCGGCGGTTTCCTCGGCGGTGGGCACCCGCACCTCGTCATACTGATCCGGCGCATCCTCGGTCGCGGTGGTGTCTCGGACGTCGTCGACGACGGTTTCCGGGGCGTCGGCGTGGGGCTGCTGCTCGACGGCAGTGATGTCGGCTGCGCGCTGCTCGGCGAGGTCGACCAGGTCGCGCTCGTCGGTGACCTGGCGGTGCTGGTCCTCGACCTGGGCGTCCTCGGCGTGAGCGGCCAGCCATTCCTCTGCTGTGACGACGGGCTCGACCTCGGTGTCGTCGACGTGCCGGGCAGACAGTTCGGCCTTGGCGCGATCGGCGGCGGCGCGGGTTTCGGCGGTGTGGGCCAACCACATCCCCCTGGCCTCGTCGGCGTCGGCGAGCTGGCGGGCGCGCTCGTCGAGCACGGCGGCCAGGGCATCGGCGTCGGCGGCTTCCTGGGCGAGCCGTTCCCGCGCGGCGGCGTCGGTGGCGGCGTCGGCTTCGGCGCGGCGCATGGCGGCGGTCTGGCGCTGTGCTTCGGTGGCCTGGCGGGTGCCGGCGAGTTCGTCGGCGACATAGGCCGGCCCCCACGCCTGTTCGCGCTCGCTGGCGCGGACGCGCATCAGCAGCTGCCCGTCGGACATCTCCAGCTCGTCGCGCCCGGACTCCGGGCGGCCGAGCGCACGCCAGGCGGCCCGCCACGACGCGTACGCTTCGACCTGCCCGGCCTTCGGGGCCGCGCCAAGAGCGGTTTCGGGGTCGTCGTGACCGGCAAGCTCGCGGTGCGCGGCGACGACCCCGACCTTGGCCTTCCACACGTCGAGTGCGTCCGCCTCGGCGGGCGCTGCGCCGAACGCCTCGACGACCCACTGTTCAGGCTGCGCGGCCTGCTCATCAGCCAGGGCGTCGCGCCGCTGATCAGCAGCACCGGCCAGCGACTGCAGGTAGGTATGCCACTGCGGGTCGTCGACCTGGGGCAGCCAGTCGGCGTAGGTGTCGCCGACCGGGTTCAACGTGGTGCTGGCGGTGATGCGGTGGTGCAGCACGTTGGTCAACTGCCGTGCCCCAGTCAGCAGATGGCTGGTCACCGCGTCGGTGAGGACCTGGCGGGGGTCGTGCCCGGCGAGCTCCGCGCGGCGCAGCAAGCGCGACAAGCTCGGTGCGCCGTCCTCGACCGCGATACGGGCTCGCTGCTCGGCGGTGAGGTGCCCGGTGTCGACCAGCTGGTCCAACCACCGGGCGGTGCGCCCAGCAGTCGCCAGCTCGGTCGCATCCCCCAGCAACTCGGCAGGGGTACGAATCGCCTCGCTTTCCTGGGCGGACTCGGTCGCCGCGGCCAGCGCGGACCGCTGTGGGTCGGCACCCTGGAATGCGCCGGCGAGCACGGCGGCGGGCGTGCGATGGATCGCGTCGAGTGCGGCGCCGTCGGGGGCGTCGGCGGGCACGGCGCGGGTGGTGACGTGGGCGGTATTGCCGTGCCGGCCGCGGCTCATGCCGACGTAGAGGGCTTCCGCGCTGGTGTTCGGAGTGATGACGGTGTGGCTGCGGTCCACCGTGAGGCCCTGGCCACTGTGGACAGTGGAGGCGTAGCCCAAGGCGACATGGGCGGCCACGTAGTCGCCGGGCAGGGTCATGCGCTCCCCCAGCTGCTCCCCCTCGGCTCCGCGGCCGAGGATGGGCGCGACGATCAGGCCGCCGTCGGCGCGGGTGTCGAGCACGCGGTACTGCTCGCGGTTGATCGGGCCACGCCGGTTGCCCTCGTACCCGGCGAGGTCCCACCCGTTGAGCCGGGCTTGGATGAGGTCGCCGACTCCGGCGTAGGTGCCCTGCAACCCCAGCGGCACCCCCTCCTCGGCGACCTTGCCCAGTCGCACCAGCTCCGCGCGCAGGTCGGCCGAGAGGCGGGCGGCTTGCTCGTTGGTGTCGACGATGAGCAGGGCGTGCTGCCCGTCGAGGGTGTCCGCGAGCCAGGCGCGGGCGGCGGAGGCTTCGGCCTGGTCGAGGGTGCCGCCGTCGAGCAGGCGCCCGTGTTTGTGGTAGTCGGCGAGCACGGTCTCGTCGCCGTCGCGCAGGCGCAGGGAGGCGGCGCGTTCCCACTCGGCGGCGAACCGGCGGGCCTCCACGAGCTCGTAGCTCGCGCCGGCCTCGGCCATGAGGTGCATGCCGCCGCCGGCGCCGACGGCGGCGAGCTGCCGGTGATCTCCGGTGAGCAGTAGCTTGGCTCCGGCGGCGGTGACGTGCTGGTGGATCGCCGCGAGGTCGGCGGTGTTGGCCATCGCCGACTCGTCGACCACCACCAGATCACCGGCGGCCAGCCGCCACGCTTGGTCCTCGGGTGCGCGGCCGCCGTCGGCGAGGCGCCGCTGCGCACCGAGCCATTGGGCGATGTTGCGGGCGGTGAGTCCTTCTCCGGTGAGGACGTCGGTGGCGATCTGGCTGGCCGCCAAACCCACAACCTTGCGCTGCTGGCCGTCCCACAGGGTGGGGTCCTGCCACGCCTTGGCCAGCGTGCCGACCACAAAGGACTTTCCCGTCCCCGCGGGGCCGACGAGGGATTCCACGCTGGCGCCGGAGGACAGCACGCCGCGCACGGCGGCGGCCTGGTCGGCACCCAGTTCGATCCCGGACTCGGCGAGAGCGGCCACGAACCGCTCGCCGCTGCTTGGCGCGAGCGCGGGCGCCTCGGCGCGGGCGGTCGAGGCGACCAGGGCGCGTTCGGTGTGGACGTGGTCCGGGGTGGCGTACAGTCGCCGGCCCGGCGCTTCATACGCCGAGGCCCCGTTGGCCAACTTGAGCTCGTCCGGAAGTTCGCTCGCACCGGGGCGTTCGGCGTCCAACGGCACGGCGAGCTGCACGCCCTGTTCAGTCAGGGTGTCCAGCAGGCGGGCCATGTCCGGGCCGGCGAGCTCGCCCAGCTGGTCGGGCAGGGCGTCGCTGATCGCCCTGGTCAGGTCGGGTGCGGTCCAGCCGGCCTTCTTGGACTGCACATCAGCGAGCGCGGTAGCGAGCACCTCGCTCGGTGACCAGGCCACCGGCTCGGCCTGCTCGGTGGTCTGGTGCAGGACGTCGCTGGCGACCTGGGCCAGGCCGCCGGCGACCTCGGCGCGCAGCTGGCGGTCCCACCGCTCCAGGCGGGCCTCGACGGTCTCGCCGTCGTGGGATTTGGCGTTGCGGGTGGCGAAGGTGGCTTGGCGCTGCAGCCGGTCCAGCTCCAAGCTGTTCGGTTCCCGTCCAAACTTGGTTTCGAACGCCTCGACCAGCTCGCGGGTGCGGGCGGTGATCGCCCGCCGGCGGGAGCTGAACAGCTCCATCACCTCGGGGCTGATCCCGACGATCTCGCGGGCCTTGCCATCCGGGCGGGCGGCGAACCGCACCCCCAGCGCGCGGGCAAGGTGCTCCTCGGTGGTGCGCTCCCCCACCGCGGCGGCGGCGCCGCGGAACTTGTGGACCGCGCGCGAGTCCAGCGTGCGCCACTGTCCGTCGGCGCCCTCAACGCGGTTGAGGATGGCGTTGTGGATGTGCAGCTGCGGATCGTGGTTGCGGGAGTCGTGCTGGAAGAACGACGCCACCACCAACTCATGCGCGTCGATGAACCGCCCGGCGGCGCCGCCGTGGTGCCCGATCCGGGAGTAGCCGGCGTGCTCGGCCAGGTAGTCCAGTGCCGCCCGGTTGCCGGCCCAGATGGCGTCTTCGACCGCGTCGCGGTGCGCGCGCCATGACTCCGCGGCGCGCAGCGCCTCGTCCCGCTGGCGCTGCAGCTCGTCGACCGCGCCCGGCTCAGCGGCGGCGAGTGCGGCAGCCGTTTGTTCGGCGGCGCGTTCAGCGGCGACCTGTTGGGCCTCGAACGCGGTGTGCAGGACGGTCACCGACTTCTGAACGCTGAACGTGGCGTCCAAAAAGGCCACGTTCTTTTGGGCGCGCTTGCCCGCGTCCAACCGGAGTTCAGCCCGGCGTTCAGGGCTGGCGTCCGGCTCCCGCTCCAACGCGGCCGCGTACAACTCGTCCTCGGTCTGGTACCGGCGTCCGGTGTGGCCCAAAGTGGACGCCTCCGCCCACCGTTGCGGGTCGTTGAACGCTGGGTCACGCGGGTCCACGAACCGTTCGTAGAGCGCGGTCATGTCCTGCTCGTCGACCAGCCCCGTGAGGCCGAGTTTCTCCGCGCCGGCGCCGTACCAGCGGCCCGGCGGCTCCCCCGCCGCGACCGCGCCCGTGTAGTAGTTCTCCCGCCCGGCGGCGACCTCCTTTGTGAGGTACTCGACCGAATATCCCGTGGAAATCGTCAGCACCACAACCACCCCACCAAGATCAACGCGCCAGCGTTGAAGATCAACAACGCGGGTCGCGTCCCGGGCGCCGGCCACGGCGCACCGGACCATCGGATCGTGATGCCTAGGTGTGCTCCTTCTCTTTGAGCGTCAACTGGTGTCGTCGTCGTGGTGACTGTGCTGCTGTGGTGAGTCGTGGTCATGGTCGTGCTGCTGGAAAGAGTTCTGGTGACTGCTGGAGTCGTGGGTGTGGTGGTTGGCCTCATGAGGTGGCCTCCTGCTGGTCGTGCTTGTGGACCAGGTGAAGGGGTGTGGGCTTCTGGCGCAGGGCCTTGAGGGCCTCGCCTGCGGTGCCTCGGGAAACCTCGGCGAGTTCCATGAGCTGGGTGACGGTCGGCAGGGCGTCGTGCTCGGCGGCGTAGCGCTGGGCGGCCTGGTCGGCGCGGTCACGCGCCGGGGACTGCACCCGCTTGTCGGCCACCGGCCGAACCGGACTGGACGGGCCCGGCTGAACACCTGTCCGGGAATCCCGCGCGGCCTCGACCGGACGCGGAGCTTGAACAGGCTGAACAGGCTCTCGCTGAACACGCGGCTGAACAGCCGACGCCTGAACAGCGACGGGCTGAACGGCGGGCAGCTGAACAGTCGGCCGGTCCCCCGTGTCGTGCGCCTCCCGCACTGCAGAGGCAGGGAGGGCTGAACGCTCCTCGTCGTCCGCCGCGCCTGGGGCGGCGTTGTCGGACGGGCGGTCGGCGGCGATCAGAAACAGCAGGTGCGCCACGATCGCGGCAGCGATCGCCGGCCACGCCCCCACCCCGAACCGCAGCAGCGCCGAGGCGTCGCCGACGCCACCGGCCAGGTAGCTGGCTTGGGCAAGGCCGGACAGCCCGGCGGCGAGTACCACCACCGCCCACGCGTAGCGGCGGCCCGGCCCGTGCAGCTGCGCCGTGGCCACGTAGGCGACCAACGCCAGACCGTCGGTGATCAGCGGGTACAACCATGCGATCACGGCCGGCACCTCCGCAGCCGCGGCGACCTCGTACAGGCCGTGCGCGGTCGCTACGCCGGCGCCCAGCGCCACCAGCAGGCCGGGCAGCCACAGGCCCCAGACGGCCCAGCGGGGCCGCTTGTTCACGGTGCGATCCATCAGGCGGCGTCCTTTCCGTGATCACGCAGCCGGGGTGCGGGCTCGGCGGCGGGCAGGTTGGGCACGGCACGCCCGGCGCGCTTGGCCGCATACATCGCGGTGTCGGCGGCGTGCAGCAGCTCGGCCAGCGGCGCCCTGGCTGGGCCGGTGGCGTGGCCGACGCTGGCGGTCATCACCAGCTCGTGCCCGGCCACGACCACCGGGCGGGACAGCTCAGCCGCGACCTCGACGGCGCGGCGAGCTGCCTCGTCGGACCGGGCGGCGCCGAGCCACACGGCGAACTCGTCACCGTGCAGGCGGATCGCGGTCTCGCGTCGATCGGTCGCGTGGGCCAACCGGTCGGCGAACGCGGTCAGCAGTTCGTCTCCGACGCGGTGGCCGTAGGTGTCGTTGACCTGCTTGAACCGGTCGACGTCCAGCAGCAGCACGCCGACGGTCGCGCGGCGACGTCGGGCGCGGGCGGCGAGGCGTTCCAGTCGGCCCCGGTTGGGCAACCCAGTCAGCTGATCGAACGCGGCTTGCCGCCACCAGTGGCGGGCGACAACCGACGGGATCAGCCACCCGCATACGGCCAGGACGGTGAGTGCCCCGATCATCGCCGGCCACCTCCCGGACGGCGGTGCGCGGCGGCCGCGGCGGCGAGCTGGTCGTCGTCGGGCTCGGGCGGGATCTCATCGCGCCGGGTGGCCCACCACTCGGCGATCGGGGCCATGGCCTCGGCCAGCGGGACGACCGGGCCGCTGGTGTGGCGGTTTCCGCGGGGCTGGTGGTTTTCCAGCGAGCAGTTGCCGGCCAGGGCTTTGATCCGGCGGACCACGCCGGGGCGGTAGCGGTCGTGCCAGTCGCCGGCGCGGGCGACGGTGGCCTTCTCGTCGCGGTAGGCGGCCAACCACGCGTACATGAGCCACAGCAGTTCCTCGACCACGTCGGGGTGCCACAGCCAGCACTCCGGCAGGTGTTGCGCGGCGTCGGTGTAGCGCAGGAACACCTCCCGCATCCAGCCGGTCAGGTCCTCCAGCACCGACCGCACGGCACCCGGATCGGCGGGCAGGTCCAACCAGGACGGTGCTCCCTGCGCCGACGGCCCGCCGGCGGCCTGGCTGGCGGCGAGGTCCCGCACGACGCGGGCAAGGTCGTCGATCTGCCGCGACAACGCGGTGACCGGCTCGACTGCCTTGCGCAGCGCCTCCACCTCCCGCGCCAGCCCAGCCACTGCCGACGCGCTGGCGTAGGTCTGGTCCTTGTTGGCGGGGTCGTTGTGGTTCATCGCGACCACCGCCCGTCGGCGTCAACCCACCGGCCAGGGGCCGAATGGGAGGAGGTGTCGTGGTCGTGGGCGCGGCGCTGCCGGCGTTCCAGGCGCATCGCCGCGCTGTCAACGGCTCCGGCAAAACGCTCCACCGCCCGGTCGCGAACCGCGGTCCAGCGCTCGAGCCGGTCGGCCCAGATCGTGGCGCGGCGGGCGGCCTTGACGTCGCGGCGTTTCCACGCCATCTGCACCCGACCCACTGCCGGCGCCAAACCGCGGCGGACGATCACCACCCGGCCGGCGGGGAGCTGCGCGAACTGCCCCGGCGAGAGCACCGGCACCCGGCGGGTGGTCATCGATGTGACCCTGCCGTCCATGTCCCGGGTTTCGACGTGCTCGTCCCGCTCCCCCGTCAACGTGGAGTAGGCGTTGAGGTCGTCGGCATCGCGCGTGCCGCCGAAGATCAGCACCGTGGCGGCGTTGTTCAGGATCGCCCCGGCGCCGGTGTCGCCCCACCGCTGGCGCAGCTGCGCGCGGGACTGGGCGGCGATGTGGATGGTCACGTTGCGGCCACCCATGTCCGCGGTCCAGTTGTCCAACGGCAACGGGCAGATCAGCGCCGCCTCATCCAGCGCCAGCGTCAACGGCGGATCCAGCCGCCCGGCCGGCTGGGAACCGGCGATGCGGCGGGCCTCCCGCGCGATGTGTCCCGTCAACGCTGTGACCAGCGGGGCGACCTGGGCGTCCTCGGCGCCCAGCATGTACACCGTCCCCCGCGACTCCAGCAGCTCGACGACGTCGAACGACCCGGACTCCGCGGCTGCGGCGGCCTTCGCGTCGGTCAGCCAGCCGAGGGCGGGCATGATCGTGGCGCAGATCGACGAGCGGGTGCGCTCGTTCGTGCCCAAAAACTGCAGAGCATCCGACTCATAGGCCGGTTCCGGTGAGCGGCGCAGGAACCGCTGCACCTCATTCGCCGCACTGTCCGGATCGGCCACCCACGCCAGAACGTCCCGCATCGTGGCCCCACCGAGGGCTGCGGCGTGCAGCAGGGCGGCCAGCACCCGGCGGGCCTGCCCCGCCCAGTACTCCCGGTCCCCACCCTCGCCCGGCGAGGACACCCCGGCGATCAGATCCGCGGCGCGGCTGGTCGCCACCGCCGGCGCCTCGCAGCCGGACAGCGGGTCGAACGTGATCGTCGACGGCAGCGCGCCGTCGCCGACGTCGCTGGGATTGAAGATGTGCACCGGACCGCGCTGGCGCCGCACCGGGCCCGTGATGTCCACCAGATCGGTGCGGGTGCTGGTGGCGATCACCGCGCCGGGGGCGTCCAGAATCCGGCCGGCGAGCTCGCCGGTCTTACCGGTGCGGGGGCCGCCCAGGCGCAGGGTGACGTCTTCGACCGTCGACCACACCCACAACCCACCAACACGGGCCACTGGGGTCGCCATCTCCCGGGTCGGCACCCGCAGCCGCTGCCACGACGTGAGGTTGCGCAGGCTCGGCCGCAGCACGGTCGCCTTGCGGCGCACCGCGAACCGCGACGCCACCCGCAGAATCGACCACCACGACGCCACACCGTCGTTGCGGCGCGACCGCCGCGACCAGCGGTTCACCAGACCGGCCGAACCACCGCGCTGCCGCGACCACACCAGCCCCGCACCGCCCAGCAGCAGCGCGCCAGAGCCGATGGCCCACGGCCAGTACGACTGGCCTGGCGTGGCCTCCGGCACCCAGCCGGCGAACCACACACCCAGCCCGGTCAGCCCGGCTCCGGTGAGCGCCACCCGGGGCAGCGCCTGGTTCCTGATCGAGGCCACGGCGCTAGCGAGAAGAACAAGGACACCCCCGGTGATCGGCCAAGGCCAGTAGATCGCGACCTCGTTCGACGTCCCCCGTATCAGCAACCCGACGGCGATAAGCCCGGCGCCTAGCGCCAGACACCTCAGCGCGTTCATGCCGCACCCCCGGCAAGCCCCGAACGGTCGGCCCAGTCGGCAAGGTCGAGGCTGTTGACGGCCTGCGCTGCGTCGTCGAGCAGTTTCTCGACGACCTTCGCGGGCACGACGTATCGGCCCTGATTGCGGCCAATGCGCATGTGGACCGCGGGGAACATGTCCGCCTGGATCAGGCGGTATAGGTACTCCTGCGAGATGCTCAGCAAGGCCGCAGCTTCCGGCACGGTGTAGGTCGGTACGCCGTCGGCGCGCTTCTGTATGGCGTTGCGGAGCGCGGCGCTGCGCATGAGCTCCCGCGTCTGCTTGCCTCCGACGGCTCGGTCCGCCTGAGCACTCGCGTTCGTCGCTGTCGTAGCTTGGGACTGCATTGGGTCTCCAGATCTCCCGATGCGGGCCCGGGTGGGGCTGCCTCCCCACCTGGGCCGCCTTTTGTCGGCCACTTACGCCAGCGGCAACCTTGCACTGCCTTGCTAGGTTGCCTAGGCATGTTCCAAGTTAACCAGCCTGGCTAGCCATGTCAATAGGTTGTCTAGGCTGCCTAGCGTGCACAGGTGATGAGCTCTAAAGTTGGTGCATGGAACTCGACCCTGACGACCCGCGGCCGCCGTATCAGCAGGTCGCGAACGCACTGCGCGCTGCGATCCTGACCAGGTCGTTCCAGCCCGGCGAGAAGCTGCCGTCCGGGCCTGAGCTGGCGAAACGGTTCGGCGTCGCACGGATGACCGTCCAGCAGGCGATTCGCTTGCTACGCGACGAAGGGCTCGTCGTGTCCCGGCAGGGCAGCGGTGTTTACGTTCGAGAGCGAACGCAGCGGCCCGTCGACCTGCGGTCGTACCTGGAACGCGCGTTCGAGGAGCCAGAGGTGTCGGTCGATTTCGCCGGCTTCTCGGGCGAGACCTTGCACGGCGCCATCACGGAGCCGCTCGACAAGATCCGAGACGGTCGGCTTCGTCCGGAAACCTTGTCGGTCCGGCTGCTCGTCCCGGACCCCGGCCGACCGTGGACGCTCCCGGCCCGCGTCGATGACCTGGCCGACAGCCCGGCCTTTCGTGCCCGCGCGTCGCGCATCATGCAGCGGCACACGCTAGCCGTGGTCGATGCCGTCAATGAGCTTGCCGAGCTCGGGCTCGTGCCGAACGCCCGCGCGCAGGTACGCATCAACCCCGCAGTGCCTCTGTTCAAGCTCTACCTGCTCAACGACACCGACGTGTTCTTCGGCTACTACCCCGTGCAGGAGCACAAGCTGAAGCTCGACGGTGAGGAGACGGCGATCTGGGACTTGATGGGCAAGGACGCAACGCTGTTCCACCACTCTGCCGACGGCGAGGAGGACAGCATGGCGTCGCAGTACGTCCGACAGTCCCGCATGTGGTTCGACTCGATCTGGTCGACTGTCGCACGGGACTTCGAACAGTGAGCAACGATGCGCTGGCCGCGGTCCTCGCACGGACATCTGCGGTCCTCCTCGACTTCGACGGCCCGATCTGCTCGGTCTTCAGCGCCTTCAGCCCGGCTGCTGTCGCGGAAGAACTCCGCGCCCGACTCAAACTGGTTGATGCGCCCGCTACGAACGAGCCGTTTGACATCCTGGCTTATGTCGCGCGCAGCGAACCGTCAGCGGCTGCGCGCGCAGAAGCAGAACTTGCCCAGCTCGAAACTCACGCAGTGAGCCGAGCAACTCCGACTCCCGGAGCAACCGCCGTGCTTCACCGTTTCAGCGAATCCGGCCGCCCGGTCGTCGTGGTAAGCAACAACTCTGCGCTATCCGTCCGGACATACCTCGACCAACATGACCTTGCCCGCCACGTGGTCGGTGTTTCCGCCAGGACCGAGCCCGATCCGAACTTGCTCAAACCACACCCGCACCTGCTTCTCCAGGCTGCGGAACTACTCAACCGAAGCGTGCGAGATTGCGTGATGGTCGGGGACTCCAGCACCGACATCCAGGCGGCGCAAGCCGCTGGCGCTCGCGTGATCGCGTATGCGAACAAGCCTGGCAAGCGCGAACGCTTCGAACGCCTTCGACCGGACACAATCATCGACGACATGTCAGAGCTGGTCGGTGTCGGTACGCCCTTGTAGTGGCGCTCAATCGTCCAAGTTAGACTTTCGCCGCAATCGCGACCGACCCCCACGCCTCCGCTCGCGCAACGTCGAGCGGAATCCTGCGAGCCAGGTCAACAATTTGCTGCCCCGCCTTGAGTGCTAGGACAGCAGCGTCGTACTCGACGTCGCCGGAAGCGCCACGAGGGTCGACCAGTTGGAGACCGTGCGAACCGCGAAGCACGTTGCCGTCCGACGGGTCGCCGTGGCACAACGACCGAGACTCGTCGACGACCAGATCGCCCAATGTCGACAAAGCTCGTTCGCGCTCCGACTGACTTACCGGAGCCGCGCCCGGAGGTAGGTCGGCTAGTCCGCCGTCGAGCAGACGCTGCCTCAGCCACGCCGAAATCGGCGGGAACGCGCGGCCCATCGGTGGCCCGGCCATGAGCGGGCGGAGCAGGCTGGCTAGCTCGTCGAGCGACGACGAGCCCGCGGCGCGCGTTCCCGGCTGGACCTGGTCCATGACGGTCCACGTCGCGACATCGGACGTTATGACCTCATGAACGATCGGACCGATACCCAACGCGGCGAGCTGCCTGGCCGCGGACGCCTGGAGCGCACCCGCCGGATCGGGCGTGGACTTCAAGACCAACAGGCGACCGTTGGCCGCATGTACCGACACAACGAACCCGTATCGAGCATCCAGGACTTTCAAGGGACGGGCACGGTATCGGCGGCACAACTCGTCGAGTTCAGCGTTGACTGAGGTTGCCCAGGCGGGTCCACGGTTCGGCCAGCGTGTGCAGGCGGCGCACACGATCTCGGCCGGAACCGTGATCTGCCCCCAGTCATGCGCGGCGGGCACGCCGTCAGCTCTCGGAATTCGGTTTACGTGCGGGACGGGTGAGTCGGCCACCGAGGATCTCGGCAGCACGGCGGTCGGATTCGTTCTGCCAGGCGGCGTACACGCGCAGGGTCGTTGCGCCTCCGCCGCCGTGACCTAGCCGGCCAGCGACGGTGCGAAGGTCGACGCCGGCGGTGAGTAGCTCCGTTGCGGAGTAGTGCCGCAACGCGTGCAGGTTGCTGTCAATGCCGAGCGACTTGGCCATGTTGGTGTAGCGATGGGTGACGGCGTCGGGATCGGCGAGGCGATCGGCGGTCGCCGCGTACGAGAACAACAAGGCGTTTGGTGCAGGATGGGCTTCGAGGTCGCGCATCGTGGCCTCGTATCGTTGACGGTGCTCCACGAGCAGCTCCGTTGTCGTCGAGTCCAGCGAGATCAGCCGCATCTGGTGGGTCTTGGTGTCCTTCTCTACCAGAACACCCTCAACGCGTGACACCGCGCGCCTGACGGCCAGTTTCCCGGCGACCGTAGCGTTAGGACAGTCGGCAGGCTGCGCGGCCGAGCAAAGGGCAGCATCGGGGCACCCGTGCAGGCGCTCGACAGCCAGGTCGGTCCAGCGCAGGGCGAGAACTTCGCCACGCCGGACGCCAGTCACGAACACGAGCCAGACGAGCGTGCCCCACATCGGGTCTTCGTCCCAGGATGCGTTAACCAGCTTCGCGGCGTCGTCGCTTGACGGTGGCTTCGGCTGCGGCGGCGTTTGCGACGGCTTCTTGGCTACATCGCACGGATTCGACTGCAACCAGCCCCACCGCACCGTGGCCGCAAAAATCGCGCTCAACGCGTAGTGGATCTTCAGCACCGTGCCGGGCGGCAATGGGTCACATTCGTGCGGCTTGCACTCGATCACCTTGCAACCGGCCTCGGCGCAGTTGTGCTCCGGGTAGCCGCCAGCCGGTCGCCGCCCCGGTGGGCGCTTGTGTCGAACCACGCGACACTCGTGCTCCTCCGTCGTCCTGTGCTCGATGAAGGGCCGGCGATCGCACCGCCGTCGACACCGGCGTAGCTGCGCATAGAACGTTTCGAGCGCGCGGGCGTCGATCTTGGATACGGGCTCGTTGCTCAGGGCGGGGCCGATGAAGTTCTTGTCGAACAACTTGTAGTTGCGCCGCGTCGCAGGCTCCATCTCGTGCGTTTCCATGAACGCGTCGATCGCTGCGCGGAGAGTTCCCTTCGTTCGGGCGTGATCGCGCTCGTCGACCTCCGTCAGGAGCCGACGCAGGATCTTGTCAACCTGGCGCTCGTCCGTAGTCGACTCGCTCAGGTACAAGCGCCTACCGGTCAACGGGTCGATTCCCGCGTAGACGTTGACCTGGTACGAGTTGCCCCGCTTGCGTACTGAGCCCTTCGGGCGCTTCTTAGCAACGCGACCAGCCACGACGACATCATACTCGCAGTCACCGTGATGGACATGCTTTCTGACCGCGGCTCTCACCAGGGCTGTTTTCCCTGGTGAGAGTGGAGCCGGCAAGGGGACTCGAACCCCTGACCTGCTGTTTACAAGACAGCTGCTCTACCAACTGAGCTATACCGGCGTGGCCCGCGCACGGGCGCGTGCTCACTATATCGGCCGGTCCGTGCCGTCTCGACAGGGCGCGGAGATGTCAGCCGGCCTGACGGATCGCGGCGTACAAGAGCATGTCCACGCGCTCGCCGCCGATCTCCTGATGGCTTCGCAGGAACCCCTCGCGCTCGTACCCCGCACGTTCGGCCGTGCGCACGGAGGCCCCGTTCCACGGCTCGATGTACAGCTCGATTCGGTGGAGCGCCGGTATGGACCACGCGAACCGAGTCAGCGCGGCGAGCCCGTGGCCCGCGACTCCACGGCCCCGACTGCATCCCCACCCCCATCCTGAAGGCCAGTTGACATCAGCCTCGGTCAACATCCAACGTGGTGCACGCCACTGTGGTCAGCGTGCAACGACCGGGCCATGCGGGTCGATGCCTTCCGGGAACCAACACGGAGGTGGCACATGAAGCTGCGGCCGCGCGCGAGAACGGCGAACAACCGCCGGCACGCGTGGCAGATCCTGGAAACATCGACCGACGGCCAGGCCGACAAGCGTGTGCCGCGGGGGCGAAGCCTCCGGCAACGTGCCTGGCACATCCTCGAAGCACCAACCGGTGAGCTGCCCGTCGTCGAAACGGGTCCGCCGCTGGGGCCGGAACTGCCCGACGAAGCCACCCTGCACCTTGTCCTCGACCTCGTCGTGCGCATCGGCGAGATCCAGATGGCCAGCGGCGCGGGCGCCTCCGACGTGACCGCGACGATTCTCGCCCTCACCAGCACCCTCGGACTGCCCCACTGCGAGGTCGACGTCATCTTCACGTCGATCACCGTGAGCTGCCACCGCGGCAGCGACCTGCCACCGGTGACCGCGCTGCGAGTAGTCCGGTCCCGCAGCCTGGACTACACCCGGCTGTCCGCAACCGAGCGGCTGGTGCAGCGGTTGCTGCGCAACCGGCTCAGCGCGGAGGAGGCCTTCACCGAGCTGCAAAGCATCACCAACGCACCGCACCCCTACCCGCGCTTCGTCTCCACACTGGCCTGGGGCGGCATGGCCGGGTTCGTCTCGCTGCTGCTCGGTGGCTCGCTGTGGGCAGCGCTCGTCGCGTTCGTCATCAGTGCCGTCGTCGACCGGGTCGGCAGGCTGCTGAACAAGGCCTCGCTGCCGTTCTTCTTCCAGCAGGTGGCCGGCGGGTTCATCGCCACACTCGCCTCGATCGCGGTGGTGAACCTGGAGCTGCTGCCACTGGAAAGACCGACACTGGTCGTTGCGGCGGCGCTCACGGTGCTGTTGTCGGGGCTCTCGACCGTCTCCGCGGTGCAGGACGCCATCACCGGCTACTACGTCACCGCCGCCGGCCGCAGCATGGAAGTCGGGCTGATGAGCGCGGGCCTCATCACCGGTGTGGCGGCCGCCATCAGCCTTGCCGAACGGGTCGGCGCCGGCCGCACCCCGGTCCCCGCCATCCCGGACCTCAGCGCGGTCAACCTGCCGATCGTCGTGGTGGCCGGTTCTGGCGCGGCGGCCTGCTTCGCACTGGCCTCCTACTCCAGCCTGCGCCCGCTGCTCGTGTCAGCCGTTGCCGGCGCGGCGGGTGCCGGTGCCTACGGGCTGCTCACGGTGGCCGAAACCAGCCCCATCATCGCTTCGGCACTCGCGGCGACCCTCGTCGGTCTCGGCGGTGGTGTGCTCGCCCGCCGGTTGCGGGTGACGCCGCTGGTGGTCGCCGTGTCCGGAATCACGCCCCTGCTTCCCGGGTTCGGGACCTACCGCGGCCTGTCGGAGCTGGCGGACAACGGCACGGTCGCCCCGCTCATGGGAGCTGTCGCGATCGGTCTGGCGCTGGCGGCCGGCGTGGTGCTCGGCGAGTTCCTCGCCCAGCCCGTGCGCACCGGACTTGGCAGACTGGAAAGGAAACTTGCCGGCCCGCGTATGGTCGGCCCCCTCGATCCTGGTCGCCGACTCGAGTGACGTTATCGCGATAGTGTTCACAACATGCCGCCCTCAGCTACGACGGAGTCATTGTCATTGGATGCCCGTGCCGAGTTCGTGGTCGTCGCCAACCGCTTACCGGTCGACCTCGAACGTGCTGATGACGGCGCACAGCGCTGGACCCAGAGTCCCGGTGGCCTGGTCTCGGCGCTGGAACCGTTTCTGCGCTCGCGAAAAGGTGCCTGGGTCGGCTGGCCCGGCGTCCCGGACGTCGAGGTGGACGAGTTCACCGACGACGGTCTCGTCCTGCATCCGGTCACGCTGAGCAACGCCGAAGTCCGGGACTACTACGAGGGTTTCTCCAACGCCACGCTGTGGCCGCTGTACCACGACGTGGTGGCTCGCCCGATCTTCGATCGCGGCTGGTGGGAGGCCTACGTCCGGGTCAACCGCCGCTTCGCCGAGGCCAGCGCGGCGGTGGCGGGCGAGTACGCGACCGTGTGGGTACAGGACTACCAGCTGCAGCTCGTACCGATGATGCTTCGGGAGCTGCGGCCCGACCTGCGCATCGGCTTCTTCCTGCACATTCCGTTCCCACCGGTGGAGTTGTTCATGCAGTTGCCGTGGCGAGCGGAGATCGTGCGCGGTCTCATCGGGGCGGACCTCGTCGGCTTCCACCGGCCCGGTGGGGCACAGAACTTCCTGTGGCTGGCCCGTCAGCTGATCGGCCTCGAACCGAGCCGCGGCTCGGTGGGCGTCCGCTCCCGCCCCGGCATGGTGCAGGTCGGCGACCGCACAGTGCGCGTGGGTGCCTTCCCGATCTCCATCGACGCCGCCGGGCTGGACGTACTGGCCCGCACCAAGACCGTCGCCGACCGCGCCGCCCAGGTCCGCAGCGATCTGGGCAACCCGCAGAAGATCCTGCTCGGCGTGGACCGGCTCGACTACACAAAGGGCATCGACCTGCGGCTGCAGGCCTTCCACGAACTGCTCCAGGAAGGCCGGGTCAAACCGGAGGACGTCACGTTCATCCAGCTGGCCACCCCGAGCCGGGAACGGGTCGAGCACTACCAGCGAATGCGCAGCGAGATCGAGCAGATGGTGGGCCGCATCAATGGCGAGTTCGCCCGTGTCGGCCACCCGGTCGTGCACTACCTGCATCAGTCGGTGAACCGCACGGAACTGGCGGCCTTCTTCGCCGCGGCGGACGTCATGGTGGTGACGCCCCTGCGTGACGGCATGAACCTCGTCTGCAAGGAGTACGTTGCTTGCAGGCACGATCTGGGCGGCGCGCTCGTTCTGTCCGAGTTCGCGGGCGCCGCGGCCGAGTTGAGCAGTGCGTTCCTGGTCAACCCCCATGACCTGGACGGGGTGAAGAACGCTTTGGAGCAGGCTATTACCCTCGACCCCGCGGAAGGTCGGCGTAGGATGCGCGCCTTGCGTCGTCAGGTCCTGACGCACGACGTCGACAGGTGGGCGCGCTCGTTCCTCGAAGCCCTCGGGTCCGAGACCGCCGCCTGACCCCACAGACCATTGCGAAGCTCCCAGAGGAGGAGTGTTGACCGCCGAGGCCCTGCCTGCTGAGCTGCGGCGCGCGATCGTGCAGATCGCCCGTACGCCGCGCTTGCTGGTCGCCTGCGACTACGACGGCACGATGGCGCCGATCACCGAGAATCCCGACGAGGCACGTCCGCGTCCGGAGTCCGTTGGTGCGCTCCGTTCCCTTGCCGGACTGCACGAGACCACCACAGCGGTGATCTCCGGTCGCGCACTGCGTGACCTGGCGACGTTGTCCCGCCTTCCCTCCGAGGTACATCTCGTCGGCAGCCATGGCTCGGAGTTCGACATCGGCTTCGTCCATGAGATCGACGCCAGCGCCCGCGACCTGCACCGCAGGCTCGAGACGGAGCTGGACGCTGTCATCGAGGGCGTGAACGGCGCCTCGCTGGAGATCAAGCCGGCGAGCATCGCAGTGCACGTACGCCGCGCGCCGCGCGAGGACGCCGACCGCATCATCGACGCCGTCCACAATGGCCCCTGCACCTGGGAGGGCGTCTCGACGACCGACGGTAAGGAGGTCGTCGAGCTCTCGGTCATCCAGACCAACAAGGGCAAGGCGCTGGACACTCTGCGTCACCAGGTCGGCGCTACCGCAGCCCTCTTCATCGGCGACGACGTCACCGACGAGAAGGCGTTCGCGCGGCTGACCGGCCCCGACCTCGGCATCAAGGTCGGGGCCGGCGAAAGCCTCGCTCAGTACCGCATCGCGAACACCGAGCAGGTTGCGACAGTGCTCGCGTTCATGCTCGAAGAACGGCGGAACTGGCTCTACGGCGAGCAGTCCCCGCCGATCGAGCGGCTGTCCATGCTCGCGTCCCGCCGCTCGGTCGCCCTGGTCACGCCGGATGCGAAGCTGACCTGGCTGTGTCACCCTGGGCCGGACGCTCCGGCCGTGTTCGCCGACCTGCTCGGCGGCGAGTCCGCGGGGCACTTCACGATCAAGCCGCATCGCAACGGGCTGCCGCTGGGCCAGCGCTACCTGCCCAACACGATGACGGTCGAGACACGCTGGTCGCGGCTGCTGGTCACCGACTACATGGAGCCGGACACGCTCGCGCACCGCACCGACATCATCCGGGTGATCTCCGGTGAGACGGCGGCGTCGATCGTGTTCGCGCCGCGTCCCGAGTTCGGCGGCGTGCCGGTACGGCTGCGGCAGGAGGAGGACGGCCTGCGCGTGCTCGGCACCTCGGAGCCGTTCGTGCTGCGCGCGCCCGGCGTCCGGTGGGAGATCACCAGCGACGGCCTGCATGACACCGCCACTGCGCTCGTGCAGCCGGCGCCGGACAGCCCGGTGGTCCTCGAACTGCGTTGCGGCACCGACGACCTGAGCCCGCACGAGCTGCCCGAGCGGGAGCGGCGTGCACGGGCAGGCGCGTACTGGGGCTCGTGGGCGACCACGCTCAAGCTGCCGAGTGTGGAACCGGAACTGGTGGCTCGCTCCGCGCTCACGCTGCGCGGGCTGGCCGACGCCGACACGGGCGGCGTGATGGCCGCCGCGACGACCTCGCTGCCGGAGGAGATCGGCGGCGTCCGCAACTGGGACTACAGGTACTGCTGGATCCGCGATGGCGCGATGACGGTGCGCGAGCTGGTCACTCTCGGCTCGCTCGAGGAGGCGGACGGGTTCCTGCGCTGGCTGCACGGCGTCCTGGAGACGTTGGCCGGCCCCGAGCGCCTGCACCCGCTGTACACGCTGGCCGGTGCGCAGCTGGGCGCTGAGGCCGTGATCGACTCGCTGCCCGGGTACAAGGGCTCCCGCCCTGTACGCGTCGGCAACCTGGCCAACCACCAGGTGCAGCTCGACGTGTTCGGCCCGGTGGTCGAGCTGGTCGTCACGCTCGCCGAGGCGCGCGGCATGCTGCGGGACGCGGACTGGGAGATGGTCCACGCGATGGCGGAAGCCGTCCAACGGCGCTGGTCCGAGCCCGACCACGGTGTCTGGGAAGAGCGGCACATGCCACGCCACCGCGTGTACTCGCGGGTGATGTGCTGGGTGACCCTCGACAGGGCCATCAAGCTCGCCGAGGTCTACAACCGGCCGATCCCGCCGGAGTGGGCGGCGCTGCGCGACGAGATCGCCGCCGATGTGCTGGAGAAGGGCTGGAACGCCGAGGTTCAGGCGTTCACAACGGCCTACGACGGCACCGACCTCGACGCTGCGTCGTTGTTCGTCGGCCTGGCGGGGCTGGTGGATCCCCAGGACGAGCGGTTCCAGTCGACGGTCACGGCCATCGAGGCGGAGCTGCGCAGCGGCTCGACCGTATACCGCTACCACCGCGACGACGGGCTGCCCGGCGGTGAAGGCGGCTTCCACCTGTGCGCCGCGTGGATGATCGAGGCGTACCTGCTGACCGGCAGGCGGACCGAGGCGCAGGAGCTGTTCGAGCAACTCGTCGATGCGGCCGGCCCGACGGGCCTGCTGCCGGAACAGTACGACCCGATCGCGGAGCGCTCACTGGGTAACCACCCGCAGGCCTACTCGCACATCGGCCTGATCCGCTGCGCCCGCCTACTCTCCGAGTGAGCTGAGGGTTCCCCAAGGCCACCTTGGTGGCCTTGGGGGCTCTGACTCCGTCCGTTGGCACCACCCCCACAAACGGGGCGCTACTTCACCGGGACGTACTTCACGGCGTGAACGGCGCTGGCCAGGTCTCCCACCTCCAGGGCCTGGATACCGTCCGGCAGGGGGCCGGGATCGGGCGGTACCAATGCGTGGGTGAAACCGAGCCGGACGGCCTCCGCCAGTCGCCTGCCGACGGACGTCACCCTGCGGACCTCACCCGCCAGCCCCACCTCACCGATCGCCACCAGCCGGGGCGACAGTGCGTCATCAGTGAAGGCCGACGCGACGGCCAGCGCCACCGCAAGATCAACGGCAGGCTCGGTCACCTTCATCCCGCCGACCGTCGCTGTGTAGACGTCCTTGTCGCCCAGCTGCGCACCACCGCGCTTCTCCAACACGGCCAGCACCATGCTCACCCGCGCCGAGTCCAGGCCGCTGACCGCGCGCCTGGCCTGGTTCGGGTGCGACTTGCCGACCAGCGCCTGCACCTCGCACAGCAGCGGCCGCTTTCCCTCGACCGTCACCGTCACCGCTGTCCCGGGAACCGCCTCGGCGTGCCGGTTCAGGAACAGCCCCGACGGATCGGGAACACCGGCGATACCGTCGTCGCGCAACTCGAAGCAACCGATCTCGTCGGCCGCCCCGAACCGGTTCTTCACCCCGCGCACCAGGCGCAATGTGGAGTGCCGATCGCCTTCGAAATGGAGGACGACGTCGACCAGGTGCTCCAGAACCCGCGGCCCTGCGACCGAGCCTTCCTTGGTGACGTGCCCGACGAGGACCACAGGCAGGCCGCGTTCCTTGGCCAGCGCAACGAGGCCGGCGGTGACGGCACGGACCTGCGTGACCCCGCCCGGCGCGCCGTCGACCTGCGGTGACGACATCGTCTGCACCGAGTCGACGATCAGCAGGCCCGGCTTGACGTCGTCGACATGCCCGAGAACGGCCGACAGGTCACTTTCGGCCGCGAGGTACATCCGGTCGTGCACGTTGCCGGTCCGCTCGGCACGCAGCCGCACCTGCCCTGCCGACTCCTCGCCGGTGACGTACAAAGCGGTCGCCGGACCAGCCATGGCCCACTGGTAGGCCACTTCGAGCAACAGTGTCGACTTCCCGACCCCGGGCTCGCCGGCCAGCAACACGACGACACCCGGCACGAGCCCGCCGCCCAGTACACGGTCGAGCTCGTCGACCCCGGTCGGCCGCGCACGCGCTGCCTCGATGTCGACCTGCGCGATCGGCCGGGCCGGTGCGCTCGGCGCCCCGGCGGCTACGCGCGCGATCGGCGGGCGGCTGTCACCACGTTCCTCGATCGTGCCCCAGGCCTGACATTCCGGGCAGCGACCGACCCACTTGGCGACCTCGATACCGCATTCGGCGCAGCGATAGCTGCTCGAGCCTTTCTTGACCACGAGCAGACGGTAGCCGCCGCTACCGACAGTCAGTGACCGCCTTCGCCCTGACCACCGCTGGTACGCGGCTCGTGCGGCGACATGATGGGCAGCTCGACCTCGACCGCACCGGCGTCGCGGAAGTTGAGCGTCGCGACGATCGTCTGCCCGGGGCGGAGCTCGCGCCGGAGACCCTCGATGACGATCTCACCGTGGAGCTGCCTGCCCGCGGTGGGAGCGGCCGGGCTGATCGCCAGGCTGGCCCCACCGGGCAGGGACCGCTCACCCTGGATGGTGACGTTTGTCGCAGCGTCGGAGCTGGCCGACACCAGCTCGTCGACACGGCCACCCTGGTTGACGATGCTCATGAAGACCTCGGCATTGGAGCCCTGCAGGTAGGCAGGCGGCTGGATCCCCTCGGGGAAAGCCAACTCGGCGTCGCGGATCGCGATGGTGCCCGCCTGCGCGGACGCACCGTTGATCGCGGCTTCCTGGGTGTCGGTCTGGGTGATCTGCCCCGCCCCGCAACCCGTGATCAGCAACGCGACAGCGAGACCGAGGCCGGCCGAGCCCAGCATGCGACGTTTCACTTCTCCGAGTCCTTCCTGCCTAGGGGCTTGCCCTGCCGCGCAGACTATCCCGATGCCGGATGACCGGCGCAAAGTGGTCACCGGTCACGCGACAGCCACCCAGCCCGCAACCCTCGATCAATTGTCCACAGTGGATTTCGCAAAGCGCGGGAATCGCATCCACGCCCACCTGCGTGAGTACACGAATTGACCGGTTGTCAACCCCCGGATGACCTTTCATAAGGCCACTGACCTGCGATGACGAGTGCGGGTGGGTGGTTAGCTGTCCACGCTCCGTGCTAAGCTGTATTCAGCGAAAGGGGCAGAGGACACATGGTTTTCAAGGTCGGAGAGACCGTCGTCTACCCGCACCACGGTGCCGCACTCATCGAAGCGATCGAGACACGCGTGATCAAGGGCGAGGAGAAGCAATACCTCGTCCTGAAGGTCGCGCAAGGAGATCTCACCGTTCGCGTTCCCGCTGACAACGCCGAGATCGTCGGCGTGCGTGATGTCGTGGGCCAGGACGGGCTCAACCGCGTCTTCGACGTACTGCGTGCTCCCCACACCGACGAGCCAACCAACTGGTCACGTCGGTACAAGGCCAACCTCGAGAAGCTCGCCTCCGGCGATGTGAACAAGGTGGCCGAAGTGGTGCGCGACCTCTGGCGGCGTGAGAAGGACCGCGGCCTTTCCGCAGGTGAGAAGCGGATGCTGGCCAAGGCACGGCAGATCCTGGTGAGTGAGCTCGCGCTCGCCGAGGGCACCGACGAGGACAAGGCCGAGGTGCTACTCGACGAGGTCCTGGAAACCGCGGCGGTCTAACAGCCCTGAACGTCATCGCGCTGGTTCCCCTCACGGATCGCGACGCGCACCTGTCCGGTGCGCTGACTCCGGTCCGAGGTGAATCGCTTTTGTTGCATGCCGTTCGCGGCCTGCTGCATTCGGATTGTGTTGACCGAGTGCTTGTGGCAGGCCCGCCGCACAACATGACCGCGTACTCGACCGCACTCGAACGGCTCGCCGATACGCGGGTACGAGTTGTCGCTGGGAGCGCCGACCGCGCCGATTCGGTGCGGTCGGCGCTCGCGGCCAGCTCAGCACAGCCGTCCGACATCGTGCTGGTACACGATGCGACGAGACCCTTCACACCGGCCGCGACGATTCGCGCGGTCGTCGACGAGATTCGGGCCGGCGCCCCCGCTGCCGTCCCCGTCGAGCCCGTCACCGACACCATCAAGATCGTCAACCACGACGACGTCGTGTGGGGCACCCGCGATCGCTCCCGGCTACGTTTCACCCAGTCCCCACAAGGTTTCTTGGCCGCGGTGTTGCACGACGCCGATCCGGTCGACCCGCTGGCCGGGCTCGGCGCCAAAGTGCACACCGTCACCGGGCATCCACACGGCATGCGCCTTTCGACGTCGTTCGACCTCGCTGTCGTCGACGCCCTGCTGACCGCGGAGAAGAGGCAGTGAGAATCGGCCAGGGTGTGGACGTCCACCCGATCGAAGCCGGACGTGAGTGCTGGATCGCGGGCCTGCGCTGGGATGGCGTCGACGGTTGCGCGGGGCACTCGGACGGCGACGTCGCGTCACACGCACTCTGTGACGCATTGCTTTCCGCAGCGGGACTCGGCGATCTCGGCGCCGTCTTCGGTACCGGCGACCCGCGCTGGGCCGGAGCACACGGCGCCGAGTTCCTCACCGAGGTACGCACCCGCATCGCAGCTGCCGGGTTCCAGGTCGGCAACGCTGTCGTGCAGGTCATCGGCAACTCCCCGCGCATCGGCACCCGCAGGGTGGAAGCCGAACGCGTACTCGGCGAAGCGATCGGCGGGCCGGTCACCGTCACCGGCACCACGACCGACGGCCTCGGCCTCACCGGCCGCGGCGAGGGCATCGCGGCGATCGCCACCGCACTGCTCCTCCCCCGGTAGCCTGGGCCGGTGACGATTCAGGCGGTGCTGTTCGACTTCTCCGGCACCCTTTTCCGGCTGGAACACAAGGCAAGTTGGCTGTCCGACCTCACCGACCACAACGGCGCCCCCTTCGACGTCGAGGCGCAGGCCGAGCTGATGCGCAGGATGACCGCGCCGGTCACGCTGACCGTCGACCTCGACGACGAACACTGGGCGGCCTGGGAGAACCGGGACCTCGACCCCGCCGCCCACAACAAGGTCTACCTCGAGGTGCTGCGACAGTCCGGCGTACCGCGGGTCGAGCAGGCCAAGGCCCTCTACGACAGGCTGATCGATCCGTCCGAGTGGACCCCCTATCCCGACACCGCGGCGGTGCTCAAGGCCGCCACTGCCAAGGGCCTGCGAGTCGGCGTCCTGAGCAACATCGCCTTCGACATCCGCCCGGCCTTCACCCAGCACGGCTTCGACACCTACGTCGACGAGTTCGTGCTGTCGTTCGAGGTGGGTGCCATCAAGCCCGATCCGGCGATCTTCCGGCTGCTCCTGGACCGGCTCGGCGTGGCCCCTGAACAGGCGCTCATGGTGGGTGACCACGAGCAGGCCGATGGCGGTGCACGCGAGCTGGGCTGCGCTTTCGCTCTCGTGGAGCCGCTGCCGACGACGGAACGGACCGACGCTCTGCTGACCGCCCTGCGCGAGCACGCCGCGCTCTGACCCGTACCATTTTCAACGTGGTCCTACATCTCTACGACACCGCGACCAGGGGCGTGCGGGAGTTCCATCCCGCACGCAGTGGAACGGCGTCCATGTATGTCTGTGGGGCCACCGTCCAAGGCGTCCCGCACATCGGCCACGTCCGCGGCGCGCTGAACTACGACGTACTCCGGCGCTGGATGCTCCACAGTGGACTCGATGTGCTGATGGTCCGCAACGTCACCGACATCGATGACAAGATCCTCACCAAGGCCGCCGACGCGGGCAGGCCGTGGTGGGAGTGGGCGGCAACCCACGAGCGCGCGTTCGAGGAGGCGTACACGGCATTGGGGTGCCTCTCGCCGTCCATCGCGCCGCGCGCCACCGGGCACATCACCCAGATGATCGAGCTCATCCAGCGGCTCATCGACAACGGGCACGCCTACGCAGCCGACGGCGACGTGTACTTCTCGGTCACCTCGTTCGACAGCTACGGCGCACTGTCCGGACAGCGGCTCGAGGAGGTTCAGCAGGGCGAGACACTGGCCACCGCCAAACGCGACGCCCGCGACTTCACGCTGTGGAAGGGCAGCAAACCGGGCGAGCCCTCATGGCCGACACCGTGGGGCCCCGGCAGGCCCGGGTGGCACCTGGAGTGCTCGGCCATGGCGACCGCCTACCTGGGCGCCGAGTTCGACATTCACGGCGGCGGCGTGGATCTCGTGTTCCCGCACCATGAGAACGAGCGTGCCCAGTCACAGGCGGCAGGCGACGGGTTCGCCCGGTTCTGGCTGCACAACGCATGGGTGACGCTGTCCGGCGAGAAGATGTCCAAGTCGCTGGGCAATGTCGTGTCCATTCCGGAGATGCTGCGCCGTTACCGGGCGGTAGAGCTGCGGTACTACCTCATCCAGCCGCATTACCGCTCGACGATCGAGTACTCCGATGCCGCCCTGTCGGAGTCCGCTCAGGGCTACCGGCGCATCGAGCAGTTCCTGCGCCGGGTCGTCGGCAGCACCGGCGATGTCCACATCGGACAGCTACCCGCCGAGTTCGCCGCGGCACTCGACGACGACCTCGGCACGCCGCAAGCCTTCGCGGTACTGCACAACACGGTGCGGGACGGCAACGCCGCCCTCGACGCGAACGACAACGCGAAGGCACTCGAACTCGCCGAGACGGTGCGGGCGATGACCGACGTGCTGGGCCTGGACCCGCTCTCCGAGCGGTGGGCGGAGGGCGGCGGTGGCGCGGGGACACACGCGCTCGGCGAACTGGTGGAGCAGATGCTGACCGAGCGGCAGCAAGCCCGCGCCGGCCGGGACTTCGCGCGCGCGGATGCCATCCGTGACCAACTGACAGCTGCCGGCATCGCGGTGGAAGACACCCCTAATGGTCCCTTGTGGACAGTGAGAGACTGAAGACATGGCAGGCAATTCCCACCGCCGCGGCGCGATCCGCAAGGACGGAACCAAGAAGGGTCAGGTCGTCGGCTCCGGCGGCCAGCGACGCAAGGGGCTCGAGGGCAAGGGCCCGACACCCAGGGCGGAGCAGCGTCCCGGACATCCCGCGCAACGGCGTGCAGCCGCGGCAGCCGCACGCGACGAGAGGAAGCGCCAGTCCGCGAAGAAGGCTGCCGAGGGACCGGAGATCATTGCCGGCCGTAACCCGGTGGTGGAGGCACTGCGCGCCGGCGTCCCGGCCACTGCGTTGTACGTGGCACTCAACATCGACGCCGACGACCGGGTGGCCGAGGCCGTGCGCATGGCTGCCGACAAGGGCATCTCGATCCTGGAGGTGCCACGCGACGAGCTCGACCGTAAGACGGGGGGCGCCGTCCACCAGGGCCTCGGCCTGCAGGTCCCGCCGTTCGAGTACGCGCACCCTGACGACATGCTGGCCGCCGCGCGCGACTCCGGCGAACCCCCGCTGCTGGTGGCGCTCGACGGGGTGACCGACCCGCGCAACCTGGGCGCGGTGATCCGCTCGGCGGCGGCGTTCGGCGCGCACGGCGTGCTGTTGCCCACCCGGCGTAGCGCCGGAATGACGGCGGTGGCCTGGCGGACCAGCGCAGGCACCGCGGCCCGGCTGCCGGTCGCCATCGCCACGAACCTCACCCGGCAGCTGCAGGCGTGGGCGGCCGACGGCCTGATGATCGCCGGGTTGGACGCCGACGCTTCGCTGAGCATCGACGCACTCGACCTCGCCACCGATCCGCTGGTGATCGTGGTGGGCTCCGAGGGGCGTGGGTTGTCCCGCCTCGTGCGCGAGAACTGCGATGTCACAGTGTCCATTCCGATGGCGCCCGGTGTGGAGTCGCTCAACGCCTCGGTGGCGGCAGGCGTGCTGCTCGCTGAGGTCGCCAGGAGGCGAAGGGTCGCCGGTCGCGTGTGAGCTAGTAGAGCTCGCTCGCCCAATGACCTTGGTCTTGGCCACGCCGGGCGGGACGCTCGGTTAGGGTCACGGTGCCGCATCGTGACCAGGGGGCCGCCGGATGTCGTTCGTCTCGCCGCTGTTCCTGTGGTACTTCATGCCCGCGATTCTGTTGGCGCTGGTGGTGTGCCCGCGAAACTGGCGAAACGGCATCGTCGCGATCGGCAGCCTGGTCTTCTACGCAACCGGGGCCGGGGCCTTCACGCTGCTGTTGCTGGCGTGCATGGTCGTCAACTTCCTGGCCGGGCCGGCGTTGGAACCGGACGAGTGGGGCATGCGTTCGGCGGACCGGCGGCGCTGGCTGCTCATCGGCGTCATCAGTTTCGACATGTCGATCCTGCTGGTGTGGAAGTACGCGGGTTTCGCCACCGAGCAGATCGCGTGGTTCGCGCAGCTGTTCGGCGGCGATCTCCCGATCGCGGAGCTCGCCCTGCCGATCGGGATCTCCTTCTTCACGTTCCACCACATCTCCTACGTGGTGGACATCTACCGGGGCGAGCGGCCGGCGTTGCGCAATCCGGTGTCCTTCGGCACCTACATCGCGATGTTCCCGCAGTTGGCGGCGGGCCCCATCGTGCGCTACCGGGAGATCGCCGACCAGCTGCCGCAGCAGCGCTCGCACCGGCTCGACGACATCGCCGCCGGCTTCCCACGGTTCGCGCTGGGGCTGTGCAAGAAGGCGATCATCGCCGATTCGCTGGCTCCCATGGTGGACGCGTGTTTCGCCACCCCCGCCGATGAGATGACGTTCGCGATCGCCTGGCTCGGCGCGATCGGTTACACGCTGCAGCTGTACTTCGACTTCTCCGGCTACTCCGACATGGCGATCGGGCTGGGCCGGATGCTGGGCTTCCGGTTGCCGGAGAACTTCGCCCGGCCGTACTCGTCGGTGACCATCACGGAGTTCTGGCGGCGCTGGCACATGTCGCTGTCGCGCTGGTTCCGGGACTACGTGTACATCCCGCTCGGCGGCAACCGCGGCGGTGCCCGCAAGACCTACCGGAACCTGTGCATTGTGTTCGTGCTGACCGGGTTCTGGCACGGCGCGGCGTGGACGTTCATCATCTGGGGCATCTACCACGGCGCACTGCTGATCATCGAGCGAGCCTGCGGCTGGGACAAGGCTCCGCAGGCCGCCGGCGCCCGGGTCGCGCGCCGGGCGCTCACTCTGGTGCTGGTGATCTTCGGCTGGGTGTTCTTCCGTGCGCCCGATCTCGGTCACGCGCTGACGATGCTGGGGCAGATGCTGGTGCCGGACTTCGAAGGGCTCACCGACGTCGTCGAATCGGCACTGACCAACCAGCGGCTGGTGATCCTGCTCGCCGCGCTGGCGATCTTCGTCCTCCCCGCACATCCGGTAATCGGGCCGCTGCTGGAATCAGCGCGCAGCAAGCCCGCCACGGCGCTGCGGATCAGCATCATGACCGTCGGCCTCGCCTACGCCGCGATCCTGGTGGCAACAGGAACCTTCAGCCCGTTCCTGTACTACCAGTTCTGAGGCCCGAGCGGCCCCAAACTTTGGTGGCTCTGCCGAAAGGGGCTCACCCTACCCCGCGATGGCGGTGTACTCTGTCGCAGGGACGCGGTTTCGAGCCGATTCTCGTCGAAAAAGGACGAGAAGAGGATCCAAACTGCATGATTTCGACACTGGAGCAGGCGATGCTACTACGTTTCAGGACCTCCAACCACAGGTCCTTGCGCGATCCAGCGGAGCTATCGCTCGCGTCGTCTGCCGCCCGTGGCGCGGTGCCGGCCGACAAGGACTGGCTTCGGGCTACCACTCGCGTCGCCGGTATCTATGGCGCCAATGCGTCCGGCAAATCGACAGTTCTCGACGCGATAGATTTCCTCGTGCAAGCCGTTGCCAACTCGGCCACAATATGGGCGAAGCGCAAGAAGTTTCCATATCGTCCATTCAAGCTCGATGATCACCATCGGCAGCAGACCTCAACCTATGAGGTCGACTTTGTTGTTGACGGAACTCGGTACAACTACGGCTTTGAATCCAACCACGAGGGAATCCACGAAGAGTGGCTGAACAGCTACCCGCATGCCCGCCCACGGCTTCTGTTCCACCGAGTGGGGCTCTTGGATTCTCAATATTCTTTTGGTCGGACCTTACCTGGACAAAACGTGTCCCTCAGCAAAATGGTTGGACCAAAGACGCTGTTCCTGTCGTTTGCCGCAAATAGTCAACACCCACTACTGAACAGACTTGCCGATGCCTTGGTCGGCGGCGTTTCCTACGCCGCTTACAACGAGAACGACAGAAATTCCAGGTTACGGTGGATCAAGCAGGCCATCGAAGATCCTGAACTTCTTCGAGAAGCCGAGTCACTTCTCAGACTGGCCGATCTCGGGATATCCAGCATCAAGCTACATCAAGCCACAATTGACGACAAGATCAAACAGAAGTTTGCCCGGATCTTCGCAGCCATAAATGAAGGCGATGATGAGCGCCCACCCGAGGTCGACATGGAGGATATCCTCAAGGAAATCAGCAGCGAGATCCGCTTCTCCCACTCTGGGGCGAATGGCGAAAATTCAGGCGAGCCACTGTCGATTAGCGATGCAAGCTCGGGAACTATCGCCTGGTTGACAATCGGCGTGCCAGCGATCAACTGCCTCAAGAACGGACAGGTGCTGCTAATTGACGAGATCGACGCCAGCTTGCACCCACTCCTGTCGTCGACCCTCATCAAGATGTTCAAAGACGAATCAGTCAACAAACTAGGCGCACAGTTGATATTCACCTCTCACGACGTCTCACTCATCGGGAAGCTGGTCGACCAGTCACTGGGGTCCGATGAAGTATGGTTCACCGAAAAGGATCGGGGAAGCGCTTCTCAGCTGTACTCCTTGCACGAGTTCGAAGTCAGAAAAGATGACAACTTCGAGCGTAGGTACATGCAGGGCAGGTATGGCGCGGTCCCCATGGTAGACGCAGGAAGAATTAAACGACTCCTGGAAAAGGTCGCCCACTAGTGGGGCGAGGTCGAGTCCCGCGAGGCTCAGCCGACCTGCGCCGCAAAAAGGCGACGCGACGAGAGAATCCGCGGATTCTCCTCGTTGCAGAAGGCGAGAAAACCGAGGTACAGTACTTCAAAAGGCTCGCGGACTACCTAAGAGCAGCTGCCATTAGCGTGGTGGACGTGAAAGTCAAGGGTCGCGGGCGCGACCCAGTCTCCATTATCAACGCTGCGGCAAACGAAACAGACAACGGAAGACTGGTCGGCGATCGGGATGGCTACGATACAGCCTGGCGCGTCTTCGACGTGGATGATCACAAGAAAATCCCACAGGCGCTAGCACCGGCCATCAGTAACCCATGTTTCGAGCTTTGGCTCCTCTGGCATTTTTGCGATTGCACCAAGCACGTGGACTCGACGTATCTCCGCAGAGCCTTACGCGGCTATGGCATAAAAGGCAAGGACATACCGCCGAGCTTTGATTTCGCACTAGCCCGGCAGGCTGTGGGCCGTGCTCCCAAAGATTCAAGTCACGTGCCCAGGAACCCGGGGACCGGAGTCGCCGGTCTCGTTGACTACATACACGACCCAGCTCGAGCCGAGCGTAACCAGTTCTGAAGGCGACTAGACAGTCAGGACGATCTTGCCTCGGGTGTGTCCCGCCGCGCTCAGTCGCCACGCCTCCGCTGCCTGCGCGAGCGGGAGCGCGCGGGCCACGTGCACGCTCAGCTTGCCCGCATCCGCGAGTTTCGCCAGCTCCGCCAAGCCGGTCGCATCCGGGCGCACCCAGACGTAGTGACCACCCTTGTCCCGCACCTCGGCCGAGGTGATCGAAGCCATCCGGTCGGGCAGGTGCACCAGTGCCAGCGAGATGTCCACCGCGTCACCACCGATGAAGTCCAGGGCAGCGTCGACACCGTCCGGCGCCAGCTCGCGCACCCGGTCTACCAGCCCCTCCCCGTAGGCGACCGGTTCGGCGCCTAGGGAACGCAGGAAGTCGTGGTTGCGCTCGCTCGCGGTGCCGATCACACGGGCACCGAGCGCGACCGCAATCTGCACCGCCAACGATCCGACACCACCTGCCGCGGCATGCACGAGCACCGTGTCGCCCGCACCGACGCCTACCCGCTTGATCGACTGGTAGGCGGTGAGGCCGGCCAGCGGCACCCCGGCCGCCTCTGCCCAGCTGAGCGCAGCCGGCTTCCTGGCGAGCATCCGCACGTTCGCCGAGACGAGCTCCGCGTAGGCCCCGTTCTGCGCCCAGTCCTTGCGGATGTAGCCGAAGACCTCGTCGCCAACCGCGAACTCACCTGCATCGAGCCCGACCCGCTCGACGACCCCGGCGACGTCCCAGCCCGGGATCAGCGGGAAGCGGACCTCCATGATCGGATCGAGCTTGCCGGCGGCGAGTTTCCAGTCGACCGGGTTCACCGCAGCAGCCTTCACCCGGATCAGGACCTCACCAGGGGCGACCCTGGGTTCGCCGAGGTCGACCAGGCGCAGTTCGTCGGGCGAGCCGTACTGGTCGAGCACGATTGCCTTCATGCTCGGGGCAACTTCCGCCCCGCCCGATTCATTCCCCGCGCCTGGTCGCCCGCAGCGCGTCAACCAAGACCGGTCAACGCCACCATGACCGGGAGCATCAGCATGATCAGCAACGCGCCCGCCACGTCGAAGACGACACCGGAGCGGATCATCTTCGTGATCGGGACCGCGCCCGAGCCGTAGACGATCGCGTTCTGCGGTGTCGACACCGGCAGCATGAAGCCGAACGACGCCGCGAAGGTCGCCGCGAGCGCGGGTATGAACGGATCGATGCCGGATGCGGCCGCGATCGGGATCACGATCGGCACCACCACGGCCGCTGCAGCCGTGTTGGACGTGGTCTCCGAGACGACCACCGCCAGCAGCACCGCGAAAATGACCAGCGCCACGGTGCTCGTCAGGCCGAAGGTGTTCGCCAGCGCCGAGCCGACCCGCTGCGCGAGTTCGGTGTTGCTGAGCAGCGAGCCGAAGATGATGCCGGTGCCGAACAAAAGCACCGTCCCCCAGTCGATGCGCGCGGCCTCCGACCAGGTCAGCGTGAAACGGCGCTGCCGCCAGTTCGTGGGCAGCATGAACAGCAGTGCCGCGCCGAGCACCGCCACGATGCCCTCGTCCAGCCGGTCACTGATCGTTTCGTACGCCGCCGAGTCGTTGCCCGCGACCAGCGCGACGATGCCGGGGGTGATCCACAGCGTCACAGTGACGGAGAAGGCGATCAGCGTGTTCCATTCCGCCCTGGAGAGCTTGCCCAGCTTGGCGCGCTCCGCGGCGACGTAGTCCTCCACGCCGCTCAACTGCTTGATCTCCGGCCGGTTGAGCAGGATCAGCACCGCGACGAGCACGGCGAACATCAACGCGCAGATCGGCAGCGCGGCCGTCGTCCACTCCAGGAACGAGATGCGAGCACCCGTCGCCTCCTCGATCAGCTCCCTGCCGATGAGGTTCGGCGGCGATCCGATGGGTGTCAGCAGCCCACCGACGCTCGCGCCGTAGGCGAGCACGAGCATCAGGGCGATGCCAACCCGTAGGCGCAACGGGTCGAAGTCCTGGCCTTCCGGCTGCTGCCTGCGCACTAGCTCGGCGATCACCGACAGCAGGCCGACAGCGGTCGGCAGCAACATCGCGACCGTCGCGGTGTTGGAAATGAACGCCGACAGCACACAGGTGACAGCACCGAGCGCGATGATCACGCGCCAGGTGCTTCGGCCGACGCCGGGCAGCGCGAGTATCCGGAAGGCGAACCGGCGCGCGAGCCCGTGCCGCAACATCGCCTGCGCCAGGATGAAGGCGCCGATGAAGACGAACACCGTTGACGAACCGAACGGCGCCAGCACGTCGTCCACCGGCATGACGCCCATCATCACGATGGCCGCGACTCCGATGAGCCCGCCGATGGGAATGGGAACGGGTTCACAAACCCAGAGCACGACGACGCCGAGCAACACGGCGGCGAGCTGCTGCTGGCTCGAGTCAAGGGTGGTGGGCAGAGCGAGGAACACGATGGTGACCAGCGGCGCGAGCACGAACCCGACCGTCCGCCTTGCACGTTCGAAGCGTTCCTCGGCCGGTGACAGCTTCTGCTCGGCCACACCGCGGTAAGTACTTCCGGAGAGAAGGGCCTCAGTGACAGTCTGTGTTCGCTGACCTTCAGCCTCGTCGCTTGGTCGCATGGGGGCACCCTAGCGATCAGTGATCCGCGTCACTAGACCAAAAGGTTAGATTTCGGACTTCGGTACGAGCGCCAACTGGTCTGGATGAAATGCGTCTCGCTGCGGCGGCGGGAACCATGCCTCTGGCCGGTTGCTCTTGTACCGCCCCAGCGCCGTCAGGCTCAGCGGAGCAGTGAGGTCGGTGCCATAGGCCGCCGTTTCCGAGATCGGCACGAGGCGCAGACCTTCCGGCTCGACGCCGATGCCGATCGCCACCACGTAGGTGTCCGCCAGCCCGTCGGTGAAACCCGCCCACGCTCCGGCGAAACGCAACACCCTGGCGGGCACCGACGTGCCGTCGACGTCCCAGCGGACCCACGGCCACGCCGGGTACCGCTTCGCCTCCTGCTCGGCGTGCTCGACGAGTGATTGGATCAGCCCCTCTGGCCTCGGCACGGAACCATCCGGCAGGGTGAGGTTGACCAGGCCGAATGCGCCGCTGAAGGCCACCTCGGCCAGGGGATCGCCCCCGGTCGAGCACATGGTCTGGTCATAGCGTGCACGGGGCATGCTGCCGATCCGCACACCGCGCGTGCTGTCCCGTTCCCGGTGCCCCAGCCACAACGCCCATGGTGCGGCGTCTGGCACGCCCTCGAAGAAATCCACCCAGCGCGGGCCGCGAAATGTCTGGTCGAGCCCGTAAACGGTGAAGTCGACGGGTAACGATGCTTTGTCAGCAGCATCCGAGTTCACCTGAAAATAGTGCACGCTTCAATCCCGGTACGGCCTTATTGTTACCAAGCCGCAGCACTGGCGGCGTAGTGGCATCTTCGGCGATTGGACGGATCACAGTCGCCAGCGCCGGAACCCGCGCGTGGCCGAATTGTTTTCAAACGCCGCACGGGCGGCAAATCATTTACCGCTGACCGTAATCGCGGAGCCGTTCACCGGTGCGCTCGATCTCGGCCTGCGGCAGCAACCGCGGCTCGCCTGCGGAGCGGGCCAGCAGCCACAGCCGGCACAACCACTCCAGTTGCTGCGCCCGGTGGTAGGCATCGCGCAGGCCGGCGCCGTAGGTGATCGTGCCGTGGTTGGCGAGCAGGCAGCCACGGCGTCCCTCGATGGCGGCCAGCATGGCCGTGGCGAGCTCCTCCGTGCCGTAACCGGCGTAGTGGGCAACACGTACCGATGGGCCGATGAGAGCCACGAGGTAGTGCACCGGCGGCACCTCGTCGGCCACTGTGGACACCGCCGTGGCGTGCACGGAGTGGGTATGGACCACGGCGCTGATCGGGTGACCGTCCGGGTCCGTCGCCGCACGGTAGACGCGCAAGTGCATCGGCAGCTCACTGGTGGGCAGCAGCTGCCCGGCCACGGGGGTTCCGTCCAGGCCGACCACCGGGACGTCCGCGGGCCGCAGTTCGGCGTAGTCCACACCGGTCGGAGTCACCGCGAGGAGGTCACCCGCCCGGACAGACAGGTTCCCGGACGTGCCGACGACGAGCCCGTCGGCGACCATCCGGCGGGCGTACTCGCAGACGGCGGCTCGCTCGTCACCCAGCAGCATTCACCGATTGTGACGCGAAAGCGGTCGTGGAGCCGGGTAGGGCTCCACGACCGCTTGGAGGTCAACGGGGGGTCAGACAGGCTGCTTGACGGCAACCTCGGGTACGGAGCCGAGCCGCTCCAGCGCGTCCTGCAGAGCGGTGTGGCTGGCGGCGAGCCGGTCAGCCACAACGCTACGCAGCTCGAGCGCCTCGGTGCGGTTGGCGTTGGCGTCGGCGAGCTTGCTCTCCGCATCGGCGATCATGGCCTCCGCACGCTGCTTCGCATCGGCCTCGCGCTTGCCGGCGCGCTGCTCCGCCTCGGCGGTCTTGGCGGCGATCTCCTCGGCAGACTTCTTCTCGGCGGCTGCGACCTTCTCGGCCGACGTTTTCTCCGCCGCGGCGATCTCCTCGGCGGACTTCCGCTCGGCGGCTGCGACCTTGTCGACCGACGCCTTCTCCGCCGCCGCTACCTCGTCGGCGGACTTCCGCTCCGCCGCGATCCGTCGCTGCTCGGCCTCCTTGTCCAGCTGGTTGCGCTGCTGTTCGGACTCGGCAGCCAGCTGGCCGGCGTCCGCGCGTGCCTTGTCGCGGGTCTTCTCCGCGTAGGAATCGGCGGCGGACCTTGTCGCGGCGGCCTCGTCAGCGGCCTTCTTGCGCAGGTCGGCGATCTCCTCCTCGGCGAGCTGCATCATCGTCTTGACGCGCTCGCTCATCGCGGCCGGCCCGGACGGGTCCTCGACCATGCGGGTCAGGGCGGCCTTGGAATCCGCGAGCTCCGACTGGGCATAGCTCAGCGCTTTGGTGAGGTCGGCGACCGCGGCGGTCGCCTCGTCCCGGCTGCGGGCCGTCTGCCTGAGCTCGACGGAGACCTTCTTGACGTAGTCGTCGACCTGGACCTGGTCGTAACCACGGAAGACTGTCGTGAACGGGGTGGACTTCGTGGGGTTGGGGACTCCGGCTTCTGCCATTCGGCAACCTTAATGAGTCCACAGGCGGAATCCCATACCTCCAAACGGACGCTTTCTGTTCGCGACCGATACTGTGCGTGGAGCACAGGCCGCCGACGCCGGGAGGGGGTCCGAAATGGACGCGGTCCTGGACGATCTCGCCCAGCACTGGCCGCTGTACACCGCCATCCCGTTCGTCGCGGCGCTCATCGGGTACGTCACCAAGCGCGTGGCCATCGAGATGATGTTCCGGCCACTGGAGTGGACCGGGGTCAAGGGCACCTTCCTCGGCTGGCAGGGCGTGGTTCCCCGGCACGGCGGCCGGATGGCCGCGATCGCGACCGACCTGCTGACGGCGAACCTGCTCGACATCCGCGACGTCTTCGACAGGGTCGACGCCGACCGGATCGCCCGCGAGATCGAGCAGCCACTGCTGCGGGCCGTCGACAGCATCGCCCGCGACGTGCTCGCCGAGTACCACCCGCGCATGTGGGAGCGCCTGCCCGCGATGGCGCAGGAGCTCATCGTCAAGCAGCTCCAGGCATCGACGCCGCAGCTGGTCCGTCAGCTGATGGACGAGCTGCGCGAGAACCTGGACGACCTCCTCGACGTCAAGCACATGACCGTGCAGCGGCTGACCAAGGACAAGGCGCTGCTGGTCCGGCTGATCCGGGAGACCTCCCGGCCGGAGATGGCGTTCATCGCCCGCTCCGGCATCTACTTCGGCTTCGTCCTCGGCATCGTCCAGTCCATTGTCTGGGCGGTTACCAAGGAACCACTTGTGATGCCACTCTTCGGCGCCTGCATCGGGCTGTTCACCGACTGGCTCGCGATCAAGCTGATCTTCGTGCCCCGGGAGCCGATCCGGCTGTTCAACCGGTTCACGATCCAGGGCAGGTTCCAGCGGCGGCGCACCGAGGTGGCCAGGCAGTACGGCGAGCTGATCGCCCGTGAGCTGCTGACCGTGCCGAACCTGATGGAGGCGGTCCTGCGGGGTCCGCGCTCGGACCGGCTGATGGCCATGGTCCAGACGTTGGTCATCGAGGCGATCGACGAACAGGCCAACGCCGCGAAACCGCTCGTGAGCGTGGCCATCGGCCCGCAGCGGCTGGCGGAGATGAAACGTGCCGCGGCGGCGAAGGCGATCGAGCGGCTGCCCGGCACGATCCAGCCGGCCGAGGGCTACCTGACCAAGGCGATGGACGTGGCGAACATGGTCGAGGAACGGATGCTCAGGCTCACGCCGGTGCAGTACGAAGGGCTGCTGCGGCCCGCGTTCCGGCAGGACGAGTGGAAGCTGATCGCGGTCGGCGGCATCATCGGGTTCATCGTCGGTGAGCTACAGGTCCTGCTGCTGTTGCACTGATTGCTCAACGACGACTGTTTCAGCGAACGGATTCAGCAGGCGATGGCTCCGCAACCGATTCGGTGACCACCCGGCTTTGGCGGCCGCGGACGTAGGCGATGACCCGGCACACCAGGTAGATCGTGAACGAGATCGCGGTGACGAAGAAGCTGACGGGCGCGCCGGGCGCGAGCGAGAGGATGATCCCGCCCAGCGCCGCGACCTCCGCGAAGATCACCGCGAGCACGGTGGCCCGCAACGGGTTCGCGGTCAGCCGGGCAGCCGCGGCGGCCGGCGTCACCATGAGAGCCACCACCAGTAGTGCACCGACGATCTGCACTCCGAGCGCGGTCGCCACGCCGACGAGCACGGCGAACAGCACGCCGAGCGAGCGGGCCGGAACGCCCCGTGCCATGGCGACCGCCGGGTCGACGGAGGCGAACAGCAGCGGCCGGTACACGAGTGCGAGCACCGCCAGCACCACAACGGCCGCGACCACGAGCACGGTGAGGTTCTGCGGCTCGATCGCGACGATCTGCCCCACCAGGATGCCGAACTTGTTCGAGGCGCGGCCCGGATAGAACCAGAGCAGCAGCACGCCGAGACCGAGCCCGAACGACAGGATCACGCCGATCACCGAGTCGCGTTCGGACTCCCGGCCGCCGAGCAGGCCCAGCAGCAACGCGGCGACGAGGGCACCGGCGAGCGCACCGTAGCTGACCCCGATGCCGAGCAGGAGCGCGGCGGCGGCGCCGGTGAACGCCAGCTCGGCGGTGCCGTGCACGGCGAACGACATCCGCCTTGTCACGATCAGCGGCCCGAGCGCGCCGGCGACCAGCCCGAGCACGGCCGCCGCGAGCAGTGCCGTCTGCACGAAACCGAAACCGAGCAGGTTCGCGGTGAGTTCGAAGTCGAAGAGCTTATCCACGGGCAGGCCTCATGACACTCGTTCGCCAACGTGGTGGTGGATCTCGTCCTCACACAGTGCGCTCTGCGCGCCCGCGACGTGGATCTGCCCACCGACCTTGATCACCTCGACGCGGGTGCCGTACAGCTCCGACAGGGTCGCCGAGTTCATGACCTCGTCGGGAGTACCGATGCGGAAGTGACCGTTCACCAGGTACAGCACACGGTCCACATAGGAAAGGACCGGGTTGATCTCGTGGGTAACGAAGAGCACGGCGGTGTCGACTTCCTGCCGCCGCTTGTCGATCAGCTCGCTCACCACCTGCTGGTGCGTCAGGTCCAGCGACGCGAGCGGTTCGTCACAGAGCAGGACGTCGGGCTCACCGATCAGCGCCTGCGCGACCCGCAACCGCTGCTGCTCACCGCCGGAGAGCTTGCCGACGGGCGAGGCCGCATACGACTCGGCACCCACCGCCGCCACGGCCTCGGCGATCCGCCGCCTGCGCCTGCGCATGCCGAACAGGCCGACACCCCAGCGATCGCCGTCGAGGCCGAGCCCCACCAGGTCGACACCGCGGAGGGTGAGCTGCTCGTCGAGCGCGCGTTGCTGTGGCACGTAGCCGACCTTGTTGTTCCCACGCCCCGGCGGCTTACCCGCGACACTGACGGTGCCCGTGCTCAACGGCTGCAGGCCGAGCAGGACGCGCAGCAGGCTGGTCTTGCCGGAGCCGTTGGGCCCGAGTACGGCGAGGAACTCGCCGGGCCGCACGTCGAGATCGAGACCCGACCACAGGGTCCGTGCACCGAACCCCAGCGCCGCGTCGCGGATCTCGACGACTCCTCGACTCACTTGCTCAGTGCTCCCGCCAACGCATTCACCTGGCCACTCATCCACGCAATGTAGTCCGTCGTGCCTTCCGGCAACGTCTCGGTCACCTCGACCACCGGCACCCCCGCATCGCGTGCCGTGCCGATGACCTTCTCGGTCACCGGCGTCACTGTCTGGGTGTTGTTGACGACCGCCTGCACCTGCTTGCCCGACACCAGGTCGGTGACCTCCTGCTGTGCGGCGACCGGGACGTCGGTCTCGTTCTCGACGGCCTCTGCGAAGTCGTGCGGCGTCGCATCGGTGACTCCCGCGGCCTCCAGCAGGTAGTGCGCGATGGGTTCGGTGGCGACGACCTTCCTGCCCGGGTGGTCGGTGCCGATCTTGACGATCTGCGCCTCCAGCTCGTGGAGCTTCGCCGTGAACGCGCCCGCGTTGCCGGTGAACGTCTCGCGCTGGGCCGGGTCGATCTCGCCGAGCCGGGTGGCGACCTGGTCGGCTACCGCGGCGACGACGTGGGGGTCGTACCAGACGTGCTCGTTCACCCCGCCGTGGTCGTGCCCGCCCTCGCTACCGTGCGGTTGCTCCCCGTGTTCCGTCTCGCCCGTGAACGCCACGATCGGCTTCGCGCCGGTGACCTGCCCGGCGAGCTGGGCGAAGAAGTCGTCGTAGCCACCGCCGTTGTAGACGAGCAGCTGCGCCGACTGCACCTCGGCGGCGTCCACGGCGCTGGCCTGATACGAGTGCGGATCGGCGGAGGGATCGTTGACGATCGAGGTGACCTGTACGTGGTCACCGCCGACGGCGCGGACCACGCTGCCCCAGACGTTGGTCGACGCGACCACCGAGATCGCGCCGCCCGCGCCGGGCTGGGCAGCACCGCCGCCTCCGCACGCGGCCACTCCGAGAGCCAGTGCGACGAGCACCGGCGCCGTACCGAGCAGGCGCCTCGCGCGGCGAGAGTTCATCGACACACACTCCGTTGACAAGTCAGTCGGTCACGAACAGTAAGGATAATGGAAACCATTGTCGATTTGACCTTACCCCATCCGGTGACGGATCCACAGGTCAGCGACGCGCGTCACGACGGACCGTTAGGTGTGATGCAGATTGGGTGCAACTTCTGCATTTGCTTCTGAACCGTTACGGTTTGTTCATGAACCGGCCGATGCGAACCCGGCGGCAGGCCACTCTGGCGTCACTTGCCGCCGAGCTGGGCGTGTCCAGGACGACAGTGTCGAACGCCTACAACCGGCCGGATCAACTATCACCCGAGCTGCGCAAACGTGTGCTCGAAACGGCACGACGGCTCGGCTACCCCGGCCCCGACCCGGTCGCCAGGTCGCTTCGCACCCGCAAGGCGGGCGCGGTTGGCCTACTGCTGACCGAGAACCTGTCCTACGCCTTTCGTGACCCCGCGGCGATCGGGGTACTGGAAGGACTGGCGCTGGCCTGTGAGGACGCGGGCGTCGGCCTGCATCTCGTGCCCGCGAGCCCCGGCCGCGAGGACGTCGCCTCCGTGCACAGGGCGGGAGTCGACGGTTTCGTCGTCTATTCCGTCCCGGACGACGACCCGCACCTCGCTGCCGTGCTGCAGCGCCCGGTGCCCACCGTGATCGTCGACCAGCCGCAGATCGAGGGAGTCGACCGGGTCGGCCCTGACGACGACGCCGCGACCGTCGGCCTCGCCAACCACCTCGTGGGTCTCGGCCACCGCCAGATCGGTGTGCTGTGCATGCGGCTGGCTCGCGACCGCAACGACGACTTCGTGTCCATCTCGCGCCAGCAGCAGGCGCACTACCACGTTCAGCGCACTCGGCTGGCCGCGCTGGCGAGGACCTTCGAGGCCGCGGGCGTGTCCTGGCAGACCGTGCCGGTGGTGGAACGTTTCGAGCACAACGTGGACGACGGCGCCTCCGCCGCTCGCCAGCTGCTGGACACTCATCCGCGCGTGACGGCACTGATCTGCACCTCTGACATCCTCGCGCTTGGCGCACTCGCCGAGGCCGGCAGGCGTGGTCTGCGGGTACCGGCCGACCTGACGATCACCGGGTTCGACGGGATCGCCGAGGCCACCCGCGCCGGCCTGACGACCGTGCACCAGCCGGTACTCGAGAAGGGCAAAGCCGCTGGCAAGCTGCTGCTCGGCGCGAACGACCGGGTCGCCCCCAAGGTGATCACGCTGCCCACCGAACTGCGGGTGGGGACGACCTCCGCCCCACCGCGCACCGCCGAGGAACGCTGGTTCGGGCCGTAACCGCGTGGTGACGTTTCGCGCCTCGGGTTGTGCACCCGCGCGGACCGTGGTTCCAATGAACCCATGACGGCGATCGACCTGCTGCTCAAGCGCAACGAACAGCTCGGCAACGTGGTGCCGGGGGACCGTTCCTCACCCCGCCCATCACTACACGTCGCAATCCTGACATGTATGGACGCGCGCATCCGCGTGTTCGAGCTGTTCGGGCTGCTGCAGGGGGAATCCCATGTGCTGCGCAACGCGGGCGGGGTCGTGACCGACGACATGATCCGCTCGCTCGCGCTCAGCCAGCGCAAGCTCGGCACCCGCGAGGTGCTGATCGTGCAGCACACCGACTGCGGCCTCAACGCGGTGACCGAGGACGGCTTCAAGGACGAGCTCGAACAGGCCAGCGGGCTGCGGCCGCCCTGGGCCGTCGAGGCGTTCCGCGATGTCTCCGCCAACGTCCGGCAGTCGATCCGGCGGGTGCAGACCAGCCGGTTCCTGCCGCATACCGACCTGGTGCGTGGGTTCGTCTACAACGTGCACACCGGTTGGCTGACCGAGGTGTCGTAACCTCCGTGGCGTGCCCATCGACGCCGACACCCTGATCGATTGGTTCGACACCACCGGGCGAGACCTGCCATGGCGGCGCCAGGACTGCACCGCGTGGGGCGTGCTGGTCAGCGAGATCATGCTGCAGCAGACGCCCGTCGCCCGCGTGCAGCCGATCTGGGAGCAGTGGCTGAGCCGCTGGCCAGCCCCCTCGGCGCTGGCCGCCACGAGCCAGGGTGAGGTGCTGCGCGCCTGGGGCAAGCTCGGCTACCCGCGCCGGGCGCTGCGGCTGCATGCCGCGGCGGAGGTGATCGCGCGCGAGCACGATGACGTCGTGCCCGGCGACGTCGACACGTTGCTCGCGCTGCCAGGAATCGGGGCCTACACCGCCCGCGCCGTGGCGGCCTTCGCCTACGGCAAGCGGGCACCCGTCGTGGACACCAACGTGCGGCGGGTCGTCGCGCGGGCGGTGCACGGTGCCGGTGACGCCGGACCGCCGTCGACGACCCGCGACATGGCCGATGTCGAGGCCCTGCTGCCGGTCGCCGACGCGCATGCCGCGCGGTTCTCCGCCGCGCTGATGGAGCTGGGTGCCCTGGTCTGCACCGCACGCAGCCCCAGCTGCGCAGGCTGCCCGGTGGCCGCGGACTGCGCCTGGCAGCACGCGGGCAGGCCGGCCTACGCGGGACCGGCCAAGCCGGTGCAGAAGTTCGCCGGCACCGACCGGCAAGTGCGCGGCCTGCTGCTCGACGTGCTGCGCGGCACCAGCGAGCCGGTGGAGAAGGCGCGGCTCGACCTCGTGTGGGCGCAGGCGGGGCAGCGCGACCGGTGCCTTGACTCGTTACTGGTCGACGGTCTCGTCGAGCAGACCGACGATGGTCGATTCGCCCTGCCTGGCGAAAATTGAAACAATGGTTTCCTCGTCCGAACTGAGGGGGGAACCAAATGGGTTCACGGACAGGATTCAACCGTCGTGCATTGATCCGGGGTGGCCTCGCCGTGACCGCGGTGGGCGCGCTATCAGCCGTACCGGTGGGCATCGCGGGCGCCGCGACGCGCAGGGCACCCGAGCCGGTCATCTACCGGACCAGCGACTGGGGCGCCCGCGCACCGAGGGCGCCGATCGAGGTGCTGAACCGCAAACCGACCTACATCGTCGTGCACCACACGGTGGAACCCGGCAACAGCACGAACTATTCACGCCAGCGCGCGCTCCAGATCTCGCGTGACATCCAGAACTTCCACATGGACACCCGCGGCTGGATCGACTCGGGGCAGCAGTTCACCATCAGCCGTGGCGGCTACATCACCGAAGGCAGGCACCGCAGCTACGAAGCGCTGCGCAGCGGCAACCGGCACGTCATGGGCGCCAACGTCGGCAACCACAACAGCGAGGTCATCGGCATCGAGAACGAGGGCCTCTACACCAGCGTCGACGTGCCGGAGGCGCAGTGGGAATCGCTGGTACGAATGGTCGCCTACATCGCGAGCCAGTACGGAATCGCGCCCGAGTTCATCAGGGGACACCGCGATTTCATGACGACCCAGTGCCCGGGCGACATGCTGTACGCGCGGCTGCCCGAGCTGCGGGAAGCGGTCGGTGCCGAACTCGATCTGCCGGTTCGGGAGGCGGCGACCTGGCCGCTGCTGCGGCCCGGCGACACCGGCGAGAACGTCCGCATCGCCCAGCAGCTCCTGCGCGAGCAGGGCAACGACCTGGCTGTGGACGGGGTTTTCGGGCCGAGGACGCGGGATGCGGTGGCCACGTTCGCGGCGGCCAACGGCGTGCAGGCGGCGGCGTGCTCCGGCGCGGCGCATGCCGACGAACGGGGCTTGCTCGGCGCCGACATCTGGCCGCTGCTCGCCACGGGAACCGGCAGGCACGACCTCAGCGCCCGCCTCGTCAAGTCCGTTTAGCGAGCGAGAACGCCGGAAAGGAAGGCTTCGACGGCACCGCGATACTCATCGGGTGCGTCGTCGTGCACCACGTGACCGGCGCCCGCGACGACCACGTGCCTGCCGCCGGGGACCCGCGCGGCCAGCTCGGCCTGCTGGCCCGGCGGCATCGCCGTGTTCCCGGCCTCGACCACCAGCAGCGGGCAGCGCACTTTGTCCACATAGGACCAATAGTCGCGGCGGCCCCACTCCGCCGCGATTGCGTAGAGGTCGTTCAGGTCGGCGATCAGGTGGTAGCCGTCGGCGCGCTCCTCGACGCACTCGACGAAGTAGTCACCGGTGCTGCCGAAGAACTCGCGTACCTGCGCCAGCGACCGGAACGGCACCGGCCACGACTCGAAGTAGCCACGCCAGTCGTCGACGGTGCGGCCACGCTGGTCAGGCGCCATGTCCTCTACCACGACCGCATGCACCAGCTCCGGATACGTCGCGGCGAGCATCCACGCATGCAACCCACCCATCGAGTGCCCGATCACCACCGCGGGACCGGAGTCGAGCTCGGTCACGAGTTCGGCGACGTCGGTGGCGAACTCCTCGGTCGCCCAGCTCCCGTCGCGACGCGCCCGCCCGTGGCCGCGGGCGTCGAGGCCGACGACGTGCCCGTAGGCGGTGAGCCAGCTCGCGGCCCGCCACCAGGTGGTGGCCCTGCCCATGAGGCCGTGCAGTAGCACGATGGGCACGCCATGGCCACCGAAGTCGACGACGTCCTCACGTTGGCGCATCGATGTCACTCTTTCTTACGTGGGCTTACCGGCCCGGCGCGTAGGCTCTGCCCTCATGTTCAACCGCCGCGTGCGGACGCTCCTGCTCGGAAGTCTGGTCTGCACACTAGTTGCCTGCACCGCAACCGAACCCGCGCCGCCGCAGCGGCAGCCGCCGAGTTCGCCGAGCATCGCGCCGGGCGCAGCGGGCATCGGTGACAAGTACTACCCCAACGACGGGAACGGCGGCTACGACGTCACCGGTTACGACGTGTCGGTGTCCTACGACCCGGCCACCGGGCGCCTCGAGGGCGACACCACCGTCACGGCGCGCGCCACCCAGCAGCTGCAGCAGTTCAACCTCGACCTGCGCGGCTTCACGGTGACCTCGGTGGACATCGACGGCGCGCGGGCGGAGTTCTCCCGCCAAGGCGACGCCGAGCTCGTGATCACCGCGCCGCGTGCCCTCGCCAAGGACAGCACGTTCAGCGCACGCGTGCACTACAACGGGGAGCCGGTGTCCGTCACCAGCGCGCAGCTTGGCACCAACGGCTGGCAACGCAGCAGTACCGGCGGCGCCTTCGCACTCGGCGAACCGCAGTCCGCCGCGTTCTGGTACCCGGTCAACGAGCACCCTCGCGACAAGGCGACGTTCCGGCTCACCGCCCGTGTCCCCGAGGGCTGGAATGCGGTGTCGATCGGCAGGCTCGAGAACACCACCACCGCGAACGGCTGGACAACGACGACGTGGACCGAGCCCAACCCGGTGGCGAGCTACCTGACCACGGTGGCGATCGACCGGTTCACCATCGAGCGAGGGCGACTCGCCGACGGCACACCGGTGGTCAACGCGTTCGCACCGGGCACCGACGCCGTCCGGGGCGATGCCCGCAGGCTGGGCGAGATCATCGATTTCCTGGCGGGCAAGTTCGGCGAGTATCCCGCCAGTACCGCGGGCGGCATCTACCTCGGTGAGAACATCGGCTACTCGCTGGAGACCCAGGGAAGGCCCACCTACACGCGCTCGGCCGACCTCGAGACGATCGTGCACGAGCTGGCACACCAGTGGTACGGCAACTCGGTGTCGGTCGAATCGTGGGCCGACATCTGCCTCAACGAGTGTCTGGCCAGCTACTCGCAGTGGTTGTGGGCCGAGGGCAAGCAGCGTGACAATCTCGACGCCCGCTACCAGCGCGCCATCGACCAACTGCACGACAACGCGGGGTTCTGGGCACCGCGGCTGTACGACATGGGCACCGGCAACGAGTTCGAGGGCGTCTACAACAAGGGCATTCTCGCCATCCACGCCCTGCGCAGGCAGATCGGCGAGGCGGACTTCAACAGGGTGCTCCGGGAATGGCCTGCCAGGCACCGGGACGGCAACGCGAGCTGGCCGGACTTCGAGCGCTTCGTCACCGACATCTCCGGCCAGAACCTGCGCGGCTTCTTCGACGCCTGGTTCCGCGGCACCGAGCGGCCCGCCGACGAGTACCTCTACCCCGGTTCGCTCGGCCGCTAGGTTCTAGGCTGGGGCCATGGCAGTTGTGAAGATCAACGCGATCGAGGTCCCCGAAGGCGCAGGTCCGGAGCTGGAGAAACGCTTCGCCGCGCGATTGCACGCGGTCGACTCGCAGCCGGGTTTCCTCGGCTTCGAGCTCCTTCGCCCGGTGTCCGGCGAGAACCGCTACTTCGTCTACACGAAGTGGGAGTCCGAGGAGGACTTCCAGGCGTGGGCGCAGGGGCCCTCGCGCGAGGCACACTCCGGTGAGCGCGCCAAGCCGGTCGCCAGCGGAGCGAGCCTGCTGGAGTTCGAGGTCGTGCAGAGCTCGGTGCCGAAGCAGGAGTGAGCCGGGAGCTCGACCACGCGGCCGAGCTCATCTCGGCCGCCGGCGCCCTGCTCGTGTGCGCGGGCGCGGGGATGGGCGTGGATTCGGGCCTCCCCGACTTCCGGGGTGACCACGGATTCTGGCGGGCGTACCCGCCGTATGCCAGGCTCGGCCTCCGTTTCGCCGAACTCGCCGACCCGGCACACTTCGCTGCCGATCCCGAGCTGGCCTGGGGCTTCTACGGGCACCGCCTCGATCTGTACCGGCGCACCGTGCCGCATGCCGGTTTCACCGTGCTGCGGGAGTGGGGCGCGGCGCTGCCCGGCGGGGTGCAGGTGTTCACGTCTAACGTGGACGGGCAGTTCCAGCGCGCCGGTTTCCCCGCGGTCGCCGAGGTACACGGCTCGATTCACCACCTGCAGTGCTTCGCGGGTTGCCACGACGGCAGCTGGCCCATTGGCGAGATGTCCGTGAGCGTGGACGCGGCGACGATGCGGGCCGTGCCACCGTTGCCCACGTGCCCGCGCTGCGGTGGCCTGGCGCGGCCCAACATCCTCATGTTCGGCGACCTCGACTGGGTCCCCGGCCGATCCCAGCGCCAGCTGGTCGCTTTGCGCGAGTGGCGCCGGGACCGGCAGAACGTGGTCGTCGTCGAGATCGGCGCGGGTCTTGCCGTACCCACCGTGCGCAGGCAGGCGGAGCTCGCGAGCGCAGCGACCGGGGCGCTGATCCGTATCAACCCACGCGAACCGCAGGTACGGCATGGCCGCGGGGTCCCGCTGGCCCTCGGCGCACTCGACGCGCTGGCCCAGCTCGACGCACGGCTGCAGCAACAGAGGCCGCGACGCTAGGCTCGTCGCCGACGACGGAAGCGACAGGGGGATGTCGATGACGATCCTGGTTACCGGAGCAACCGGCAACATCGGCCGCATGGTCGTCGACCAGCTGCTGGCGCGCGGGGAACGGCACATCCGGGCGCTGACCAACAATCCCGTGAAGGCCGCGCTGCCGCCGACTGTCGAGGTGGCCGAGGGGTACCTGCGCAGGGTGGACACGCTGCCCGCGGCGTTCAAAGGCGTCTCGAAGGTCTATCTCGCACCGACGCCCGAAACGGTGCAGGAGGTCCTCCGGCTGGCACGCGAGGCAGGCGTGCAGCACATTGTCGATCTCTCCGGTGAGCCGGACAGCTGGTGGGGAACGGTCAACACTGCCGTGGAGGAGTCCGGCCTCGCCTGGACGCACCTGTGGCCAGGCGACTTCATGGAGAACTCGCTGATGTGGGCCGAGCAGATCCGCCGCACCGGAGCCGTTCGGGAACCGAATCCCGACGCCGCGAGCGCACCGATCGCAATGGACGACATTGCCGCCGTCGCAGCAACCGCGTTGCTGGATGACACCCACCGGGGTCGTGCCTACTCGCTGACGGGGCCGGAGACGTTGACCCGCACCCAGCTCCTGGCGAGCATCAGCGCGGCACTCGGCCGCGACATACCGTTCGTGACAGCGACACCCGCCGAGACCGTGGCAGCGCTGGCACCCGCGATGGGCGAGAACACCGAGTGGTACGTCAACAACGTGCTCGCCTTGTTCGACAACGGTGGGCTCCACGCCAACCGTGCCGTCGAGGACATCACCGGCCGCCCCGCGACGCGGTTCGCCGACTGGGCGCGCACGCACGCCGGCGAGTTCAGCTGAGCGAATAGTGGCACGTTCAGCAGGCTGAATACAGCGGCGCCCCCGTGGGGATTCCCACGGGGGCGCCGTCTTCATCCGGTTCTGGATTATTCGGCCTCGGCCTCGCCGGCGTCGTCGCCACTGGCGGCGGCGACGCTCACCGGAGGAGCGTCGGGCACGTCCATCGGCTTCGCCTCACCGCGGAAGACGAACTTGGCCTGGTCGTCGCGCTCGTCGCCGACCTCCCAGCCCTCGACGTCCACGATGATGATCTGGCCGGCCTGCACCTCGCCGAACAGGATCTTCTCGGACAGCTGGTCCTCGATCTCCCGCTGGATGGTGCGGCGCAGCGGACGGGCACCGAGCACCGGGTCGAAGCCACGCTTGGCGAGCAGCGCCTTGGCCCGCTCGGTCAGCTCCAGCTCCATGTCCTTCGCCTTCAGCTGGGTCTCCACCCGGGACACCATCAGGTCCACCATCTCGATGATCTGCTCTTGAGTGAGCTGATGGAAGACGATGATGTCGTCGATCCGGTTGAGGAACTCCGGCCGGAAGTGCTTCTTCATCTCCTCGTTGACCTTCTGCTTCATCTTCTCGTACCGCGATCCCTCGTCGGCACCGGAAGAGAAGCCGAGGCTCACGGACTTGGAGATGTCCGCCGTGCCCAGGTTCGAGGTGAAGATCAACACCGTGTTCTTGAAGTCGACCGTGCGGCCCTGACCGTCGGTGAGCCTGCCGTCCTCCAACACCTGCAGCAGCGTGTTGTAGATCTCCTGGTGGGCCTTCTCGATCTCGTCGAACAGGACCACGGAGAACGGCTTGCGGCGAACCTTCTCGGTGAGCTGGCCGCCCTCCTCGTAGCCGACGTAGCCCGGAGGGGCACCGAAGAGCCGCGAGGCGGTGTAGCGGTCATGGAACTCGCCCATGTCGATCTGGATGAGCGCGTCGTCCTCGCCGAACAGGAAGTTCGCCAGCGCCTTTGACAGCTCGGTCTTACCGACACCGGACGGACCGGCGAAGATGAACGAACCGGACGGGCGCTTCGGGTCCTTCAGGCCGGCACGGGTACGGCGGATGGCCTGCGACACGGCCTTGACCGCATCCTCCTGGCCGATGATCCGCTTGTGCAGCTCGGCCTCCATGCGGAGCAGACGGGTGGTCTCCTCCTCGGTGAGCTTGAACACCGGGATACCGGTCCAGTTGGCGAGGACCTCGGCGATCTGCTCGTCGTCGACCTCTGCGACGACGTCCAGGTCACCGTCCTTCCACTGCTTCTCCCGCTCGGACTTCTGGCCGAGAAGCGTCTTCTCCTCGTCCCGCAGGCGCGCCGCGCGCTCGAAGTCCTGCGCGTCGATGGCCGACTCCTTCTCCCTGCGCACGTCGGCGATCTTCTCGTCGAACTCGCGCAGGTCGGGCGGAGCGGTCATCCGGCGGATCCGCATCCGGGCACCGGCCTCGTCGATCAGGTCGATCGCCTTGTCCGGCAGGAACCGGTCGTTGATGTAGCGGTCCGCGAGCGTCGCGGCGGCCACCAGCGCCGAGTCGGTGATCGACACGCGGTGGTGCGCCTCGTACCGGTCACGCAGGCCCTTGAGGATCTCGATCGTGTGCTCGAGCGACGGCTCGCCGACCTGGATCGGCTGGAAGCGGCGCTCCAGCGCGGCGTCCTTCTCGATGTACTTGCGGTACTCCTCGAGAGTGGTCGCGCCGATCGTCTGCAGCTCACCACGCGCCAGCATCGGCTTGAGGATGCTGGCCGCGTCGATCGCGCCCTCGGCGGCACCGGCACCGACGAGCGTGTGCAGCTCGTCGATGAACAGGATGATGTCGCCGCGAGTCTTGATCTCCTTGAGCACCTTCTTCAGACGCTCTTCGAAGTCACCGCGGTACCGGGAGCCCGCCACGAGCGAACCGAGGTCCAGCGTGTAGAGCTGCTTGTCCTTCAGCGTCTCGGGCACCTCGCCCTTGACGATGTTCTGTGCCAGCCCCTCGACGACGGCCGTCTTGCCGACGCCCGGCTCGCCGATCAGGACCGGGTTGTTCTTGGTGCGGCGCGACAGCACCTGCATGACGCGCTCGATCTCCTTGCTGCGACCGATGACCGGGTCGAGCTTGCCCTCCCGCGCGGAGGCGGTGAGGTTGCGACCGAACTGGTCCAGCACGAGCGAGGACGACGGGGTGCCTTCGCCACGGCCGCTGCCTGCCTCGGCCGGCTCCTTGCCCTGGTAGCCGGACAGCAGCTGCAGCACCTGCTGGCGAACTCGGTTGAGGTCGGCGCCGAGCTTGACGAGCACCTGCGCCGCCACGCCCTCACCCTCGCGGATGAGGCCGAGCAGGATGTGCTCCGTGCCGATGTAGTTGTGGCCGAGCTGCAGCGCCTCGCGCAGCGACAGCTCCAGCACCTTCTTGGCACGCGGCGTGAAGGGGATGTGCCCGCTCGGGGCCTGCTGCCCCTGGCCGATGATCTCCTCGACCTGCTGGCGGACGCCCTCCAGCGCGATACCCAACGACTCGAGCGCCTTGGCGGCGACACCCTCACCCTCGTGGATAAGACCCAGGAGGATGTGTTCGGTGCCGATGTAGTTGTGGTTGAGCATCCGGGCCTCTTCTTGGGCCAGGACAACCACCCGCCTCGCGCGGTCGGTGAACCTTTCGAACATTCCCACTCCCTCGACTGCTGCGCCGGCGGCCCGATCTCGTCAGCAACGTTGATTCGATTCCGATGACGAGTTCGGCACCGTGAGACCACTGTAGTAGCCAAGCGCACGTGCTCGCGTAGCACTACGGCGGAATGTGCCCTGCTCCGGACAGCCTTGTAAACGGCTCGCGACCAGCCACACAGTCGATTTGTTGCTGGCTGTTGACGTCTGGAACAACGCACGACACCCCGTCGTGATTCCACTGGGTTGTTCTTGTCCGCTCCTCGCGAACACGATCAGCCGGCGACGTCCCACGAACGGGGCTCCCCACTGGCGAATGCCGGAAACAGGGCTAAGGTAAGGCATCCCTAATCGCCTGATTGGAGCAGTGGAGGCTAGGCGTGACCGTCGATCGGTCGGTGCGTGATACTCGACACACCCGTGCCCGCCAGGGCGCGCTCGCCGGTTCGCTCGCCCGGATCACCGGGCTCCAGCAGCGCGTCGAACTCCGCACCGACCTGCCGGCCACGAGCTGGCAACGGTGTTCCGAGCTGCTCACCGATCCCCGGCACCTCGTGCGCTGGCAGCACCGGCTGACCGACTGGCTACGAGCCGAATACGGCGCGGCTCCCGCCCGCACGACGGCCAGTTACGTCATGTCGTGGTACCTGCGCGTGCCCGCCTATCTCGGCGCACTGCTGCTCCACCACGAGCGCCGGGTGCCCATGCTGCGCCCCGAGGACCTGGCAGTTCGCGTCGCGGCGGAGGGACGGCCAGAACCCGATGGCATCGCGTTGCTCGGCGAGCGGTTCTACTGCCTGCCGCTCGATCCCGGCGCGGCTCGGCCGGAGGCGACCGTCGTGGCCGACGAGCGGGCACTCGCCGCAGTTCTGCGCGCCCGCTACACGGCTCACGCAGCGCAGTTCGTGCGTACCTACAGCCAGCTCAGCCCGCTCGGCGCCCGGATGCTGTGGGCCGGTGCGACCGATGTGCTCGACGCGTCCCTGTGGTGGGCCGGCCTCGACGGCGGCGACGAAGGGGCAGGCGTTGCCGACGCCGCACTCGTGCTCGAATCCCGGTTCGCGCCGCTGACCTCGGCCTCGACACTGTGCATGGCCACAGCCAAGGACGGCAGCCGCGGATGGAGCCGGCTCCGGCAGAGCTGCTGCTTCACCTACCTGCTCCCCGGCCGGACCGAATGCGACGGCTGCCCCCGACGCCGCCGGCAACGAACCTGACTAAAGCGCCCCCATTAGCACCTTCAAGCGGCGGGTGCCCAGGCTGGGTCCCTGCCGGAAAGGGCTAGTACCTGCTCCAGCTCACCCGCTGACTCGGCGATCGGCACCGCCGGGCCGAAGACCTTCATCTGGCGGCCCTGCTCGCCCAGGTGCCGCATGATCTCCGTGAGCGCCGCGGCCACCTGCGCGTCACAGTGGAACTCCTGCCCGGTGGCCTTCGCGAGGTCCCAGCCGTGGATCACCAGCTCACACAGCACCATCTGGCCGATCATCGCCGCTGGCACGTCACCGGCGCTCATCCTGGTGGTGCCCTGCCAGGCGTCGGCGGTGCCGAGCGCATCCGTGAGATCGCCGATCTGCCCGAGCAACCGCTGCCGCCAGTCACCGGTCACCAGACCGGCGCTCTCCTCACCACCGTCCTTGCGGTGGAGCGGGCTCCCTGCGCGCGGCGGCGAGGAGCCGGGGAGCCCAGTAGAGCAGGTGGTTCAGCAGCCCTCGCACGTCGTATTCGGCGCAGGGGGTGGGGTCGTCGAGCCGTTCGGCAGGCAGGCCGCGCACCACATCCCGGAACGGCACAGCGGCGGTACGGACGGTTTCTGGCAAGTCGGACATGGCGGAATTCCAGCCGATCCGGCTTCGGTTCGTCTTGAAGAAAAACGTCAGCGGGCGACGTTATGGTGCTCGGCGTGGTGCGAATTCCCCAGGGCATCCTGGCCGAGCGGCTGGCGGCGCCCCGGTTCGAGCTGACGAGGCACGAACCGGCGGCACCGCTGCGTCCCTTCATCGAGTACTACTGGATCGTGCGGTGGGACCTGCGCGGGCAGCCGCCGCACGAGCAGCGGGTGCTGCCGAACCTGTCGGTGCACACCGCGTTCTCGCGCAACGCATCCGGCGTGTGGGGGCCGAGCCGCGAGGTGTTCTCCTACCTGCTCGACGGCAAGGACCAGGTGCTCGGCGTCCGGTTCCGGCCAGGGTGCTGCCGCTCGTTTCTGGGCAGACCACTGACGAAACTGGCCGGCCGCGCGCTGCCACTGGTGGAGGTCTTCGGCCCGGCGGCGGAGCAGGCGCAGACCGCGATACGGCACGCGGACACCACCGGCGAGATGGTGACGATCGTCGACGAGCTGCTGTGCGCGGACGTCCCGGCGCTGACCGCCGCGGAGGTCCGCGCCCGGGATGCGGTGGCGCTCATCGCGAGTGACCCCACGTTGACCCGGGTGGGCGATCTCGCGACGGCGACCGGAATGCCCGTGCGGACCTTGCAGCGACTGTTCACCGAACACGTCGGGGTGAACCCGAAGTGGGCGATCCAGGTGTACCGGCTCAACGACGCCGCCGCGCGGATCGCCGCCAACCCGCATCTGCACCACGCCGCACTCGCACACGAACTCGGCTACAGCGATCAGGCGCACTTCGTGCGCGACTTCACAGCCGTCGCCGGCATCCCGCCCGCGCGTTACGCGCAGAAAACCGAAGCGGCCCCCCGGTAAGGAAATCCGGGAGGCCGCTCGAGTTCGTCAGTCAGTTCTTGCGGTGGTAGGCCTCGACGACTTCCGACGGGATACGACCGCGGTCGGAAACCTCGAACCCGTTCTTGCGCGCCCACGCACGGATGGCCTGGTTCTGCTCCCGGTCGACAGCAGCCGACCGGCCCGGTGCCTTCGCGATTACGGCACGGCCGGCGGCCCGCTTGCGACCGCCCGCGCGACGGGCGTGCTCGACATACTGCGCCAACGCGTCACGCAATTCCTCAGCGTTTTCCGCAGACAGGTCGATCTCGTAGCTCACCCCATCCAGGCCGAACTCGATCGTCTCTTCTGCCTCGGACCCGTCCAGATCGTCCACTAGGGAGACAAGGACCTTCTGCGCCATGAGATTCCTCCTGTTTTAAAGCTGGCGATAGATCGCGTGGTGGCCACGCCCTGTCAAAAGCCTTCGACTTACGATATTAATACCTGTTGGCAGGAGCAAAGGCAAATCAACATCTGCTGTTAGATCTGCCCTACCGAGTTATTCCGGACGTACCAGCGGGAACAGGATCGTTTCCCGGATACCGAGACCGGTGAGCGCCATCAGCAAGCGGTCGACTCCCATTCCGGCTCCGCCGCTTGGGGGCATTCCGTACTCCAGCGCGCGGAGGAAATCCTCGTCCAGCTGCATCGCCTCGTTGTCGCCCTTGGCCGCGAGCTGCGCCTGCGCCGCGAGCCGTTGCCGCTCGATCACCGGGTCGACCAACTCCGAATAACCCGTGGCCAGCTCGAATCCGCGGACATACAGGTCCCACTTCTCGGCGACGCCCTCCTGACTTCGGTGCTGGCGGGTCAGCGGAGAGGTTTCCACCGGGAAGTCGCGCACGAATGTCGGTGCGTGCAACCCGTCTCCGACGAGATGCTCCCACAGTTCCTCGACCAGTTTGCCGTGGCCCAGCTTCGGGTCGACCTCGATCCCGCGCGCCGTGCCGAACGAGCGCAGTTTCTCCACCGACGTTTCCGGCGTGACTTCCTCACCGAGTGCATCGGAGAGCGAGCCGTACATTGTCAGCGAAGCCCACTCACCAGACAGGTCGTACTCGGTTCCGTCATTCAGCGTGACGACCTGGGAACCGAATGCGGCCTCGGCGGCTTCCTGGACGAGCTCGCGGCTGAGCACGCCGATTGTGTCATAGGTCCCATAAGCCTCGTAGTATTCGAGCATCGCGAACTCCGGCGAATGGGACGAGTCGCTGCCCTCATTCCGGAAGTTGCGGTTGATCTCGAAGACCTTCTCGATACCGCCCACCACGCAACGCTTGAGATACAACTCCGGCGCGATACGCAGGTAAAGATCCATGTCAAAGGCGTTGGAATGCGTGACGAACGGGCGCGCTGAGGCACCGCCGTGCAACGTCTGCAGCATCGGCGTTTCCACCTCGGTGAACCCACGGCGGTGGAAAGAGTCGCGCAGCGCGCGCAGCACCGTCGCCCGGGTGCGCACCACATCGCGTGCCTTGGGCCGCAGAATCAGGTCGACATAACGCTGCCGGACCCTCGTCTCCTCGGACAGTTCCTTGTGCGCGACCGGCAGCGGGCGCAGTGCCTTCGACGTGACCTGCCAGCTGTCGGCGAACACGGACAGCTCACCACGCCGCGAGGTGATGACCTCACCATGTACGAACACGTGGTCGCCGAGGTCGACGTCGGCCTTCCAGGACGCCAGCGACTCCTCGCCGACCTTGGCCAGGCTCAGCATCGCCTGCAACTCCGTGCCGTCGCCCTCGCGCAGCGTCGCGAAGCAGAGCTTGCCGGTGTTGCGCAGGAACATGACGCGGCCGGTGACCCCAACCAGGTCGCCGGTCTGCGTGTCGACGGGCAGATCCGGGTATGCGGCACGCACCTCGGCGAGGCTGTGCGTGCGCGGAACCTCCACCGGGTAGGGCTCCTTGCCCGCCGCCAGGATCCGGTCACGCTTCTCCCGGCGCACCCGCATCTGCTCCGGCAGGTCGTCCTCGCTCATCGGCTGCTCCGGGATATCGCTCATGAGGCCCTAGGGTACGAACACCCGTGCGAGCCCCGCGCACCGGTTCGCCGTTGGTGGCAGGACGGCCGATGATCAGCGCACGTTGCGCTCGTAAACCAGCCGAAGGCCCAGCAATGTGAGGTCGGGACGGTGCTCGGTGATCGTCTCCGACTCGTTGATCACCAGTGGCGCGAGCCCGCCCGTGGCGATGACTTCCACCGGCTCACGGGAACCGCGGGACAGCTCGCTGGCAATTCGCCGCACGAGACCGTCGACCTGGCCTGCGAATCCGTACAGGATGCCGGATTGCAGACACTCCACGGTGTTCTTGCCGATCACCGACCGCGGTGCCACCAGTTCGACCTTGCGCAGTGCGGCGGCCCGCGCCGCCAGCGCATCGACCGAGATGTCGATCCCCGGCGCGAAAGCCCCGCCGAGGAACTCGCCCTTTGCCGATATCGCGTCGACGTTGGTCGAGGTACCGAAGTCCACCACCACGCAGGCGGTGTTGTGCAGGTGATGCGCGGCCAGCGTGTTGACGAGCCGGTCGCCGCCCACCTCCCGCGGGTTGTCGACCAGTAGCGGGACCCCGGTGCGCACACCGGGCTCGACCACGATCTTGGGCACCTTCGCGTAGTACCGCCCGAGCATGACCCGCAGTTCGCGCAGCACAGCGGGCACCGTCGACAGCGCACTGATCCCGGTGACCGCGTCGGCGTACTCCCCGAGCAGCCCGCGCATGGTGAGCGCCAGCTCGTCCGCGGTCATCCGCGCATCAGTGCGCATCCGCCAGTCCCGAACCAGCTCGGCCGACTCGCCCCTCCCGGAGTACAGCCCGAGCACGATGTTCGTGTTCCCGACGTCGACGGTGAGCAGCAACTAGCTCTCCGCGTGCAGCAGTGCGTCGAGCCGGGCGGCGTCGACCGTCTCCGCCACCGGGAAGGCCTGCGCGTCGCCGCCCTGCTGGCCGATCGGCAGCGCGCCACTGACCAGGCCTGAGCCGTCCGGCGCCTCGGCAGGGTCGCTGCCCAGTTCGACGATCCGGTTGTCCGCGTCGACGAAGACGATCCGCGGCTCGAAGGAGGCGGCCTCGGCCGAGTCCAGCTGCCCGTACGCGATCAGGATCACCAGGTCACCGGGGTGCACCAGGTGCGCCGCGGCACCGTTGATGCCGATCACACCGCTGTCCCGCTCCCCCTTGATGACGTATGTCTCCAGCCGGGCACCATTGGTGATGTCCACAATCGACACCTGCTCACCAGGCAGGAGGTCGGCCGCCTCCATCAGTGCCTCGTCGACGGTCACGGAACCGACGTAGTGCAGGTCCGCCTGTGTCACCGTCGCTCTGTGGATCTTGGACTTCAGCATCGTGCGGTACATCCGGACTCCCTCTATACCCCTGCGTCCTCTGTAGACAGTTGTAGCCCGTGCTCGGCCGCGGCGCCGAGCAACACGGCGACGTTGTCGATCAGCCGGGTGGTGCCCACCCGCGCCGCGACGAGCAACCGTGCCTCTCCATCGACGGGCGCGGCCCCCAGATCGGTTCCCCGGATCTCCACATAGTCGACGGCCACCTCGGGTCGGGCCGCGAGCGTCTGGCGTGCGGCCTCCAACGCCGCCTCGGCGCCGAACCTGCCCGCGTGTGCTCCCGCGGTCAGCGCGGCGGAGAGCACGACTGCCTGATCGCGCTCCTCTTCGGACAGGTACGCATTACGCGAGGACAGCGCGAGACCATCGGGTTCGCGGACCGTGGGCACGCCGACAATGCGCGTGTCCATGTTCAGGTCGCGCACCATGCGGCGGATGAGCACCAGCTGCTGATAGTCCTTCTCGCCGAACAACGCGTAGTTCGGCCGGACGATGTTGAGCAGCTTCGACACGACCGTGAGCACACCGGCGAAATGCCCTGGCCGCGCCACTCCCTCCAGCTCCTCGCCCAGCGGACCGGGGTGCACGGTCACGGCCGCGTCCTCGGCGAAGAGGTCCGCCGCCTCCGGCGTGAACGCAATGTCCACGCCCAGCTCGCTGAGCGCCTCCAGGTCACGCTCCAGCGGACGCGGGTAGGCCGCGAAGTCCTCACCTGCGCCGAACTGCAGCGGGTTCACGAAGATCGATGCGGCGACAACCGTGTTGGGCAGCCGCTTGGCGCGGCGCAGCAGTTCGCGGTGGCCCGCATGCAACGCGCCCATGGTCGGTACCAGAGCGATCTTGCGGCCCACCGCACGCAGCGCGGCGGTCACCCTGGTGACGTCCTCCAGGCTGCGGTAGACGTTGAGCCGGCCGCGAGTGAACTGAGGGGCAGTCATGGGGTTTCACGTCCATTGTCGAGGAGTTTGCCGAGTTCGGCCGCCGCATCGGCGCCCAGCAGACCCGCTGAGCTCGCCCTGGCGACGGTCCTGCGGGCCAGCGCGGCGTAGCAGGTCGCCACATCCGGCGCCTGATCCCCCAGCACCCGCAGGTGGGTGGCAACAGTGCCCGCGTCGCCCCTGGCGACCGGGCCGGTGAGGGCACGGTCGCCATGCCGCAGCACGTTGTCGAGTGCGGCGGACAGCAGCGGCGCCAGCAGGCGCTCGGCGTCACGCACACCGTTGCCCCGCAACAGTTCCACACTGTCGGCGACGAGTGTGATCAGGTGGTTGGCCCCATGCGAGAGCGCGGCGTGGTACAGCGGCCTTGCGGCCTCCGGGATGCGCACGGGTTCCGCGCCCATCTCAACGGTCAGAGCCTCGCCGACATTCCAGGCGGCCTCGTCGTCCGGCGTCGCGGTGACACCGATGCTGCAGGCGGCGATGCGCTCAAGGTCCTCCTCCCTGCCGGTGAAGGTCATCACCGGGTGCAGGGCAAGCGGAAGTGCGCCGAGCTCGGCAGCGGGACTCAACACGTCGACGCCGTGGGCGCCGGAAGTGTGCACCACGATCTGGCCTGCCCGGAACGCTCCGGTCGCGGCGAGGCCACTGGTCATCGGGCCGAGCACGTCGTCGGGCAACGCGAGCAGCACCAGGTCCGCGCGCTGGGCGACCTCATCCGGCGGCAGCAACGGGACACCCTGCAGGAGACGCTCGGCACGCCGGACGGAGGCTTCGGAGACGGCGGATGCGGCGACAACCGCGTGCCCGGCGCGGGCGAGCGCGGCTCCCAGCACACTGCCGACCCTGCCCGCCGAGACGACGCCCACCGCGAGCCGAGCGGGACGGCTCATCGCCTGCCCCCGTGTACGGCCCTGCTGTTCGGCAACGGCCACCGTTGGACGCTCATGGCACAACTCCCAGACTCGTTCCAGTCCCACTCTGCGGTCGCGGGTACCAGACGACGGCGCGAGATTACCTCGAACCGCACGGCAACCGCCGTGAGGTGACCAGCTTCACCCGCCCCCAGGGTCACCCTTCCTGCCCGGCAGTGGCCAGGCGCACAGCCTCCGCACGGCTCGCCCGCACGACCTGCAGCAGCTCGTCGTGCCGTGCCTCGGCGGCGGCGCCGGTGCCCCTCTTCCGGCGCAGGAACGCCAGCTCGGTGACGCTCGCCTGGTACTCCCCGACCGCTCTGGCAGCTTCCCGTCCGGACTCGCGGCGGGCCTGCCTGCGCCAGCGCCGCCGTTGGCGTAGATCAGCCAGCAGGCGGACCTCGGAGCGGGCGATCCAGCCAGCCGCGGCCATGGCCGGCAGCGCGCGGGCGATGATGCGCTGCTCGCGCCGCCGCTGCCAGAGCACGAGCAGCAGCATTCCGACGAACATCGGCACCATGATCAGGAAGTAGACGTTGAGGAAGGTCGCCGCGCCGCCGAGCGTTGCCGCGGCGTTCCACAGCGCGTGCAGGAACACCGCGCCGACATAGGCCGCAAGAGGCAGCAGGATCCGGACCCGCCCGCTGCGCGTGTTCTGGGCGGCGAGCCCGAGACCGATCCCGATCAGCACCGTGAACAGCGGATGCGCGAACGGCGACAGCACACCGCGCAGGATGAACGCCGCGAGGACACCGGAGCTCATGCCGTCGCCGAAGCCCTGCTCGGCGAACGCCCGCCCGAAGTAGTAGATGTTCTCGGTGAACGCGAAGCCCGCCGCGCTGAACCCGGCGTAGACGATGCCGTCGACGACCCCGTCGAACTCCTGGGAGCGGCGCCAGAGGATCAGCACGACGGGCACCGCTTTCACCGCCTCCTCGACCAGCGGCGCGGACACGATCGCGCTGACCTTGCTGCCGTTGCCGGAGCCGAGCAACAGGTCACCGACCGTCTGCGCGGTGTCGTTGATCAGCAGCGCGGTGAGCGTGGCGACACACGCACCCCACAGGAAGGTGAGCAGCAGCAGCTTCGCCGGCTCTGGCTCCCAGCGGTCGATCCACAGGAACGCCGCTACGACGAGCGCCACCGGCACGACAGCGGCGACGACGCCGATCACCACCGCGAGCACCCCGACCTGCACGGTTGCCAGTCCCACCACCAGGAGGCCGCACAACGCGACGCCGACCAGGCCGATGACCGGCAACAACACGGTGATTCTGCGTGGTGTGTGCCGGCGCAGGTGGCGTGGCCGCCGGCTCGTCGTGGGTCCCCTCACGCGGGCACCCTAACGTCGCGCAGGCTCAGTCCTCTGCGCGGCGCCTCCTGCGCGGCCCGGAACCACCCGCCCCGTACGTCGCGAGCAGCTCGCTCACTGACTTTCCCTCGGCGTGGGAACCGCTCGCCTCGGCTGGCACGGCGGCGGGTTCCGGGGCTCGCCGCCTGCCGCCACTGGAGGAGGCGCCGTTCGTGTCCGGCTTCGAATGGCGTGACCCGTTGACCGGCTCCGCGGTGACGTCCTGCCACGGCGGTTCGGCGTCCGCGCGGCGCCGCCTGCCGCCCGCGGGCTCGGCGGGTGGCGTGCCGTGCCGTCCGCTCGGCAGCCCGGCGGGGGTTTCGGCAGGGGCAGCGCTGTCGTCGCGCTCCGCGCGACGCCGCCGCCCGCCGGTGCGGGCGCCGAGGTCCCGGATCTCCGGCGGCAACGTGGGATTGCGAACCGGCTCCGCCTGCGGCTTGACCGTGGGCTCGGCCGGCTCGGCGACCTTGGGCGGCTTGGGCGGCGCGACCGGCTCGGGTGGCTTGGCCTGGCGCGGCGGCGTGGGCGGCGTTGGGGGTTCGATCGGCTTGGCGGGACGCTCGCGTTCGGCGTGGCCGGCATCGGCGTCGTCCGCGGAATTGAGGAAGTGGTCGAAGCTGCGGGCGTAAGCCGTCGGCGGCTCCGGCTCGCGCTTGCGTGGCGGCGGCGTCACGCTCGCCACGGGCCGGCCACGCGGCACGCGCTCCATCGCGGGCCTCGTCGGCTCGGGATCGGGCTTGCGCTGCGGCGGCCGGACCGGTGCGTGCTGCTTGGCGGGCTCGTCCGCCGGCGGATCAACGGGCTTGGCAACGGGTTGCTGGTGTGGCCGCGACATCTCGGCCCTGGCCAGGCTGGCGGCCTTCGTCGCCCTGGCTGCCGCCATGCCCACGTGCTCGGCCGGCCGCACCTGGCGGGTCGGCGGATCGACCGGCCGCTGCGCAGGCCTGCTGTCCTCGGCGGGCCGCGCAGGCCGCGGTACGAACTGGGTTCGCGCCGTCGCGTCCTGTGCCGCGGCCGCGGGCCGTCGTGGCGGCTGGACCGGCGGGTTCTGCTTGGGAGGCAACGGCTTGATCGGTGGCGCCTGTTTGACCGGTGGCGCGGGTGGAGCCTGCTTGGCAGGTTTGGCCGGGGCCGCCTGCGTGACCTGCTGCACCGGCTTGGCCACGACATCCGGTTCCCTGTCCCGGATCCGGGTGATCAGCTCGGTCGGCCGGTCGGTGATCTCGGTGACCTTCTTTCCCGCGGGGAGCTGCGCGGGAACACCGGCCTTCGCATCACCTGCCGTGACCACACGCGGCTCTTCGCCGATCGAGCGCATTCGTGTCGACTGGGCGGTCAACGCCACCCGCTCCCACAGCACCTCGCCGCCGAACAGCGCCTGCAGGCTCTCGCGCAGCGCGGCGATCTCGGAGCGGAGCTCCGCCAGCTCCTCGGCGGACTCCTCCTCGACCCGGTCCCGCGTCTCGGCCTCGATCTCCAGCTCGAACTCGCGACGGGCAGCGATCTCGCGTTCCAGTTCCAGTTCGTAGATCGCCTGCGCCTTGGCCGCGGACTCCTCCGTGGTGGCGGCCTGCTTCCGGTACCGCACAGCCACGAACGCGCCGATCAGCGCCGCCCACAGCGCCGCGAGAATGGCGAGCCGAAGCCATCTGAGGTCATCGGTGAGCACCAGCGCCAGCGTGGCGCCGATCGCGAGGACGACGCCCGCGCCGAACCACGGCCTACCCGAACGGTGGCCGCGCGAGCCGTCACCCACGCGAGTCATGACCAACACCGTACCTTCTAGTAATCCATCTGAGACCTTGTCATTACTTCGAACGGTGCGATCCAAGCGTTAACCGGTTGCTCTCCGATCGCGATCACGGTCACCATCGCGTGGTTCCGGCGCCCGGCAACAGTGCTCCAGCCAGAGCGCGCCGGCGATCAGCGCCACGGAACAGCACGCGCCGACGACAGCCGCAGGGAGATCACGGGACGCCGCGGTCAGCTCCCCCGCCCGTGGTGCGAGGTAAGCCAGCCCGGCGAGCCACGCGCCGAGCATCAGCGCGCCGAGCAACGACGAGGCCTTGGCGAGCGCGACCGCACGCGCGATGCCGATGCCGTTGGCCACTCGTCCGGCCCGGATCCGACTGCGGATGACGAAGGCGAGAACGGTCTCGATGATCGCGAGCACCAGCAGGGTCACGCCCGCGAATACCGGCAGGGTCGGCAACGACCCGTACGCGACCTGGAACACGAGATACATGAGCGCGAGCCCGATCACCCCGGCGACGAGCAGCTCCCGTGGTCGCGTGAAGTGCATGTGTCCACCGTACTGGCGCGACTTCGCTGGTTGACTCTCCAGTGACAGGAGAGTTCAGCATGGATGTCAGTGCAGGAGGTACGTGTGTTCACCATCGGAGAGCTGGCGCGCCGGACGGGGCTGCCCGTCAAGACGATCCGTTTCTACTCCGACGAGGGACTACTGCCGCCCACTGACCGCACGCATGCCGGCTACCGGCTCTACGACGCCAAGGCGCTGGCCAGGCTCGAGCTCGTCCGCACCCTGCGGGAGCTCGGACTCGGCCTCACTGAGGTGGCGAAGGTGCTCGAGGGGGCCGCGACCATCTCGGCGCTGGCCGCCCGGCACGTGGATGCGCTCGACGAGCAGATCCGCATCCTGCGGCTGCGCCGTTCTGTGCTGCGTGCGGTCGCGAAACGAGAATCCGAACTGGACGAGGTGAGACTGATGAACAAGCTGGCATCGATGCCGGACGAGGAGCGCAAGCGGCTCGTCGACGAGTTCTGGGACGAGGTCACCGAGGGCCTTGACGTGGACACGGAGTTCTACGCCCGCATGCGCTCGGCCAAGCCGGAGCTGCCCGACGATCCCGCGCCGGAACAGCTGGAGGCGTGGATCGAGTTCGCCGAACTGGTGCAGGACCCCGATTTCCGGGCGCTGATCCGCGGCATGGGCGAGCAGCAGGCGCAACGGCGCGGACGCGGCGATGACGTCGACTCGTTCACGGAGGCGCAGCGGGAGCGCTGGGTCGACTGGAGCGGACGCGCCGAGGCGGCACTGGATGCCGGGCTGGCGCCGGATTCCGCCGAGGGCCGTGCGCTCGCCGACGACATCGCGGCGGCGGCCGAGGAGCCGGACGGGCCAGCGCTGCGCACCCGGCTCGCGGACGAGATCGCGGCGGGAGCCGACCCACGTGCCGAGCGGTACTGGCAGCTGCTCGCGACGATCAACGGCTGGCCGCCCATAGCCAGCCAGAACGCCGCCGCACAGTGGATCATCGCCGCGCTAAGGGCCACCGTGGGTTAGGTGCTCAGCGTCTGAGAGTGAGTCATCGAGCGCCTGCTCGACCATCTCCGCAAGTCGCGGGTGGTCCGCATGCCGCCAAACTACAGCGCATACAGGGAAAGGTCGCCGCGCAGCCGGACGCCGACCCGGTCGGCCTCTGGCAGCGCCGCCAGCAGCTGCGCGGCCGACCCCCTACCCGGCACTTCGGCAGCCGGATCGATCTCGAGCCACGGGATCAACACGGTCGCCCGGTCAGCGATGCCGGGATGCGGCAGGAGCAGTTCCGGATCGGCGGAGCGGATACCGTCCACCGTCACGACGTCGACATCCAGGGTGCGCGGGCCCCAGCGCTGCTCGCGCACCCGCTCAGCCTCCCGTTCGAGCGCCTGCCCGGTCCGCAGCCACGCCCAGTGGTCGTGCTCCGGATCGTCCACAATGCACACCGCGTTGAGGAAGTCGGGCTGGTCGGTGACACCCCACGGCTTCGTCTCGTACACACTGGACACGGCCACCAGCACGTCCCGCAGCCCATCGACCGCGAGGCGGAGGTAGCCGAGCCGATCACCCAGGTTGGACCCGAGTGAGAGCACCGCCCTGCTCATCGCTCGCGCCGGACCGTCACGGCCACATCGGCGAACGTCAGCGGGATCGGGGCCGCAGGCTTGTGCACCGTGACCTCGACCGCAGAGAGCCGCTCGTCCTTGAGTACCTCGTCGGCGATCCGCCCCGCAACGCTCTCGATCAGGTCGTACGGCTCACCCGCGACGATGTCCGCGGCGAGCTGGGCGAGTTCGCCGTAGTGCAGGGTGTCGGCGAGGTCATCGGACTCGGCCGCCTTCGCGAGGCTCAGCCACGCCGTGATGTCCACGACGAAGTCCTGCCCGTCCCGCTTCTCGTGCTCGAAAACGCCGTGCCGCCCGAAGACCCGCAGGCCGGTCAGGGTGATCCGATCAGTCGACACCACGCCTCCAGGCAGCCGCGACCCGTACCGCGTCGAGCGAGGCACCGACATCGTGCACGCGAACACCCCAGGCGCCGGCCTCCGCGGCGAGCGCCGTCACCGCCGCCGTCGCCACCTCCCGCCCCGACGGCGGGCGCGGCTCGCCCTCGCCATCGGCCAGCAGCCGCCCGAGGAACCGCTTACGAGACGCACCCACCAGCACCGGGAAGCCCAGCGAGAGGATGGCGTCCAACTGGTGCAGCAGTGCCCAGTTCTGTTCGGCGTGCTTGGCGAACCCGAGCCCGGGATCGAGCACGATCGCGTCCTCGGCGACCCCCGCGGACAGCGCGGCGTCAGCGCGTGCACTCAACTCGGCTCGCACCTCGGCGACGACGTCGGTGTAGGCCGCGAGCGAGTTCATGTCCTTGCTGTGGCCACGCCAGTGCATCAGCACCCACGGCACACCCGTGTCGGCCGCGACCCGCGCCATATCCGGGTCGGCGAGCCCACCGGAGACGTCGTTGATGACCTGCGCGCCTGCTTCGATCGCGGCCGCCGCCACCGCGGCACGCGTCGTGTCCACCGACAGCGCGAGCCCATCGGCCGCGAGCGCACGCACGATGGGCAGCACGCGTGCCTTCTCGGTCTCGGCGTCCACCCGCATCGAGCCGGGCCGGGTCGACTCGCCGCCGACATCGATGATGTCCGCACCGCGCCGCCACATGGCGTGAGCGTGCGCGAGAGCGTCCTCGCGGCTGAGATAGCGCCCACCGTCCGAAAAGGAATCCGGCGTGACGTTGAGGACACCCATCACCACGCACCGCCCTGGCGCGGGCAGGCGAGTGCTCACCGACGGCCCTTGATCAGGTCCAGCGCCTCGGCCCGGGAGGATGCGGAAGTCTGCAGCAGGCCGCGGACAGCCGAGGTGATGGTACGAGCGCCGGGCTTACGGATACCCCGCATGGCCATGCACAAGTGCTCGGCCTCGATGATCACGATCACGCCGCGCGGATGGAGCTTGCGTTCGATCGCATCGGCGACCTGCGAGGTGAGCCGCTCCTGCACCTGGGGCCGCTTGGCATAGAGGTCGATGAGGCGGGCCAGTTTGGACAGACCGGTGACCTTGCCCTTGGCGTTGGGGATGTACCCGACGTGGGCGAACCCGTGGAACGGCACCAGGTGGTGCTCACAGTTGTGTGTCAGGTGCCCGGCGACCAAGAACGTTGGATGTGGTTCACATTTGAAGCTGTACACGGTGTACGGCTTGGTACCCGTCGCCGTGACCGGCGTAACCGACTGAACCTCGACATATTCCGACTCGATCAGGTCCGTCGAGTAGTCATCCTGAGGGAAACCATGACGCCGGAACCAGCTGTCCGCGACGTATAACTGGGAGGCCCTGCCGACCTTGGGAGTGAACCGAGCACCGACAACGGTCGCAAGATCTTCCAGGAACGCCGTATTGCGACTGACGATCGTCTCGCGGTCGTTCAACACCACCATGGGGAAGCGCTGCCGCTGGTGGTGCGCGTCGCCAAGCTTTCGCGCCGACGTCCACTCCACGAAAGTGCCCGCGACGTCTTTCGCTTCCATCCAGCCGTTGGGTGTCGCCAATGGATGGTCCGGGGTCACGACGAAAGACCCCGCAGACGTCTTCACCTCGACGAGCTCTCGCGTCTGGTGCGAGCTGACGCCGACGACGGTCGTCTCCTCGACCTGGCCGCCCGCGAGGGTCCACAGCTTGTCACCGACCTCGACCTCACGAGCCTGTTTGCGACCACCGACGGCATTGACCGTCTGCTTACTCGGTACACAGGTCGAATACAGCGGGATGTCGGTGACGAGCACCAGTTCCTCGTGGCTCTCGTCGAAAGTCCGGTCCAGCACGTGATCCGGATCGTTGTAGAGGCCGGCGAACATCTCCCGGTACGCGCGAGCCACCCTGGCCGGCGTCTCGCGCAGGCCGTCGCGCTCGGGGTCCTCGCCGCACGCGAGCAGCAGCTCGCGCACGGCGTTCTCCGCGCGCGCCTGGTCGAAGACGCGGCCGGTGGCACGGGCAGCCTCTTCCTGGAGCAGCCCGTGCCCGTTGCCTGTTACCTCACTGTCGATGGTGACCATCCTGCTCGTCGGGATCAGGCTGCTCCCGGTGACGCCCCTGGTTCGGGTCCGGAGCGCTGGGACGCCACGGCTGGCTCGGCCTGCTGCCACCGGGTGAGGTGGCCGGCGTCCAGCCGGGAGGAGCACCATAGTTCGGCGGGCCGGCGGAGTACTCACCGGACGGTCCGTTGCCGTAGGGCTGCGGCCAGGGACCCTGCCCGCCCGGGCCGCCGTTCTGCCGACGGGTGCCGTTCGGGTAGCCGCCCTGCGGCGGGGCGTACGGGTTGTACGCCTGCTGCGCGCTCGACGGTCGCGAGCTGCCGGCCGGTGCACCGGCGGGCACCTCGTTGCCAGGAGCGGCCGCCACCGGTGTGGTCTCGGGCTCCGGTTCCGGCTCGGGTTCCGGCTGCTTCTCCGGCTCGGGCGGCCACGGCTCGCCCCGCTCTATCGCCAGCTCACCGCGTGTCTTGATCGGCGGCTTGTCCGAGGGCAACCGCTCGCCGAACTCGTTGAACGTCGTGATCCGCGGGCGCTTCTCAACCGTCTCGAAGATCCGCTCGAGGTCCTTGCGCTGGAGGGTCTCCTTGTCCAGCAGCTCGGCGACCAGCTCGTCGAGGACATCGCGGTAGGTGTTGAGCACCTGCCAGGCCTCGGTGTGCGCGGTCTCGATGAGCTTGCGGACCTCCTCGTCGATCTCGTGCGCGACCTCGAGGGAGTAGTCGGCCTGCCTGCCCGCCGAGCGGCCGAGGAAGGGGTCACCCTGGTCCTGGCCGTAGCGGACCGCGCCGAGCCGCGGGCTCATGCCGTACTCGGTGACCATCGCCTTGGCGATCTTGGTGGCCTGCTCGATGTCGGACACGGCGCCGGTGGTCGGCTCGTGGAACACGAGCTCCTCGGCCGTACGCCCACCCATCGCGAAGACCAGCCTGCCGATCATCTCGGAGCGGGTCATCAGCTCCTTGTCGTCCTCGGGGACGAGCAGCGCGTGCCCACCGGTGCGGCCACGCGGCAGGATCGTGAGCTTGTACACCGGCTCGATGTCCGGCATCGCCCATGCCGCCAGCGCGTGCCCACCCTCGTGGTAGGCGGTGATCTTCTTCTCCTTCTCGGAGATGATCCGGCTCTTGCGCGCGGGCCCGCCGATCACGCGGTCGACCGACTCCTCGAGCGCGGCGTCGTTGATGACGTTCCCGTTCTGCCGTGCCGTGAGCAGTGCGGCCTCGTTGATGACGTTGGCCAGGTCGGCACCGGACATACCCACGGTGCGCTTGGCCAGCGAATTCAGGTCGACGTTCTGGGCAAGCGGCTTGCCGTTGGAGTGCACCTCCAGGATCGCCTTGCGGCCGCGGAGGTCGGGCGCCGACACGGGGATCTGACGGTCGAACCGGCCGGGGCGCAGCAACGCGGGGTCGAGGATGTCGGGACGGTTGGTGGCGGCGATCAGGATGATCCCGCCCCGCGAGTCGAACCCGTCCATCTCGACGAGCAGCTGGTTCAGCGTCTGCTCCCGCTCGTCGTGCCCACCGCCGAGCCCTGCACCACGCTGACGGCCGACCGCGTCGATCTCGTCGACGAAGATGATGCACGGCGCGTTCTGCTTCGCCTGCTCGAACAGGTCACGCACCCGCGAGGCGCCGACACCGACGAACATCTCGACGAAGTCGGAACCGGAGATCGTGTAGAACGGCACGCCTGCCTCGCCGGCGACGGCGCGGGCGAGCAGCGTCTTACCGGTACCGGGCGGACCGTAGAGCAGCACGCCCTTCGGGATCTTCGCGCCGAGCGCCTGGTAGCGCGCCGGGTTCTGCAGGAAGTCCTTGATCTCGTGCAGTTCCTCGACGGCCTCGTCGGCGCCTGCCACGTCGTTGAACGTGGTCTTCGGCATGTCCTTGTTCAGCTGCTTGGCCTTGGACTTGCCGAAGTTGAGAACCCGGTTGCCGCCGCCCTGTGCGTTGTTCATCATCCACATCAGCAGCAGCAACAGCAGGCCGAGCGGGATCAGGTAGAACAGCATCTGGGTCAGGAAGCTGTCCTGGGTCACCGTCGTGTCGAACCGGACGGCCGAGTCGCCGTGGCGAGCGCCGAGCAGTTCGGTGTACAGCTGGCCAGAAGCCCCCGCCGGGTACTTTGTCATGACCTGGGTCACCTGCTGGCCGTCGACGTTGATCGGCTCGGCCAGGTGAAGCTTGAGCTGCTGTTCCTTGTCCTCGAGGTTCGCTTCCGTGACGTTGCCAGAGTTGATCAACTGCACGGCCTGAGACGTGGGAACGGGCGTGTACCCACGGTTGCTGTCGAACAGCGTGTTGAACCCGAGGAAAATCAGGACAGCCGCGAGTATCCACAGCAACGGGTTCCTGAGCAGGCGCTTGCGGTCCATTAGATCCGGCCGTAGTGGCCTCGACCCTCCCTGGCTAGGCGGTACATGTGACATCCGCCGTCACGGTGTTCACTACTGCATGGGGCACGGAGCTAGCCGTCCCACCAGGGTACCGCCCGGCCGCAACGGGGAACCGGGCGATCCTCCACGAAGTCAACGGTCGTTCCGGCATTCGTGTTCCCGTCGGTCACGACGGGCCTCGCCAGTGCTTAGTGAGCGACGGCTGTGAGCAGCTCGCCGAGCCGGGTGCGCAGGGTCTTCGCGTCCGCGGGCGACACCGTCACCCACTCCCGTCCGTCCGGTCCGCTGCGGGACAGGCTCAGGTACCGGCCGGTCGCCGTGTCGAACCACGCCAGTACCGCCGAGCGGCGCTTTCCGCCCAGGTCATCGCGGCTGTTGGCAGCCAGTTGCCCGCCGCGCAGCCGGGGCTGGGCGATCAGCTGGGCGTAGGCCTGGCGCGGGTCGGTCGGCCGGTCGGCGAGGCTCGCCCTGCGGCGCGCGGGCCCCAGCGAGTCGGCGGCCGCCGCCGTGGTCACGCCCGTACGGGCCGGCTGGGTGCGCACCGCGTCGTCGATGGGCAGAGTGATGGACGCCTCCGATCCGCGATCGGTCCGCGGGAGCAGGTCGACGATCGCCGAGGCGAGACCCTCGGGGTAGATCGGTCGTAACCAGACTCCGTCGGAGTCCTGGACGGCCAGTACCGCCTGGCGCCCGTCGGATGCCGCCAGCGCCCCGACGGGCGGGGCCTGGAACTCGGGGATGAACAGCGCGTCGAGGCTGACCGACGGCCGCGCCAGCAGCGCGAGCCAGTCTGCGACCGGCGTGTTGCCGAGGCCACGAGCCGCGAACTCGGTCTCCGCGCGGGTGCGCAAGGCGCGCCGTTCACTCTCGGTCGTCCCATGCGAACGCACGCGCAGGGGGTAGGGCAGCTCACCTATTCCGGCGGACTCCCACAGAAAGTCGAAGGCGACCGGGGTGAAGAACTCCTGCGCAGGCACGATCCTCCCGAGCTTGACCGACGAACACGCTGCGCGAACCCTAGCGCACCCGATCTAGAGCGGCGCTGTCGTGGAGTCCGCCGCGTTCGCGAGCATCTCGGCGAGCCGGTGCCGCAGCGTCGGTGCGTCGGCCGGGGCGATCGTGATCCAGTCCCTGCCGTCGCGACCGCGCGTTGCCTGCGTGAAGTAGCGGCCGGTTTCGGTGTCGAACCAGCTCAGCACGGGGGTACGGGACTTGCTGCCGGTGCCGCTGCGCGCGTTCGCGCCGACCTGACCGCCGCGCAGCCGGGTCTGTGCATGGAGCCGAGCCAGCGCCTTCCGATCCTCGTCGACGCTCCCCCGGCCGCCGTCCGGAGCAGGCGCCCGGCGCTGGAGGAAGTCCACGCCCGGTCCGGAGAGCAGCTGTTCGAGTGTCACGGTGATCGACTTCTCGCCACCGCGTGGAGCGGCTGGCAACAGGCGCACGATCGCGCTGGCGAGCGCGTCCGCAGGCAACCGGTCGAGGAAGAAGCCCTGCGGATCCTTGATCAGGAGCACGCCCTGCGCGCCGAGCGCAGCGGCAACGGCCAGCTGCGGCTCGGCGTTCTGTGAGCTGATCTGTACCGAATCGAGGCTGACGTCGGAGCCGGCGATGACGCCGAGCCAGTCCTCGACATACGGCTGCGGCCTGCCCCGGTCGTCGACCAGCCCACGCTGGGCGAGGTCCTGCAGCACCTGCTTGCGCAGGGTGGCACGCTCGGCCATGGTCTCGCCGTGTGAGTGCACCTGGAGGGGGTAGGGCAGTTCGCCTGCCCCGAAGGACTCCCAGAGGAAGTCGAACTCGAGCGGTGTGAGCCGCTCCGCCACTGTCTACCGCTCCTCGTCGTCGGGGCCCCAGGCACCCAGCACCGGCGGCGCCGTGGCCTGCGTGGCACCGAAGGTCTCGTCGGGGTCCGGGTCGATGAGGAAGGAGGCGTGCGTGTGCTCCTTCTCCTCTTCCTGCCTGGCCGCCCCCGCACCCATGCCGCCCATCGGTGCGCCGGGCGGGACCGCGTTCGCACCACCGATCGTGCCGCTGGACGGCACCATGCTCTGGTTCTGCGGCTGCACCGACGCCGCGCTGCCGCCCTGCTGGTTGGCGGTGGCGGCGGTCTCCGACGACGACTGCTTGGTGCTCCCGGTGCGGTTGCCCCTGCCAAGGGAGCGCGCGCCGGCGTAGCCGAGGGCACCACCCGCCACGGCCGCACCCAGCGACCCGGCGACGTTCGGGCCGGAGCTCGGCGCGGGCGCAACGGCCGCGGAACCGACGCCCGTGCCGGTGCCCATGCCCGTGCCCGGTGCCGGTGCGGCGGCAGCGGCCGGCGCGTTGTGAGCTGCGGCAGCCGGCGACACAGCCTGCCCACCTGCGGCGTAGCCGGAGGAGACAACGCTGTTGTCGACGCCCTGCGTGACGATCCCCGGGGCCGCGCCGATGCCGGCCAGCGTGCCACCCGGCGTGCCGAAACCGACGCCGTAGGAGCCCAGAGAGCCGACCTGGCCCGCGTTGTGGCCCGAACCAATGGTCAGCGGCTTGAGCCCGAGCGACTCGGGGCCGAAGCTCGGGGTCGTGCTGTCGACCTCGGACATCGCGGTGGTGTAGGCCTCCAGATAAGCCACCTGCTGGGCCTTGACGTCCTGGGCCGCGTCGAACTGCGGCTTCATGTCCTTGACCATCGCGGCGGGCCCGTCGGCCAGCATCGCCGCCGTCTGGGCACCCGGATCGAACTCGACCGGCTGCGGCATCTTCTTGAGCTCGGCGGCGGCAGAGGCCTGCTGCGCAAGGCGCGAGCTCATCGTGTTCGCCGCCTCGGAGGCCTGCGAGCTGGAGTTGGCGATCGCGACGAGCGAGCCCTGCGCCGCGCCGGCACCCTGGCCGATCCACGCCGCGCCGAGCTCGGCGATCGCGTTGTACAGGTCGTCGGCCGCCTGCTGCAGGCTCGCACTGTGGCTCGACCACTGCTGGCCGATCTCCTCGGCGGAGCCGGGCTCGTTGTTGACGGTCGCGAAGCTGTAGAGCTGCTGGCTGTCCTGCGCATACCAGTTCGGCCGGTCACCGATGGCGCGGTCGTCGCCGTAGTCGAACCCGTCGGGCCGGCTCTGCGCCTGCGCGACGATGTCGACGACCTCGGAGTTGTCCCCGAGTGGGACGGTGGAACCGGTGGTCCCGGCGCCACGATTGTCGATGCCCATGTGAGTTCCCCCTGGTGTTTACGCCTGGCCGCTGAACGGCTCGGCGCCGGCCTGGTCGATCTCGTGGTACCGGCTCATCGCCGTCATGATGGCCTGCTCGGCCTGCTCGTACTGGGTGTAGAGGTTGTGCAGCGCCTGCGCGTAGGAGTCGCCCCCGCCGTCGGCGCGCTCGGAGAACTTGGCGGCGATCGCGTTGCCGATCGGGTTGGCGCCGAGCCGCGGCGGCGCGGCCAGCGAGGCGGCGTTGCCGAGCAACGCCTCGACCAGGTCCTTACCGGTACGGATCTTGTTGAGCACGGCCTGTGCGGCATCGGGATCCACGCCGACCTGACCGGTAGCGGCCGCGTTACGGAACGCGGCGGCGTCCGCGTAGCTGCTGTTCCCCATAGTCTTAGCTCTCTCCCGTCCCCAGAACCGCTCGAAAACGGCCTCGCGCCAGCGATCTTCGCTTAGGTTAACGCACTACCTGCGAACTTATGACGCGATCTGCGCAGACTCAGTTCCGTACTTTTCCCGTAGTCACGCAGTGCAGCCAACGGCGATTACGACGAGTAAACCTTGGGTTCGAGCGTGCCAATGAACGGCAGATCGCGGTAACGCTCCGCATAGTCGAGGCCGTAGCCGACGACGAACTCGTTCGGGATGTCGAAGCCGATGTACCTCACCGGCACGTCGACCTTCACCGCGTCACGCTTGCGCAGGAGCGAGCACACGTGGAGCGAGGCGGGGTTGCGCGTCGCGAGGTTCTTCAGCAGCCAGGACAGGGTGAGCCCTGAGTCGACGATGTCCTCGACGATCAGCACGTCCCTGCCCGCTATGTCGCGGTCGAGGTCCTTGAGGATCCGCACGACGCCGGACGACGACGTCGACGAGCCGTAGGAGGACACGGCCATGAACTCCAGCTGCGCGGGGATCGGCAGCGCACGGGCGAAGTCCGTCATGAACATGACGGCGCCCTTCAGCACGCCGACCAGCACGAGGTCCGATGCCCTCGTCTCCATCGGATAGTCGGCTGCGACCTTCTCGGCCAGCTCCGCGATCTTGTCATTGATCTCTTGCTCGGTGATGAGCACGGAGGCGATGTCGCCTTCGTACACGGGCCAGTCCCCTCTGGTGGTGGGTTCGGGAGAGTTCACGGTTCGACACAGAGCTTTCCACGTGACCTGCGTGCTTCAAAATTGCCCGGCAGCCATACGCCACCCTGGCCGCGCCAGTTCCCCACGAGCGCGTCGACGGAGCGCAGGTGGGAGTCGGTCAGCTCGGTGACGCCGGCATCGAGCAACCAGCGGCGCAGCACCCGGCGGCGCAGTGCAGGCGCGGCAGGCGTGAGTACGGCGACGTCGAGTTCACGCCCGGTACGCGCACGGTCGAGCAACTGACCGGCAAGGGTGTCCAGCGCCTCGGCGTCCTCCCGCAGCTGAGCCGCGGTGCGGGCCAGCGCGGCGGCGACCCCGCCTGCGAGCACGTCCTCCAGCAGCGGGAGAACCTCCTCGCGCAGCCGGACCCTGGTGTAGCGGCGGTCGGCGTTGTGCGGATCGAGCCAGGGCTCGACACCCAGCTCGGCGCACGCCTCCCTGGTGACCGTGCGTGGCACGCCCAGCAGCGGCCTGCCCCACGGCGGATCGAACGGCCGCATCCCGGCCACCGAGCGCGGGCCGGAACCACGCCCCAGCCCGAGCAGCACGGTCTCGGCCTGGTCGTCACGGGTGTGGCCGAGCAACACGAGCCCACCGGCCGCGGGCAACGCCCCGCGTAACGCGGCGTAGCGCGCCTTGCGTGCGGCGGCCTCCGGCCCGCCGGGCCCCGCAACGGTCACCTGGAGAACCCGCGCGTCGGCTGCGCCGAGCTTGCGGGCTGTGGCGGCGGCCTGCACCGCGACCTCGGCCGAACCAGGCTGCAGGCCGTGGTCCACGACGAGTGCGGTGACCCGCAGCCCGAGTCGTTGCCCCACATGCGCAGTCGCCTCGGTGAGTGCGAGGGAGTCGGCGCCGCCGGATACGCCGACGAACACCTCGCCGTCGCCGAGCTGGCCGGCACGCTCGGTGAGAAAGTCGCGAACTGCCCGCCTGGTGACGGTCAGTGCACCCGGCGCACCCATGCCTGCGGATCCCTGATCTCGGCGCGGCTGGGCAGGGTGTTCGGCGAGGTCCAGACGGCGTTGAAGCCGGCCATGCCCACCTCGTCGACGACCTGCCGGGTGAACGCCGCGCCAAGGGCGTACTGGCGGATCTTGGCGTCAACGCCGAGCAGGCTGCGGAGGAAGCGGTCGAGCAGGCCGCCGCCCTTGCGCCGCGCGGTGAACCGGCGGCGGATGGTGGCCACGCTCGGCACCACATCGGGCCCCACGGCGTCCATCACGTAGTCGGCGTGCCCTTCCAGCAGCGTCGACAGTGCCAGCAGCCGGTCGAACACGGCACGTTGCTGCGGCGACTGCAGCAGCTCGGCAAGGCCGTGCGAACCGTCGGCCCTGATCCGCCGCGCGTCGCGCAGGCTCTCCGGCAGTCTGCCGAGGACGGTGCCGAGCCCGTCGGCGTCGGCGAGGCCACCGATCAGCCTGCCCACCTCGTCGGCGAAGTAGTCCCGCAGCCAGCCGACGGCCGTGAACTGGAGCCGGTGCGTTGACTCGTGCAGGCACACCCACATACGGAAATCGCGACCGGACACACCCATCGCCCGCTGCGCGGTGACGACGTTCGGCGCTACCAGCAGCAACCTGCCGTTCCCCCCGAGACCGCCGAACGGGTCGTACTGCCCGAGTACCCGCGCCCCGAGGAAGGCGAGGACGACCCCGGTCTGTACACCGGCGCCACCCGCGACGAGCGGCGTCAGCGGGCCTGCGGGAACAGTCGGCAGAGCCCGGCTGGTCAACACGTCGAGCCCCGACGCGGCCGCACGCACCCAACCGGGCCGGTCCACGACATCGCCGGGCAGCAGCGGTAGGCCCGCACCGAGCTTGGTCAGCTCGCGGACGTGGCGCTCGGCGTCGACGGTCAGCTCGCGCAGTTCAGCGACGGCGAGTTCCGCCTCGGCACGAGGCACGACCGGCCCGCCACGGGCGAGGAACGCTCCGGTGGACGCGGCTACGGACCAGTCGACCAGAGGGTTGGCGTTGGCCTGCGTCTGCTCTTGCACGTATTCGACGCTACCTGTTGTCACTGGCATCCACAGCCACGCAACGTGGCCGTTATGGTGTCGAGCGCCGCCCGGCCTGCGTCGGTGTCGGAGCCCGAGGTCATGACCGCGAACACGAGCACGCGGCCGTCCTTGTCGAGGACGACGCCGGCGAGTGTGTTGATGCCGTCGGACGGGATCGTGCCGGTCTTCGCGCGGACCCAGCCGCGGCCCGTGACGGCGGTGCCCTCGGTGTAGCGGTCGGCAAGTGTGCCGCTGCCACCCGCGACCGGCAGCCCGCCCAGCAGCGGCCGCAGCTTCGCGGTACGCGCGTCGCCCCTGCCGTCCGGCGCGGCGGCCACCGCCAGCACGTCACCGAACAGGTTCGCGGGCACCTTGTCGTCGAGCGAGAGACCGCTGTTGTCGGACAAGTGCGCGCCACTGATGTCGAAACCGTTGCGCTGCAACACATCCAGCGTGGCCTGCGCGGAACCGGCGAACGACGGCTCCGCACCGGTGGCGATGGCGACCTGCCGCGCGATTACGTCGGCCAGGAGGTTGTCGGAGTGCAGCAGGAACTGGTCGACGAGCTCGGTGAGCGGTGCGGACTTCACCTCGCCGAGTAGCTGTCCGCCCTGCGGCGCGGTGGTCGTGACCGGTGTGCCGACCTGCGCGCCGAGCCGGCTGGCGAGCTCCTGAGCCAGCACCGTGGCCGGCTGGGCGTGACGCTGGGATTTGTCGTCGTCGGCAACGCTGCGGCCACCGTCGAGCATCGCTGGCGTAACCGGCGCCGCGTAGGTCGACGGCGCATCCTCCGCCGCCCAGCCCTGCGCGCTCAGCGGCCCGGCGTAGGCGCTCAGGTCGAGCTGGACCCGCGTGACGTTGCCACCGGTGGCCTGCTTGACCTGCGCGACCAGGTCGTCGAGATGCGCGGCACCGGGATAGACGGACTCCTGCCCTTCCGGCAGCGACGACAGCGTCACGTCACCGCCTGCGACGAGCACCACGGTGCCGGGTTCGGCACCAGCGACCACGCGGGTGGACAGCTGGCTGCCGTGGTCGAGTGCGAGCAGGGCGGCCGCCGCCGTCAGCACCTTCACTGTGGAGGCAGGCGTGATCGCCTGACTCGCGTTGCGCTCCCACAGCGTGGTGCCGCCGACGGGGTCGATCACGGTACCGGTGAGCGTGCCGAGCGCGGAGTCGCTCGCCGGCCCGGCGAGTGCGGCTTCGACACCGCCCCCGGTCGGTGGGGGCACCGAGTCGGAGGGGCCGCTCAGCGAGCGCGTGGCCGCGACCGGCTGGGGCGGATCACCCTTGGGCAGGTTCGGGGCCCACGGCAGACCCAACCGGTTCGACACGTACGGCAGGGCGAGAGCCACACCGACCGCGATGACGAGGACAACGGCCAGCCCGCTGAGCACCAAGCCGCGCCTGCGCTTGGGCGCCGCGTCGGCCTCCGCGGTGTCGGCGATCGGTGGCGGCTCGGTATCGCCGGTCGTCGCGGGGGCGGGACGCTGCTCACCGTTCGGCTCGATCCGCATCGGCACCGCGGGTGTGCCCGCAGGCGGGACCTGGGCAGGAGCCGGCGGCCGCGGCGGCTGCAGCGGTCGTTGCTGCTGCGCCGGCCGCGGTGGCGGGGGCGGGAGCACCAGCTTGGGCACCCAGACGGTGGGCTGATCCTGAGATGTGGCGTTGGGCACAGGGAGCTCGTCGGTGACGCCGTCCGTACCAGCACCCCGTGCCGAATCCTGATCATCCGACGGCCACGCGGGCTCCGGCGTCTCTCCCTTGCCCGGCACGCACCCCTCCTCGTCTCCCGACGGGGCAGACATCACACTTGCACGCATCCGTGCGACACCCGTCGGATTCGTAGTCCACACTAGTGAAGACGGTAAATGGACTATGTGAGCCGCCCGGACGCGGCGCGCACAGGCGACGAGGCAGCGAGGACGGCGTGGAGTTCGACGTCACGATCGAAATCCCCAAGGGGGAGCGCAACAAGTACGAGGTGGACCACAAGACGGGGCGCATCAGGCTCGACCGCACCCTGTTCACGGCCACGCAGTATCCGGCCGACTACGGGTTCATCGATGACACCCTCGGTCAGGACGGCGACCCGCTGGACGCGCTGGTGCTCGTCCAGGAACCGACCTTCCCCGGCTGCCTGATCCGCTGCCGGGCGATCGGCATGTTCCGCATGCGCGACGAGAAGGGCCCGGACGACAAGGTCCTGGCGGTCCCGGCGTACGACCCGCGCCTGGAGCATCTGCGCGACATCCACCACCTGAACGAGTTCCACAAGCTCGAGATCGAGCACTTCTTCCAGGTGTACAAGGACCTCGAGCCGGCCAAGAGCGTGGAGGGCTCCGCGTGGGTCGGCCGCGTCGAGGCCGAGGAGGAGATCAAGCGCTCCTACGAGCGGGAGATCGACCACCGCGAGAAGGAAGCCGCCAACGGCGAGCACTGAGCAGTTTCAAAGCACCCAAGGCCACCATAGTTGCGTTGAACGCAACCAAGGTGGCCTTGGGGGATCACAAAGGGTCCCCTTGCCGCATGGCTTGGGGACCCTTCTGTGTTGACGGGTCAGGCCAGGTAGCCCGGGATCGGGAAGCCGTTGAGCAGTTCCCGGACCTCGGCGGCGATGGCCTGCAGCGCGGCGGTGTCCTCGGCGAGCGCGGCGGAGACGGTGCGGTCGATCCACGCCGCGATCTGCGGCTGGTGCTCCGGCTCGAGGCCGCGCGTCGTGATCGCCGCCGTGCCGAGCCGGATGCCCGACGGGTCGAACGGCTTGCGCGGGTCGAACGGCACCGTGTTGTAGTTCAGCTCGATCCCGGCCGCGTCCAGTGCCTGCGCGGCGGGCTTGCCGCCGATGTGCTTGTTGGTCAGGTCCACCAGCAGCAGGTGGTTGTCCGTACCGCCGGAAACCAGGTCGAAGCCGCGCTCGATCAGGGCCTCCGCCAGTGCCTTGGCGTTGGCGACGATCTTGTGTGCGTAGTCGCGGAACTCCGGCTTGGCCGCCTCGCCGAGTGCCACCGCGATCGCCGCAGTGGTGTGGTTGTGCGGACCACCCTGCAAGCCCGGGAACACCGCCTTGTCGACGGCCTTCGCGTGGTCGGCATCCGAGAGGATCATGGCGCCCCGCGGGCCGCGCAGTGTCTTGTGCGTCGTGGTGGTGATAACGGGTGCGTGGCCGACGGGCGAGGGGTGCGCACCACCGGCGATCAGCCCGGCGATGTGCGCGATGTCGGCGACGAGCACCGCACCGGCCTCGCGGGCGATCTCGGCGAAAGCCGGGAAGTCGATGGTGCGCGGGATCGCTGTGCCACCAGCGAAGATCAGCTTCGGCCGGTGCTCGAGCGCCAGCTCGCGCACCTGGTCGAGGTCGACCCGGCCGGTCTCCTTGCGCACGCCGTAACGGACCGCGTTGAACCACTTCCCGGTCGCCGACACGCTCCAGCCGTGTGTCAGGTGGCCACCGTCCGGCAACGCCATGCCGAGCACCGTGTCGCCCGGCTTGGCGAACGCCAGGTACACCGCGAGGTTGGCAGGCGAGCCGGAGTAGGGCTGCACGTTGGCGTGCTCGACGCCGAACAGTGTCTTCGCGCGCTCGATCGCCAGCGTCTCGACCGGGTCGATGAGCTGCTGACCCTCGTAGTAGCGCTTGCCGGCGTAGCCCTCGGAGTACTTGTTGGTCAGCACCGTGCCGGTGGCTTCCAGCACCGCCTGCGAGACGTAGTTCTCCGAGGCGATGAGCCTGACCTTGTCGTGCTGCCGTGCGGCTTCGGCCTCGATCAACCCGGCGATCTCGGGGTCGGCGGCGGACAGCGTGGGAATCGCTGGCTGGTGCGTCATGTCATGAACTCCTGGCGTGCGGTGTTCGGCGACACCCAGGCGCGCGGTGCCGGCTCCTCAGTCGCTCCCCGGTGGTGCTCCACCTCGATGGCGCCAGTCGCTACTGCGCCTTCGATGGTAATCGACGCGTGCCGACGGCAGGCTCGTCAGTCCTTGACCGGTACGCATACGGTGAGTGACCGAAAGCAAAGCCGCCACAAACCGCAACCAGCCGTCTACGATCAGTCGTCGAAGCCACCAGGCGGACGTTGGGGAGCGAAAACCGTGTGGGTCGACGAGAGCGCGCAAAACAAGGACAAGGCCAACCCGGCCAGCTGGGTCGAACAAATCGGCCAGGCGACCAACCAGCTCGGCAGCTTCGCCTACGACGAAGCCACACTCACCCGGATAGCCGACCGCTGGCAACTCATCGCAGACAAATGCGACGACGCACTGGGGAAGTCGGACAGGTTAACCAACATCGTCGGGCCTGGCCTCGATCCGGGAAGCAACGCGATGGCAGCCAAGGCCAACGAGTCCGGCCACGCCTACGTCGACATGATGAAGTCCATGCGCGCGTACTGCCAGGCACAGGCAGACCACTGCCGCAAAGCCCTCGGCACCTACACCGAACACGAAGACAACACCGCGGCAACAATCGGCAAGCACAACCCAGGCGAGGAAGGCGGGATCATCTGATGCGCCTCTATCGGGCCGCACCGCTGGTATTGATCAGCGCGGCAGCCATCGCCAGCTGCTCCAGCACCCAAGCCGGAACACCACAAACCAACATCACCACGACCCCATCGAACACACCCACCACACCAGCGCCTACCACGACAACCACCTCAGGTCTGCCCGCCTACGGCGCACCCAAAGTTGAAAACCCCATCGACAACACCCAACCCTTCCAAAACGATCCCTGCTCAATGCTCACCGCCGACCAAGTGCGGGAAATCTTCGGCAAACCACTCCAAGGCGAAGCAAGCGATGGCACAACCGGGCTCGACTGCAGCTGGCGCGACGGGCGCGGCGCCACACTCGGACTCGGCTGGGTCACCTCCGTCCGACAGGGCTTGTCCCCCTTCTACGCCAACCGGGCCAACAACGCCTTCTTCGAAGAACTGCCACCCATCAACGGCAACCCGACGATCGCCTACGGAGGAATCGACGACCGCGCTGGCGGTTATTGCCAAGTCGTAGTAGGCGTGACCGACGAACTCGTCTACCAAGTCTCAACACGCCAATCTCAATCCAAAATCGGCCAGGCAGACCCATGCGAAGTGGCACATACCATTGCCGGAATGACACTGGACACGATGCGAGGGGACGCGTGATGGCCGAGGTCGACGACCGGAGCGTCACCGCCCGCGAGCTGCACGGTCGCCTGAAAGTCTGCTTCTTCGCCTTCGCTGACACGCCGCCGGACGCTATGGCTTCCAGTCACTGGAAGGTCAAAACCGTTTACAACGGCTCGATGCCCTCGGCGTGACGGCGGGCGAGCTCCTGGTAGATCGCGGCGTTGTGCTCGATCCAGATGCGGGCGGTGTCGGTCAGCGGCACGAACTTCTTGGCGGGGCTGCCCAGCGCGACGACCTCCGCTGGCACCTCGGTGCCGGGCGTGACGGTGGCGCCGGCCGCGACGAGCGTGCGCTCACCGATCGTCGCCTTGTCGAGCACCGTCGCGCCGTTACCGATCAGCGCCTGCTCGCCGACGGTGCAGTCGTGCACGATGCACGAATGGCCGACGGTGGCGTTCCTGCCGACCTCGCACACGCCGTCATTGACGTGCAGCACCGAGTTGTCCTGGATGTTGGCACCCTCGCGGATAATGATCCTGCCGAAATCGGCCCTGATGACGGCGCCGTACCAGACGGAGGCGTCCTTCTCGACGATGACGTCGCCGATCAGCGTCGCGGTGGGGGCGATCCAGGCGTCGGGGTGCACGGTGGGGCTCACGCCCTCGAAAGCGAACATCGGCATGGGCAACACCCTAGACGCGGCGGGAAAGGAGTCAGGGCGCCTCCGACCTACCCTCAAGGGATCCCCGGACTTCGCGTCAGGAGTGAGGATCAATGCCACTCGGGCTACTCGACGGACGAACCTGATGGCCAGTGAGGGGGCACCCAGTCCCCCTCGGGGTCCGTGGTCTGCCCCACTTCGATCAGATGACCATCGGGATCGCGGATATAGCAGCGGATCTCGTACTGGTGCTGCTTCGGCGGCGTCAGAAATTGAGCACCCCGCGCGCTCCATTCGGCGTACACAGCCTCGATATCTTTGACGCGAATGTTGAGGAAGCTGCTGACCCGATTGGGATCATCAGGCGCCTCCAGGGTGACCCCCGGCTTGTCGTCGGTCGGGCCTCCGCCGACGTTGATGACGATCCAACTGTTGGACAGTGCGACATAGGTCAGCCCTCCTGGGCCGGCGAAGGCCACTCTGCCTCCGAGCACTTCGGTGTAGAAGCGCCGAGAGCGCTCGACATCGCGCGAGACGATGAAGTGGACCAGCACGATTCCCTCTGAGGGTGGTGGGAGCTCGGCCATCTGCTGCCTCCACTGGGGTTGGGTCTCACACCCGCTTGAGATGGGTGGGTCGTGTCCTTCTCGATTCCCCGCGTGGTCTCGACGAGCGGGCCATGGGGCGAGAGTACGACGGCTTGCCCCAGAAGTCGCCCTACGAAAAAGTCAGGGCCCCTCCGAAGAGAGGCCCTGACTGCGGAGCCGCCTAGGGGAATCGAACCCCTGACCTGCTCATTACGAGTGAGCCGCTCTGGCCGACTGAGCTAAGGCGGCGCGGACCGCGTTGGTCTTGAAACAGTATAGACACCCCGGATCACGTCACTTCGCCACCCTGCCATCGTTAGACGCCCTAGGACGCCGGCGTCACTCGACCCCGGGTCCGCTGGTGCTCTGGAGGGACCCCTACATGCGTCGACGCCTGCCCCGCGCGCTGGTACCTCCAGTCATCGCCGCGGTGCTCGTCCTCTCAGCCACCCCCGCCGTCGGGCAGACGCTCCCGGCCACACCGGCGCCCGAACCGCGGGACCCCGGGCAGGCACCGATCACCTCACCGCCCAATCCGGCGCCGAAAGGCAAGGCCGTGGGCGAGGTCGGTACCGCGCTGGCGATGCTGCGCCTGCTGCCGCAGGCCGTGCCGACGAGCGCCGTGCTACCGGGAATGGCCGACGAGCTGCCACGGCAGTCGGTGCTGGAGGGCGGCTTCGGCATCTCCAGCGCGCAGGCCAACTCCGAGTCGTACCTGACCCACGAACGTTCGATCGCGCAGGCCGCACCGCTCGGGCTCGCGGTGGCGGGCAACGCGCCGCAGGCACCGGGCACCATCGTGCAGACGGCTCTGCCGGACAACACCGAACCGACCAGCAGTGGCTTCACCGCGCCGGAGAACCCCCTGCTGAACGTCGGTCTGCTGAACGGCAGCGTGCACGCGCGCTGGAGCGAGACCGAGGGGCCGTGCGTAGGCACGATCGCCGACGCCAGCACATCGGTGGCCAGCGTTTCGCTGCTCAACGTCATCCCCACGATGCCGGACGTGTCCCAGCTGACCGAAGCCACCGAACCGCTGCGGCAGGCACTGCAATCCCTGCCCGGCCCGCTCGCCGATCTCGGGGGCCTGCTCTCCGGCTCCGGCACGGGCAAGCCCAACGCTGACGGCACGGGCGCGGTGCTGAGCATGCCGAACACGATGTCGACCCGATCGGTGGTCCGGCTCATCGACATACCCGGCACCGAGCGCAAAGCCGTCGAGTCCACCTCGACACTGCAGGCCGCGGACATCAACCTGCTCAAGGGAACCCCGCTCGGTCTGACCATCAAGGTCGTGAGCCAGCCGACGCTGCGAGTGACCTCCACCGGGGACGAGGCGACATCGACCGTCTCCTACACCGCGCCGGTGCTGTCGGTGGAGCGGGCCGGCGAGACCCTGTTCGAGCTGGACGCCGCCAACCCCACCAAGGACATCCCGATCGGCATCCCGCTGCCCGGGCTCGCGGATGTGCCCGGCTTCGAGGACATCGCGGACCTGCCGGTGATCGGCGGCGTAGCCGAGCTCGTCGGCGGGCTCACCAAGCCGCTCACCGACGCCGCGAGTGGTTTGGTGCTCGACCTCGGTGTGCTCCGGCTGAGCATTGCCGGGCTCGAGCAGCGCGGCAGCGAGCAGACCGAACCGTTCCGGGGCTACCAGCTCGGCGCCGCCGCACGGCTGCTCGACCTGCAGATCCTGCCGACGAAGGCGCTCAAGGACTCCCTGCCTGCCGGGCTCGCCGACGCCCTGCCCACATCGCTGGCACAGCTGTCGCTCGGCGAGCAGGTGGCGCGGGCCTTCGCGCCCGAGGGCGGGGTCGAATGCGGCGTCACCACCCCGCCGGTGACGCAGGCTCCGCCGCCCGGTGGCGGCGAGCAGCAGCCCGGCGTGCCGGAGCAGCTGGCGTACACGAACGCGGCGTACTCGACGGTGCCGATGTTCTGGACGGGTACGGCACTGCTGCTGCTCGGAGTGGTCCTGGTGGCTGGGTTGCCGAACCGCCGCACGCCCGCCCCGGCACCCGTCAAGCCCTCGCCGCGCCCACGCGACGACGGGTAGGGGCCACGTCGGGTCAGCCCTCGCGCAGGGTGATGACCATGGCCTCCACGGCAATACGCGGCTTGACGTTCAAGTCGATCGCCTCGCGGCAGGCCAGCACGGCTTCGAGACGGCGCAGTGCCGACGCCGGGGTCCACTGCGCCGCGGCGGCGGCACTGTGCTCGGCGTGGTCGGGGTGGTTGAGCGCCGCGCCTGCGCTGCTCGCGGTCACGAGCACATCGCGGTAGAAACCGGCGAGGTCGACCAGTGCCAGGTCGAGGGTGTCCCGTTGGGTGCGCGTCGCACGCGACTTCTGCCTCTTCTCCAGCTGCCGCACCGCGGCATCGGCGGCCCGCTTCGCCGCTGCGACGCCCTTGCCCGTGCCGCCGGATCCCATGGCCGTGCGCAGCGCGTCCTGCTCGACCTCGTCACGCGCCTTGCTCTCCTCGGTCGCGTCGTCCTCGGCTGCCTTGATCAGCTCGTCGGCGCAGGCGAACACGTCCGCGGGCCTGCGAAGCCCCAGCGGAATGCGCAGTACCGCGTCGCGGCGCCTGCGCGCGCTTTCATCGGTGGCCAGCCTGCGCGCCCTGCCGACGTGCCCGCCGCATACCGACGCGGCCCACTGCGCCATCTGCTCTTCAACGCCGTCCCGCTCGACGAGCACCTGGGCAATCGCTTCGGCCGGCGGTGTGCGCAGCGTGATGCGCCGGCAGCGCGAGCGGATCGTGACGGAGACGTCCTCGGGGTGGTCCGACGGCGCGCAGAGCAGGAAGACCGTGCGCTCTGGCGGCTCCTCCACCGCCTTGAGCAGAGCGTTGGCGGCGCCCTCGGTGAGCCGGTCGGCGTCTTCGATGATCACGACCTGCCAGCGGCCGGTCGTGGGCCTGCGCGCGGCGGCCTGGACGAGGGCCCGCATCTCGGCGACCGAGATCGACAGCCCTTCCGGCACCACGAGCCGGACATCGGCGTGCGTCCCAGCCAGCGTGGTCCGGCAGCCGGTGCATTCACCGCAGCCGAGGCCGAGGTTGCATTCCAGCGCGGCGGCGAAGGTGCGTGCGGCCACCGATCGGCCCGAACCGGGCGGGCCGGTGAACAACCACGCATGCGTCATCGCTCCCGCATCGGTGGACTCCCCGGACACCAGCGCTGCCGCCGACGCTGCTGCCACGGACAGCACCTCGATGGCCGGTTCCTGGCCGACCAGCTGCGACCACACAGCTCCGGTCACGACGACGCCTCCACCACCGCAGGCGCGAGCCCGGATGCCTGCCCCACGAGCGTGGCCTGCACGGCCGTACGTACGCGCTCGGCGACGTCGTCCTCGGTGCCATCGGCCTCCACGACCACGTAGCGGTCCGGATCGGCGGACGCCATCTCGGTGAGCAGTTGCTGCACACGCCAATGGTGCTGCGCCGAGTCGGCCGCCTCGGCATCCGCCCCGGGATCCGCGTCGAGCAGCACCGTGATGTCGGGCCTCAGCCGGCCGGTTGCCCAGTCGGCGAGGCCTTCGAGCTCTGCGGCATCCAGCCCGGCCACCGCGGACAGGTGCGCCAGCGGGGAGTCGACGAACCGCTCCATCACCACGATGGCACCCGAGTCGAGCGCCGGCTGCACGTCGCGCTCGACGATGTCGGCCCGGACGGCCGCGGCGGCCAGTGCCTGCGCACGCGCACCGGACAGCGACGCACCCGAGACCAGGGTGGCAAGGCGCTGGTTGTCGAGTGCCGGGTCCGCGGCGAGCACGACCTTGCGCGGGCCCCCGGAAAGCCACCCGGCCAGCTTGGTCGCCTGCGTCGCCGTGTCGGTCGCCGTCGTGCCCTCGACCGCGATGAGCAGGCCGTTCACCCTACGCGGTTTGCGCCGGATCACGTTCCGCAGATCGGCGAGTATCGGCTCGGTACGGCGAGAGTCCATCTGCCGGTACGCGATGATCCCGACGAGCGCCGCGAGCAGGCCACCGCCCAGCAGCACCGGCCGCGTGCCGTCGATGGTGAGCACGTTGCCGAACACCGTTATGTGCCGCGGCTGCACGACACCGATGAGCGCCGAAACCGCCGTGGTCGACCCAAAGATGATGATCTTCATCAACGACTGGTAGATAGCGTTGATGCGGCCGCGGATGGAATCGTCGACCTGCGAGCCGATGATCGTCACGCCGGTGAGGAACGCCGCGCCTGCGCAGGCACCCACCACAGCCACGGCCACCAGCGACACCGAAAGGTGCGGTGAGAGGGCCACGATGATCAGCGCGAGCCCCGCTAGCACGATCCCGATGCCGAACAACCGGTCGTGCGGCAGGCGCCGCGCGAGCTTCGGCACCATCGCCAGCCCAACGGCGGCCCCGACGAACACCGCGACGAACAGCAGACCGAACGACGAGTCACCACCGCCGAGACTCGACGAGTACGGCTTGGCGGCACCGACCACAGCACCGCCGGCGGCGAACGCCCCCATCATGCCGATCAGCAGGCCCCGCACGAGTGGCGTTGTGCGGATGAAACGCAGGCCATCTCGGAACATCGCCCGGAGGCCGCCCGGCTCCTCGTCCGCCGCGGTCTTCGGCACCGCGCCTGCCGCGGGCACCGGGTGCACGTTGCGCAGCGACAGCTCCGGGATCCGGGTCGCCACCAGGATGGCGCTGGCAAGGTAGAGCAGGCTGTTGATGATCACGACAGCGTTGGCGATACCCCACCTGCCCAGCACGTCCGGAGGCAGGCTGAACGCCGTCTGGATACCCGTGAGGATCGAGTACAGGCCCGCGCCCGTCACCACCGCAAGGCCGTAGGTCATCACCATGCCGAGCTGGTTGGCCGTCTCCACCTGGTCCGGCCTGCGCAGCAGGTTCGGCACGGCGGCGTCCTTGGACGGGATCCACATCATCGCGGCGGAGCCGACCAGGAAGTTGGCGATGAACAGCCAGATCGGCGAGCCGACGATCACGATCGAAAGCAGCAGACCGAACCGCAGCAGGTCGGCGACGATCATCACCTTGCGGCGGTCGAACCGGTCGGCGAGCAGCCCGCCGAGCGGCGCGAACAGCAGGCCGGGCAGCAGGTTGGTCAGCACGACACCCACGAACGCGAAGTTCTGGGCCATGTAGTTGTCGGTGAACTTGGTGACCAGGCCCGTCAGCGCGAGCAGCGACAGCCAGTCGGCGACGCTACAGAGATAGGTGACGCCCCACAGCCTGCGAAACGGCCGGATCGCAAGGACCCGGCGCGCTCTGTTGACCGTGGACGCCTCTCTTCGCGCCGATGCCGTGGCGTCGGCTCCGGCGGTCCCCTGGGCTGCCTCGCTGATGTACCCCACCCCATAACACCCGGCAGTGATGTCAGGCCAGGGTAGCCCGCATCACTGTGCGTGCGCTGAGGCACCGGCGAAAACACCCACTGTTATGAGCTGAGCACGAATTGCTGATCAAACTCAGTCGAATAGGCCGGTAATGCTTTCGATGAAACTCGTGACGAATTGAATGGCGACAATCCCGAACACCGCCATCAGCACCAGTGCGACGATCACGCCGGCCGAACCCCTGGTCGGCTTGCGCAGGAGCTGCTGCTCTGGCTGTGGCTCACGCGGTGTGCTCCGGCGCCTGAGCATCTGCGGCAGCAGCCGCGCAGGAGCGGTCCAACCGCGCTGCGCCGGTACCTCCGCCCCGTCCGGCTCCGGTTCCCGTGCGGCCGGGACGGCTGGCTCCGCGCTGGGATCGGCCTGCGCCGGCGCGTCGGGTTGCCGCTCGTCGCCGCCCAGCGCGGCGTCGACCATCCCCCGCACCATGTCGGGGTCCGCCTCGACCGGCTTCGCGATCTCTACGGCACCGAAGTCGTACCTCTCGGGCGCGCTGGGGAAATCCGGTTGACCGCTGGTCACGAGTCCGGAAAGCGGATCACCGAAGGTCTGCGACGGTTCGGGCGCCTGGGTACCGTCCCCGTTGGCCACGCGTCCTCCTTCACCGGTTCTCAATCCTGTTGTCCAGGGTATCGATCCGGTCACGCAGCGCATCCACCAACGGGGGCGCTCTAGCGGTGACCCACCGTCACGACTTGGCCTTCGCCGCCGTGGTCGCCTTCTTCCGAGCCGGCGCCTTCTTCTTAGGCGCAGGCCCCTTCGCCCGCTTCTCGGCCAGCAGTTCGGCAGCCCGTTCGTCGGTGAGCTCCTCGACGCTGTCCGACTTGCGCAGCGACGCATTGTACTCACCGTCAGTGACATACGGCCCGAACCGGCCGTCCTTGACGATCATCGGCTTGCCCGAAACGGGATCCGGGCCCAGCTCCTTGAGCGGCGGCTTCGCGGCGGCCTGCCGCCCCCGGCGCTTCGGCTCGGCATAGATCTTCAGCGCCTCGTCGAGGGTGATGTCGAAGATCTGCTCCTCCGAGGCAAGCGACCGCGAGTCGGTGCCCTTCTTCAGGTACGGGCCGTAGCGGCCGTTCTGCGCGGTGATCTCCTCGCCGCCAGCCGGGTCGTTGCCGACCACCCGTGGCAGCGACAGCAGCTTCAGTGCGTCGTCGAGCGTGATGTCCGCAATGGACATCGACTTGAACAGCGATGCGGTGCGCGGCTTGGCCTTCTTCGCTTTGGTGGCCTTCTTACCGTCGGCTGGCTCCTCCGGCTCCGGGAGCACCTCCGTGACGTACGGCCCGAAGCGCCCCTCCTTGGCGACGATCTCGTTGCCGCTGACCGGGTCGGGGCCGAGCACCCGCCCTTCCTGCGGCGTCGCGAAGAGCTTCTCGGCGATCTCCAGTGTCAGCTCGTCCGGCGGCAGGTCCTCCGGCAGGTTCGCCCGCTGCGACTCGCCGTCGGCCCCCCGCTCGAGGTAGGGGCCGTAGCGGCCGACACGTACGACGATCGGGTGGTCCTCGCGGTCGGTGAACAGCGGGATCGAGTTGATCTCACGCGCGTCGATGTCCTCGACACCGGAGCCCACGAGCTTCTTCAGCCCGCCGAGGCGCCCGATCGAGCCGTCGACGCCCATCTCGCCGCCGAAGTAGAACCGCGACAGCCACCTGGTGCGCTGCTCGTCGCCGGCGGCGATCTTGTCGAGCTCATCCTCCATCGCGGCGGTGAAGTCGTAGTCCACCAGCCGCTCGAAGTGCTGTTCCAGCAGCCCGACGACCGAGAACGCGACCCAGGAGGGCACCAGCGCGGAACCCTTCTTCCACACGTAGCCGCGGTCCTGGATGGTCTTGATGATCGAGGCATAGGTCGACGGCCTGCCGATGCCCAGCTCCTCGAGCTTGCTCACCAGGCTCGGCTCGCTGTAGCGCGGCGGCGGCGAGGTGGAGTGTCCGTCCGGCGACAGCTCGGTCGCCGTCAGCGCCTGGTCCCTGGTCAGCTGTGGGAGCCTGCTCTGCTTGTCGTCGGCCTCCCCGCCCGCTTCCGTGTCCACCGCCTCGACGTAGGCCTTGAGGAACCCGGCGAAGGTGATCGTGCGGCCGGATGCCGAGAACACGCATTCCTCTCCCCCGCCGGCCGCCGTGCCGGTGATCCGCACCGACATGGTGGTGCCCTTGGCGTCGGCCATCTGCGAAGCGATGGTCCGCTGCCAGATCAGCTCGTAGAGCCGGAACTCGTCGGTCTCCAGCTCACCCGCGACCTGGCCCGGTGTCCGGAACACCTCGCCGGCGGGCCGGATCGCCTCGTGTGCCTCCTGCGCGTTCTTCACCTTGCGGGTGTACTGGCGCGGGCTCGGCGCGACGTACTCGGCGCCGTAGAGGCTGGTGGCCTGGTTGCGGGCCGCGGTCAGCGCCGTCTCCGACAGTGTCGTGGAGTCGGTACGCATGTAGGTGATGTAGCCGTTCTCGTAGAGCCGCTGCGCGATCCGCATCGTGCGCTCTGACGAGAACCGCAGCTTGCGGCCCGCCTCCTGCTGCAGGGTGGAGGTCATGAACGGCGCGTAAGGGCGCCGCGTGTAGGGCTTCTCCTCGACGCTGGTGACGCGGAAGTCGCGGTTCTGCAGCGACTGCGCCAGCCGCGTCGCCTCGGCCTCGTCCAGCGTCCTGACATCGCGGGCGGACGCCTTGAGCTGCCCGTCAGAGCCGAAGTCACGACCGGTCGCGAGCCGGGCGCCGTCCACCGCGGTCAGCCGGGCGGGGAAGGTGCGGGGCGAAGCCTCGGCACCGGCGTCCATGGTGGCCGCGATGTCCCAGTAGGACGCCGAGGTGAAGCGCATCCGCTCCCGCTCGCGTTCCACGATGATCCGGGTCGCCACCGACTGCACACGGCCAGCCGACAGCTTCGGCATGACCTTCTTCCACAGAACCGGGGAGACCTCGTAGCCGTAGAGCCGGTCGAGGATGCGCCGCGTCTCCTGCGCGTCGACCAGGTCGGAGTCCAGCTCCCGGGTGCTCTCGGCGGCGGAACGGATCGCCTGCTCGGTCACCTCGTGGAACACCATCCGGCGCACCGGCACCTTCGGCTTGAGCGCCTCCAGCAGGTGCCAGGCGATGGCCTCGCCCTCGCGGTCGGGGTCGGTGGCGAGGTAGAGCTCGTCGACGTCCTTGAGCAGGCTCTTCAGCTCGGTGACCGTGGCCTTCTTGTCGGGTGAGACGACGTAGAGCGGCTCGAAGTCGTTGTCGACGTCCACCCCGAGGCGGGCCCACGGCTGGCCCTTGTACTTGGCCGGTACGTCGGCGGCGCCCCGGGGCAGGTCGCGAATGTGCCCACGGGAGGACTCGACGACGTAGTCACGGCCAAGATACGGCGCAATCTTGCGAGCCTTGGTGGGCGATTCGACGATAACCAGCCGCCGCCTGCCGCCGCTCGCCGCGCCGTTCTTCTTGGTCCGTGTCGATCCAGCCACGCTGTCCCGCTCTCCGCTCATTGACTCACCTGTTCGACCCGCCAGTGTGCACGCTGTAGGGCACCGGCGTCCGCTCAGGTGGCTCAACACGCCGCAATTCGTGTGTCAAGCGCATCGCCGTGTCCTCGGACGATGTTTCCATCCCACACCCCACACGTGACACGGACCTCACACCGTTCCGTCCCTCCGTAGTCATCTGGATACGCTCCGTATGAACTATTGCTGTGGAAAGGACCGTTTCGATGTACTGGCGTCCGTTCCGTGTTCTGCTCGTCGCGCTGCTGGTGGTGATGGCCATCGGCGCACCGCCGGCGCACGCCACGACCGTGGACCTGAGCGGCACCGTCGCACTATCGAACTGTTCCGGCTCGCTGGTCACCCTCGCCGGCCTGCCGGCGAGCGCCCCGGCACTCGTACTGACCAACGGGCACTGTCTCGAGGAAGGCTTCCCCGAGCCGGGAGAGGTAATCGTCGACGAGCCCACACAGCGCACGTTCACGGTGCTCGGCGGCGACGGACGGGAGCTCGGCACAGTGCGGGCGAGCAGGCTGGTCTACGCCACGATGACCGGAACGGATGCCGCGTTGTACCAGCTCAGCGCGCGCTACACCGACATCGAACGGGCGTACGGCGTCACGGCGCTGGAGCTCGCGGTGGATCGGCCACGCGCGGGCACCAGCATCGCCGTGGCCTCTGGCTACTGGAAGTGGACCTACCGATGCTCGATCGACGGTTTCGCTGCTGAGCTGCACGAAGGCAGCTACGTGTGGCAGGACTCGATCCGGTACACACCCGAGTGCCAGACCATCGGTGGCACGTCGGGCTCGCCCATCATCGACGTGACCACCGGGAAGGTCGTCGGCGTGAACAACACCGGCAACGAGAGCGGGCAGCACTGCACGATGAACAACCCGTGCGAGGTCGACGAGAGCGGCCAGGTCACCGTGCGCAAGGGCATCGGCTACGGCCAGCAGACCCACCTGCTGGCCGCGTACCTGAGCGGCGCCGGGGATTTCGAGGGCCCTGGCGGGCAACTCGCGCGCCTGGGCGGGGAACTCGCGGGCCTGGGCGGGGGACTCGCGGGTCTGAGCGGGGGACTCGCGGGTCTGAGCGGGGGACTCGCGCAGGACCAGCTCTGAACGCTGCCGGTTCGGTGCCGGTTAGGGCGGGCCGCCGTCGAAGCGCGGCGTCCCGCCGCTGTCGGTGAGCTGCCGGCACTCCGGCGCCCGCAGGCTCGCCTCCTGCAGTTCCGGCTGGGCGTCGAATCCGTCGAGCAGGTTGAGCCTGCCGAGGTCTTCCAGCGGTGCGCGCACCGAACCGATGGCAGCGGTGCTCGCCTCCGGGGTGGTCGCCGTGTCCAGCAGCTCCTTGGCACCGATAGCCCGGTCACGAATGTCGGTGTAGGTCGCCACCGCCCTCGCCTTCAGATCCTCCGCGTCGGCCATCGGTGCGCGGCCGAGCCGGTCGAGCTCGTCGAGCGTGCGGTCGATCCCGCCGATCATGACCCCCAGCAGCTCACTCGACGTGCGCGTGGCCCGCTGCGGCGTGCTGGGGTCGATGCTGGGCATGGTGGAGAAGGAGCGCACCAGCTCGGAGACGGCACCGCAGTACCCGCTCGCCCAGGCGGCGATGGCGTCCGTGCGCTGGAGCTGCTGCTCCGACACCGCTGGGCCAGGTGGCTGTGGTGTCTGCTCGGCGCTCTGCGGGGCTCTCGACTGCTGACCACATCCCGCCAGTCCCAGCCCGAAGGCCGTCACAACTGCGGCGAGAACGGTCATCCGCGGCCGCACGCCCACACCTCCTGACGCAGAGTGCCCTTAGAGAACAGCACCTCGAAGGTACCGGTCGCCGCGCGGCCCGCAAGCGACCGCAACGCTGCGGATGATCATCGACTGGTCCAGACACGAGGCGGTCCCGGAGCGCGTGGTGCGCTCCGGGACCGGTAGACGGGCTGGCCAGGGCGGTCTTCTCCGCGAGTCGCGGGCACACAGCCCCGGCATGGCCGGTTGTGAAAAACCTACGCCTTGGTCACCTGCTGGGCGGGTGTCTCCGCGATGGCCGTGCCGCGGCGCTTCGACACCACGATCGCTGCCACGATGATCAGCACCGCGATGAGCGCGATGGCGATCCGGATACCGACCGAGGCGTCCGGGCCGACGGTGAACTGCACGACCGCGGGCGCGATCAGCAGGGACACCAGGTTCATCACCTTGAGCAGGGGGTTGATCGCCGGGCCCGCGGTGTCCTTGAACGGATCGCCGACCGTGTCGCCGATGACCGTCGCCGCGTGCGCATCCGAGTTCTTCCCGCCGTGGTGGCCGTCCTCGACCAGCTTCTTGGCGTTGTCCCAGGCACCACCGGAGTTGGCGAGGAACACCGCCATCAGCGTGCCGGTCGCGATCGCGCCGCCGAGGTACCCCGCCAGCGCGCCGGTGCCGAGGCCGAAGCCCACCGCGATCGGCGCGAACACCGCGAGCAGACCCGGTGTGGCGAGCTCGCGCAGCGAGTCGCGGGTCACGATGTCGACCACCCTGCCGTACTCGGGGCGGGTGGTGCCCTCCATGATTCCCGGGATGTCGCGGAACTGCCGCCGCACCTCGTAGACCACGGCGCCCGCGGCACGCGACACCGCGTTGACGGCCAGCCCGGAGAACAGGAACACGACCGCCGCACCGATCACCACGCCGACGAGCGTGTTCGGCACGATGATGCTGTCGATGAACGAGTTCGGAATGGTGCCCACCGCCGTACCCATCCCGCGCACAGCGGTCGCGATGGCCTCGGAGTAGGAACCGAACAGCGCCGTCGCGGCGAGCACCGCGGTCGAGATCGCGATGCCCTTGGTGATCGCCTTGGTGGTGTTGCCGACGGCGTCGAGCTCGGTGAGGATCTGCACGCCCTCGCCTTCCTCGAGGTCACCGGACATTTCGGCGATGCCCTGCGCGTTGTCCGATACCGGCCCGAAGGTGTCCATCGCGACGATGACGCCGACCGTGGTGAGCAGGCCGGTACCGGCCATTGCCACCGCGAAGAGCGCCAAAGCGCCGCCGAGCAGGTAGGCGCCGAACACCGCGGCGCCGATCGTCAGCGCCGTGAACACCGCCGACTCGAAACCGACCGAGATGCCGGACAGGATGACCGTCGCGGCACCCGTCTCGGACGTCTTGCCGACGTCCTTGACCGGGCCGTGCTCGGTGCCGGTGTAGTAGCCGGTCAGCCACAGGATCACGCCGGCGAGCGCGATACCGATGATCACCGACACGGTCGCGATGAGAGCCGGGCTGCCGCTGCCTTCGGCGAACGAGCTGGGCAGGAACACGAACGCGGCGACGGCGGACAGTACCGCCGAGATCGCCGCGGAGATGTAGAAGGAGCGGTTGATCGTGGTCAGCCCGCTCTCACCGGCCCTTGCCCTGGTGATGTAGATGCCGATCACGGCGGTGATGACACCGATCGCCGGGATGATCAGCGGGAACACGAGGCCGTAGCCTGCCGCCCCGAAAGCCGCGCTGCCGAGGATGAGCGCGGCGACCAGCATCACCGCGTAGGACTCGAACAGGTCGGCCGCCATGCCTGCGCAGTCACCGACGTTGTCGCCGACGTTGTCGGCGATCGTGGCCGCGTTGCGGGGATCGTCCTCGGGAATGTTCTGCTCGACCTTGCCGACCAGGTCGGCACCGACATCGGCGGCCTTCGTGAAGATGCCGCCACCGACACGCATGAACATCGCGATCAGCGCGGCGCCGAAACCGAAGCCTTCCAGCACCTTCGGTGCCTGGCCCGCGTAGACCAGAACCACGACGGAGGCGCCGAACAGGCCGAGCCCGACCGTGAACATGCCGACGACGCCACCGGTGCGGAACGCGATCCGCATGGCCTTCTCCCGGCCGCCCGACTCCCGTGCCGCAGCTGCCACGCGGACGTTCGCCCTCGTCGCCAGCCACATCCCGAGGTAGCCGATCGAGAACGAGAACACCGCGCCGAGGAGGAAGAACAGCGAGCGTCCTATCCGTTCGTTCCAGTTCTCGGCTGGCAGCGCGAACAACAGCAGGAACACGATCACGCCGAAGACCGCGAGCGTGTTCCGCTGCCGCTTGAGGTAGGCAGCCGCGCCTTCCTGCACCGCCTTGGCGATCTCCTGCATCTTCTGGGTGCCCTGGCCCGCGGCCAGGACCTCCCTCAGCAGGAAGTAGCCAATGACGAGCGCAGCAAGGGCGACCACGGCGACCACGGCCACGATGCCGTAGTCACCTCCGGAGAGCGTGGGACCGCCCTCCGCGAGGAATTGCCGGGACATTCGTCCTCCTGGAGACTTCGCCTGGTGCCAGCGCCGGCGAGAGGCTACCCACTGTGTGTCGACGCTGACATGGGATCTACACCACTAAAGGTGTGGTTTGGCCGGAGTCTATTGGTAGTAGCCGAGGCACCGGCAAGGCGTCCTGAGTCGCATACGGTGCGTATCCGTGTGAATCCGCTCACCGTACCGCCGAACCAGGTCCGGTATCGGGTGTGTCATGCTCGAACGGATGAGCGATTCGCCAGATCTCCAGGGAGCGAGACGCCTGTTGCAGCGGGCGATCGCGGGGATCCCGGAGGAACGGAACCCGGTCACGCACGTGGCGGACCTACCCGCTCGCCATGCCCGCTTCGCGCCGTGGCCGAAGTGGGCGCCCGAGCCGGTCGTCGCGGCGTTGCGGGCCGGCGGCATCGCACGTCCGTGGACACATCAGGCCGAGGCCGCAGAGCTGGCGTGGTCCGGCCGCGACGTCGTGGTCGCCACCGGCACCGCATCGGGCAAGTCGCTGGTGTATCAGCTGCCGGTACTGTCCCGGTTGACGACCGATCCGAAGGCCACCGCCTTGTACCTGGCGCCCACCAAGGCGCTCGGCGCTGACCAGTTGCGCGCGGTGTCCGCTGTGGATCTCGACGGGGTGCGGGCGGCCTCCTACGACGGCGACACACCACTGCACGAGCGCGACTGGGTACGTGACCATGCGCGCTGGGTGTTCACCAATCCCGACATGCTGCACCGGGGTGTGCTGTCGGCACACGCCCGCTGGGCACGGTTCTTCCGCAGGCTCAGCTACGTCGTCGTCGACGAGTGCCACAGCTACCGCGGCGTGTTCGGTTCGCACGTCGCTTTGCTGCTGCGCCGGTTGCGCAGGGTCGCCAGGCACTACGGCGCGGACCCGGTCTTCGTGCTGGCCTCGGCCACGACCGCCGAGCCGGCCTGGTTCGCCTCACGCCTGACGGGCCGGGAATGCACAGCCGTCGCGGCGGACGCCTCGCCGCGAGGTGCCCGCACCGTGGCGCTGTGGGAGCCGCCGTTGCTGGAGGAGCTCGCCGGCGAGAACGGCGCCCCGGTGCGGCGCTCCGCTGGGGCCGAGGCCGCGCGAATCCTCGCCGAGCTGGTCATCGAGGGCGCACGCAGCCTGGCGTTCGTACGTTCCCGGCGGGGTGCCGAGCTGACGGCGCTCGGCGCGAAACGCATTCTCCGCGAGGTGGACCCGGAGCTCGGTGATGCGGTGGCCGCCTACCGCGCAGGGTTCCTGCCCGAGGAGCGGCGGGCGCTGGAGAAGGCCCTGCTGACCGGGAAGTTGCTGGGCGTGGCCACCACGAACGCGCTGGAGCTCGGTGTCGACATCGCCGGCCTCGACGCGGTTGTGCTCGCCGGCTATCCGGGCACGCTGGCCTCGTTCTGGCAGCAGTCCGGCCGGGCGGGCCGCGCCGGTGCGGGCGCGCTGGTGGTGTTCGTCGCGCGTGACGACCCGCTCGACACCTACCTGGTGCACCATCCGCAGGCACTGCTGGACCGCCCGGTGGAGGCGGCGGTGCTCGATCCGGCCAATCCCTATGTGCTGGCACCGCAGCTGGCATGTGCCGCGGCGGAGCTGCCGCTGACCGCCGCCGAACTCGATGACTTCGGAGGGTCCGCGGCTCGCGAGGTGCTGGACGCGCTGGTCGCGGACAAGATGTTGCGGCGAAGGCCCAGCGGTTGGTACTGGACGTCGCGTGACCGGCCGCAGCACGACGTCGACATCCGCGGCTCGGGCGGCGACCAGGTCGCCGTCGTGGAGGCGGACACCTCACGGCTGCTGGGAACGGTCGATCCCGGGTCCGCGTGCAGCACGGTGCACCAGGGCGCGGTGTACCTGCATCAGGGCTCGTCGTACGTGGTCGACGAGCTCGACCTCGAGGCCGGGATCGCACTCGTGCACGCAGAGGACCCGGAATGGAACACCTCCGCCCGCGAGGTCGTCGACATCGCGGTGCTGGAAACGCTCCGCACGGAGCGGCATGGGGGTGTGACGGTGTGCCTCGGCGAGGTCGCGGTGACCTCACAGGTGGTCGGCTACCTGCGTCGTCTGCCGACCGGAGAGGTACTCGACCACGTCGCGCTCGACCTGCCGGAACAGGTGCTGCGCACCCGGGCGGTCTGGTACACGATCACCGATGAGCTGCTCGGCGGCCGGGCCGAACGCGACAGGGCGCCGGGGGGCGCCGGTCTGGAACCGGCGCGCCTTCCCGGCGCCCTGCATGCCGCCGAGCACGCGGCGATCGGCCTGCTACCGCTGTTCGCTACCTGTGACCGTTGGGACATCGGCGGAGTCTCCACCGCTTTGCACGCTGACACCGGGGAGGCGACGGTGTTCGTGCACGATGGTCATCCCGGGGGTGCGGGATTCGCCGACCGCGGTTTTGCCGCGTTGGTCCCATGGCTGGCTGCGACGCGGGAGGCGATCGTCTCCTGCGAGTGCCCGGCTGGGTGCCCGTCCTGCGTTCAGTCGCCTAAGTGCGGGAACGGCAACGATCCGCTGGACAAGGCGGGGGCGGTGACCGTCCTGGACATCGTGCTCGGGGCGGTGAACCACGAGGACAGGCACGGTCACGAGGTCGATCAGGCCGCCGAGGATCCGGCGGCGAAGATCGGCTGAGCGCTGATCGGATCCGTCGTCTCGCCGTCCAGCGCGCGCACCAGCACGTCGTGCACGGCGTTCGCGGCGGGGAGTCGCCAGCCCCAGATCTCGGGCTTGACCCGCCAGTGCACGACACCGTGCTCGAACGGGGTCGGCGGCAGCGGAATGTAGCTTCCCTCGCCGTGCCAGCGGATGTCGTCGCTGTCGGCGAGCACGGACGGCAACCGGTCTGTCGTCGTCGTGAGGAACAACCAGCGGCCGTTCGGCAGCGCGATGATCGGCGCCGGGTGGCCGGTCGCACGCAGCAGCGTGGCGGCACGACGGCCGAGCTGGTCGTCGACCTCGATCGCGTCGACCATGGTCCCGGTCGCGACGAGCAGGCTGTACGGCCTGCCGGTCCACCAGGCGGCGACCTGCTGCGGGTGGGCGCCGAGCCGCTGCCGCCAGTCGTCGTGCGCCGGCACCGGCCTGGTCCAGGTGGAGCCCGCGGCCCCATCGTCACCGGCGCCGGGGTAGGTCCCCGGCAGCACCGGCCAGCCGCGCCACGCGAGGCCGATGGCCTCGGCACGCAACTCGATGCGGAAGGCACCGCGCCAGGTTTCCGGCCAATCCGTGTCCAACATGTCTTTCTCGAGCCTCCTCAGAAACTTCCACCGCCACGTCCGCGGTGTCGCATTTGAATAAACGGCAAGTTGCAGCTCACTGGAAGTGCCCGGTCGACAACCGGTGGTTCACGAACGGTGAGTGAGCATCAGCACAACGGCGCGGCTGAAGCGGTGGAGCCGATCATCGGCCTCAGCTGCCGGTCCCCTGTCCGTTCGCCGCACGACCCGGCCTGTCCCGAGCCACGCTGTGCCGAACGGTGGCCACCTGCCGTTCCGCTGCGATCACCGTGCTGTCGACCGCTCATCGCGCCGGAACGACCGTTGCTCGTCGCCGACCGGTCCGTGCGACCGGTCAGTCAGCGCGCCCTTTCAGTACTCCTTCCTCTGCTCGCCGGTTCGGACTCGACCGGTCCGGCCCGCGCCCGGGCGATGGCGGGCCCGAACCTGGCCAGCAACCCAGGCCCCGCCGCCTCGACGATGACGAGTGCGTCCCACCGTTCGAAACGACACTCCCGTAGCCGGGCACCCATCCGCTCGACGACTTCGTCAGCTCGGGCGCACGCTGCGGCGGTACCGTGGTCGGCGTTGCCCGCGGCGGCGAGCGCGGCGAGATCTGCTGCACTCGCCGCCCGATGCCGGGTCACCACCGCCCCACCCAGCAGCCACAGCACGCCGGCGAGCCCCAGCAGCGCGATGACCGCGCCTGCGGCCCACACGGTTGCCGACCCGGCGTCGGGCTCAACGGGAGGGCGCCGCATCAGTGCCTACCGGGTGGGCGCCGGGCTCGAGCTCCGCGTAGGCCGCGGCCTTGATCGAGATACCTGGCAGCAGCCCTCCGGCCATGCCTGCGCTCACCACGACGGCGACGGTGCTCCCTTCGCTGCGCACGTCGACCGTCGCGCCCTTCGGACCGAGCCTTCGCACAGCCTCCTCGGCCAGTGGTCGTTGCCCGCGGGCGAGTAACCGGGCCGCCTCTGTCGCGGCGTCGGTGCAGCGCACCTGATCGGTCACGGCGCTGACACCGGTCAGCACGAGACCGAAGACCAGCACGAGTGCGCAGAGACCAATCGCCCCCTCCACAGTGGTCGCACCACGGTCCCGGTCGGCGCCAAGGAGCATCAGAAGTCCACGGAGATCGCGCGCTGCACGAGCGAGGTCAGCGCGGCGACAATCGAGTCACCGGTGACCACCGCGTACAGGAGCGCCGCGAATGCGGCGGCGGCGATGGTGCCGATCGCGTATTCGGCAGTACTCATACCGTCGTCGGCGCCGGTGAGGTGACGCGGTTTCGGTCCTCTGTGGAGCAGGAGTGTTCTGGACAGGAGCGCATGCATGGTGGTTGTTCCTTCCTTCTCTTCGTTCGTGAGTGGTCGATCAGGCGAAGACGGTGAGCCGGCTGGCGAGACCGATGACGACGGGGATCACCCCCAGACACAGGAAGGCCGGCAGGAAGCACAGGCCGAGCGGTCCCGTGATGAGGACACCCGCCCGCTGCGCACGTGCCTCGGCAACGTCCGCGACGTTCGACCGGGCCCGCTCGGCCATCGCCAATGCGACCTGAGCGAGCGCGCTGCCCGATCGCGCCGTTCGGTACGCAGCCCGTGCCAGCTCGGCAGTCGCCGGGCAACACCGCGCGGGCTCCCACGCCTGCGCCGGTTCGGCGCCGAGCGCGAGCAGGTCCGCCGTCGCATGCAAGGCCGCTGCCGCAGCCTGTGGTGCCGTGTCCGCCACCGCGCGGACCGCCGTCGGTACCGGCAGCCCCGCGGTGAGGCACGCGGCCAGCAGGTCACCGGTGGCCGCCAGCCGCAGCGGCTCGTCAGCGCCTGCCTTCCGGCGGGAAAGCCAAGTCCGGGTCGCGAACCAGGCGAGCGCACCGGCCGGCACCGCGAGCAGCGGCAGCCCGAGGGCAGCCAGCACGAGGCAGGCGAGCGCACCGGCACACCACGGCCGAGTTCGGGATGACCACAACAACGCCGCCACGGTGAGCCTGCGCCGCTGTTCGAGCTGGGCCGGCAGCACATGACGCAACCGCGCCGCCGGGGGTGGCGGCGCCAGCAGGACCGACAGCCCGAGGAGGCCGACCACCACGCTCGGGGTGCTCATCGCACCAGCACCCGGCCGGTCAGCGCGGCGCTCCACGAGACACCGGCCAGGATCAGCCCGGCACCGATGACGACGAGTACCTGGCCTGGCAGGGTCGTCACCAGCACCCGCAACGGATCAGCCCCCATGGCCTGCCCCAGCGCGATGCCGCCGATCGGCAGGACCGCGAGAATGCCTGCACTCGCCCGCGGGCCTGCCATCCGTGCGCTCACCTGGTTCGCCAGCCGTACCTGTGCCTCGATGTCGCGGTGGACAGCCTCCAGCACACCGGCCAATGGGAGCCCGTGATCGCGAGCCAGGGACCACGCGCGGGCGAGCTGCGCCAGCACGTCCCGCCCCGGACCCGGTGCCGCTTGGGTCAGCAGCGCGGCATCGAGGTCCCCACCAAGGCGGGCCGCGGCCCCGATCGTGCGGAGGACCCCGGCGGTCTGCGGGTCGGCATCCATGGCAGCGACCTCGGCCGCGGCGGCCGGATGTGCACCTGAGCGCAACTCCGCGACCATGGTGCGCACGGCTTCCGCCAGCGCCGAGGCCGCCGCGGTCTGCTCCCGCGCCTGCCCGCGGGCCCGCCAGTGCCAACAGGCCGCCGCAGCCAGAAGCACCAGTGCCACTCCTGCCGCCACACCCAGTGTCAGTGTCACCACCAGCCCGACGGCCAGAACACCAAGCAGCGCAAGGCGTTGTGGCGAACTCCGGCTGCGCCGACGTACTGCGATGGCAGGCGACGCCAGTACGGTGAGCCGTCGGCGCGCGGTTTCCGGGGGCCAACAGAGCAGCGCCGCCGCGCCGCTGAGGAACGAACAGATCAACACGGCACATCGGCTCCTTTCTCCGCCAGGAGCCCGGATAGCAGTTCCTTGTTCGCCGTCCAGCCACTCGGCTGCCACACAGGAACCACTCGCACCGCGTCGCCATCGCGTTGAACCACACCGATCTCGGCGAGCATGCGGCTCCCTCGTGGTTCACGGCGCATATGGAGAACAACCTGCACCGCTGCGGCGAGCTGGCTGTGCAGGGCGGCGCGCGAAAGCCCACCGAGCGCGGCCAATGCCTCGAGCCGGGCCGGGACCTCACTCGGCGAGTTCGCGTGCAACGTGCCCGCACCGCCATCATGTCCCGTGTTCAACGCTGTCAACAATTCACAGACTTCTTGTCCCCGCACCTCGCCGACCACGAGCCGGTCCGGGCGCATGCGCAGCGCCTCGCGCACCAGCTCGCGCAGGGTCACCTCGCCTGCGCCCTCGACATTGGGCGGCCGGGCCACCAGACGGACGAACTGCGGATGAGCGGGTTGCAGCTCGCCTGCGTCTTCCACGCACACGATCCGTTCCGCCGCAGGGACCTCACCCAGTAGAGCGGCGAGCAGCGTGCTCTTGCCGGATCCCGTTGCACCGCTGACGAGGAAGGCCAACCGCGTCGCGACAATGGCCCGCAACAGGGCGAGCCCCTCGTCGTCCACGGTGCCGAGCCGTCGCAGCGCCCGCAGATCATGCACCGCGGGACGCAGTACGCGCAGGGACAGGCACGTGCCTTCGGCCGCGATGGGCGGCAGAACCGCATGCAGCCGTACCCTGCCGTGCGGGCCGCTACCGGGCAGCCACCCGTCCACGAACGGCTGTGCGTCGTCGAGCCTGCGTCCTGCGGCGAGCGCGAGCCGCTGCGCCAGACGGCGAACAGCGTCCTCGTCGGGGAAACGCACGTCGGTGCGGCGCAGGCCTTCCACACCGTCGATCCAGACCTCATCCGGCGCCGTGACGAGCACATCGGACACTCCGGGATCGGCGAGCAGCGGTTCCAACGGCCCCGCACCGACGAACTCGTGACGCAGCAGGCGAAGGGCATCGAGGATGTCGAGATGCCCCGCCACACCACCGGTCTCCGCGCGGACCGCGTCCGCAACGGTGTGCGGGTCGGTGCCGGAGCCGGCGCTGGCGAGCCGCCTGCGCACCCTGTCGACGAGCTGTTTTCCATCACTCGTTGACCGTCGTGATTGGACGGTGGTGGTCTCCATCGTGAACCCCCAAATCGGCTGTGTCTCCACGATCGCGAGCCGGCCGCTGGTCGGCAAGACGCAGAATGCGAACCTGTGGACAACTGGCCCGCTGTGGACAACTCGCACTCCCACACGGCGGGCCACCAGATAATGTCGGTGCCGACCGGACAATGCGGGCGGCACCGAGAGCAGTGTCCTTACTGGACAGTCGAGCCGGTACCCATGGCGTCGAGTACGGTCCGACAGGCCACGCCCAGCGCGCCGCGCGGCCGCGGATCGAACGTGCCCCGCTCGACGGCACGCGGCAGCGTGCGCTCGGAGCGCACCCAGCCCAGCGCGGGCACGCCCACGGCGTCGGCTACGTCTGCCACCGCCAGCCCGCCAGGAGCAGGGCCACGCACGACCACCCGAACGCGTTCGTGGCAGTCGCCGAGCCCGGCGATGACCCGTGCCGCGGCAACACAGGCCCGCACTTCGGCAGGCACCACGACCACGACGAGATCGGCACGGCGCAACACCGCATCGGCTACGGGACCCCGCTGCCGGGGCAGGTCACAGACGACCATCCGGCCCGCCCGCCTGCCCGCATCGACCACCGCGCCTGCCGCATCCGCGGTCGGCCCTGGGCCATCCCGATCACACGACAGCACCGCGAGTCCGCCGTCGCCGTACCGCCGGGCAGGCAGGGCGGCATCCAACGCCGACATCGCCACCCTGCCCGCCTGAACCCGCAGCTCCGGCCAGCGCAACCCCGCGGCGAGTTCGGTACCGAGCAGCAGATCGATGCCTCCGCCGAGTGGGTCGCAGTCGACGAGCAGCACTGCCTCGCCTGCTTTCGCCGCTGTCAATCCGACACCGGCCGCCAGCACGGAGGCCCCCGCGCCGCCGCGGCTGCCGAGGACAGCGAGCACCTGGCCGCGCTGCCTGCTCGGTTCGTCCACGACATCGGCGAACGCCGCGACCAGTGTCGACTCGCCCTCGGGGAGGGCAACGACATCCTCTGCGCCGACAGCGAAAGCGTGCTGCCACGTCGTCGCAGGCGGCGTGCCCGCACAGACCACCAGCACTTTGGACCGTCGGGGCAGGCCGTCGGCCACACCAGCCGCGGCCGCGGCTTCGTCTATCAGGACGAGCGGCGCGCTGGCCCATTGCGTGCGCGCCGCGCCCAGGTCGCTGATGCACTCGGTCGCACAGCCCACAGCCGCGGCGAGCCGCAGGACCTCGTCGAGCACAGCGTTATCGGCGGTTATCACAAGTGGACAGTCGGCACTCTGCACGGTTACCCCCAGGACGGCGATCGCGATCGCGCCAACCGTCACGTGTGTGCAGGCAGCCGAGCAAGGCGGAATCGCGCCGCCTGTGGACAACGCGGCCGCTGTGGACAACTCGGTAAGGGCGGGCCCCCGCCAGAGCGAAAGGGGACGGGGGCCACCTAGGTTCAGCCCCGGGGGTCGGGCTGAACCCGTCCCGGCGGCTCATTCGCCACCGGAGCGCCGTCAACTGTAACCGGGCCGATGATCATCGCGGCCACGATTCGATAACAGCGCCCGACCGATGACACAGGGGTACGCACCCTACGTGAGCCGGAGGCTGCAGCGGGAGATCACCTATGGTGGACCCGTGTCCGAACCCAGCAGCTCGCCGACGACCGCTCCGGTGGCCGCGTTCTTCGACCTCGACAAGACAATCATCGCCTCGTCCAGCGCGCTCGCGTTCAGCAAGCCGTTTCTCCAGCAGGGACTGATCAACCGGCGCGCTGCGCTGAAGAGCGCCTACGCACAACTGGTGTTCTCGCTGTCCGGCGCCGATGCCGACCGCACGGACCGGCTGCGTGCGGAGATTTCGGCGCTGTGCACGGGCTGGGACGTCAGCCAGGTCCGCGCGATCGTCAACGAGACCCTGCACGACGTCGTCGCTCCACTGGTGTACGCGGAGGCCGCCGACCTGATCGCCGAGCACAAGGCGCAGGGGCACGACGTGATCGTGCTGTCGGCGACCGGCGAGGAGGTCGTGACGCCCATCGCCGAGATGCTCGGAACCACCCGCAGCATCGGCACGCGGATGAGCGTTGTGGACGGCCGGTACTCCGGCGAGCTGGAGTTCTACTGCTACGGCGAGAACAAGGCGGTCGCCGCGAAGCAGCTCGCGGCCGAGCATGGCTACGACCTCTCGGCGTGCCACGCGTACAGCGATTCGAGCACGGACCTGCCGCTGCTGGAGGTCGTGGGGCAGCCGCACGCCGTCAACCCCGATCGCGCACTGCGGAAGGTCGCGACCGAACGTGGCTGGCCGGTGCACTCGTTCACCAATCCGGTGTCGCTGCGCGCTCGGATCCCGGCGCCGTCGGCGGTAGTGGCGGTGGGACTCGGGGTGGGAGCAGTGGCCGCAGGAGCAACGCTCTACGGACTGTCCCGGCGGCGCCGTCGCGACGCGTAGTCCTGACACCCACATGGCCGCTGTTTTGCCTGCAATGTCACGGAAAGCGCCCTTATGACACCAATGCAACTCACTATTTCGAGGCTCTGTACCGGTGCACGGCAACTAGCCCCTTGAAGTGATCGCCGTCACTCGGTAGAAAGGGGTTGCGGACATCGATCAGCCAGGGGTCTGGCAGAAGAGAAGCCCGGCCCACCCTGAGAGGTCTCCGTGCGCGGACTCCGAGCACCCACGCTGCGCACGCCGCGGGAGGCTTGTCGTCGGAAGACTGCGTACCGGGACGCCGGACGCCGAGTCTTACGAAAGGTACGACACGAGTTGCAGCTTGGTCACCCGAGTAGTCCGCGCGAGCAGGCGGCGCCCGTTCACAACAAGTGACGGGCGCCGCCTAGCATGTCTGGGGGAAGTCAGCCCTCGTTGACCGGACACCAGGTTCGTCAGTAGCTTTCCGACGTTGACCCGTTTTCGTGGAAAACCCACGGGAGCGGGTTGCTCAGCTACTGGGGAGGCTTCCGTGACCACCACCCGTGCCCGGCACAGGAGAACCTATGTCGCCGCGTCGCTCACCGCGCTACTCACCGTGACCGGAGGCGCCGCACCGGCCCTCGCTGCAGCGCAGGAACGCGCGTGGGCACAGCAGATCCTGCGCGGGTTCACCCTCGAACAGAAGGTCGGCCAGCTGTTCGTCGCCGACGTATGGGGCAAGTCCGCGACGGAAAGCCACCCGGGGAACCAGGACAAGTACGGTGTCGCCACGCCGGCCGAGGTCGTCCAGCGATACCACGTCGGCGGAGTCATCTATTTCAACAACGCAGGCACCGACAACGTCGACGACCCGGTGCAGGTCGCGAAGTTCTCCAACGGGTTACAACGTGCCGCGCTGGCCACGGCACCGCACGTGCCGCTCGTCATCTCGATCGACCAGGAAGGCGGCCGGGTCACGCGGATCGCCGACCCCGCCACCGAGTACCCGAGCGCGATGGCGCTGGGAGCGGGCCGTGACCCCGATGGCGCCAGGACCGCCGCGGCCATCAACGGCGCCGAGCTGCGGGCCATGGGTATTGCACAGAACTTCGCACCCGCTGCCGACGTCAACTCCAACCCGCTGAACCCGATCATCGGCTCCCGGTCGTTCTCAGCCGACCCCGCGCTCGCCAGCGAGTTCGTCGCCGCGCAGATCGAGGGCTACCAGGACGCCGGACGCGGCAGGAGCACCGTATCCAGCGCGGCGAAGCACTTCCCCGGCCACGGCGATGCCGCCGCCGACAGTCACATCGGCCTGCCGGTGATCGAGCGCACCGAGCAGGAATGGCAGGAGATCGACCTGCCACCGTTCCGGGCCGCGATCGACGCCGGTGTCGACTCGATCATGACCGCGCACATCACCGTGCCCAGCCTCGACCCGTCCGGGAACCCGGCGACGCTCTCGGCGCCCATCATCACCGGCATCCTGCGCGAGGAGCTGGGTTACGACGGCGTCGTGGTCACCGACTCCCTCCAGATGCAGGGAGTGCGGGAGCTGCACTCCGACGCCGAGATCCCGGTGCTTGCCATCGAAGCCGGGGTCGACCAGATGCTGATGCCGCCCGATCTCGACGTCGCGATCGGCGGCGTGCTCGACGCGGTGCGCAGTGGCCGGATCACCGAACAGCGCATCGACGAGAGTGTCCTGCGCATCCTGGAACTGAAGTGGAGTCGCGGGATCGTCGGCGCGCCGCTGGTGAACGAGCGCGCCGTCGCCCGGACCGTCGGCACACCAGCGAACCTGGCGCGGATCCAGGAGATCACCGACGCCACGACCACGGTGCTGCGCAACGACGACGACCTGCTGCCGATCACGTCCGGCCAGGACCGGGTACTGGTCATCGGCTGGAACCGGCCAGACTACCCGGGCTATCCCGCGGAGCCGGTGAACGCGCTCGCCGACGCGATCGGCCCCTCCGCGACAGCGCTGCCGACGGGAACGAACCCCGGCGCGGCCGCGATCGAAGCCGCGGCACAGGCCGCCACAGAGGCGGATGTCGCCGTCGTGCTGACCAACAACCTCAGGGACAACGCCGGCCAGCGGCAGCTCCTGGACCGCGTGCTCGCCACCGGCACGCCGGTCGTGGCCGTCGCCATCCAGGAGCCCTACGACGCCGGGTACGCCGACGTACCCACCTGGCTCGCCACCTACGACTGGCGCACGGTGAGCATGACGTCGCTGGCCAAGGTCCTCTACGGCGAGGTCACCCCGCGGGGCACCCTTCCCGTGAACATCCCGGCGGGCGACGGCGGGGCGATCCGTTACCCCTTCGGACACGGGCTGAGTTGGTAGCCATGGCCGTGAACCGCCGACGCTTCCTCGCCGCCGGCGCGCTGGCCACGCCGGTACTGACCGCGAGCTCGCAGTTCGCCTCGGCGGCGCCCTACCCCGCGGGCACGGTCACACCTGGAGCGGACCGGCTCGCCGCTGAGGGCTGGCAGCGGCTTGCCGACCGCAGGATCGGCGTGCTGTCCAACCCCACCGGGGTACTGGGCAACCGCAACCACATCGTCGACTCGCTGGTGGCCGCCGGGATCCGGCCGGTGGCCGTTTTCGGCCCCGAGCACGGCTTCCGTGGCAGCGCGCAGGCAGGCGGATCCGAAGGCGACTATGCCGACCCGCGCACGGGCATCGCCGTCTACGACACCTACGGGGTCGGCGCCGACGAGTTCGCGAGCATGATCAGCAAGGCCGGTGTGGACACCGTCGTCTTCGACATCGCCGACGTCGGCGCGCGGTTCTACACCTACATCTGGTCGATGTACACGGCGATGCGCGCGGCCGCCCGCACGGGCGCAGCCTTCGTCGTGCTGGACCGGCCGAATCCGGTGGGCGGCGCGGCACTCGGCCCGATGCTCGATCCGGCGTTCAGTTCCGGGGTCGGGCTCAGGCCGATCGTGCAGCAACACGGCATGACCGTCGGGGAGCTGGCTCGCTTCTTCGCCGCCGAGTTCCTGCCCGCCGACGGCGACAGCCTCGCCCAGCTGGAAATCGTCGAGGTGCGCGGCTGGACGCGCGACCTGCTGTTCCGCGAGACCGGGCTGGCGTGGACGCCACCGAGCCCCAACATGCCGACGCCGGAGACGGCGCTGGTCTATCCGGGCACCTGCCTGTTCGAGGGCACGAGCTTCAGCGAGGGTCGCGGCACCACGCAGCCGTTCGAGATACTCGGCGCACCCGGTGTGGACTGGCGCTGGCGGGATGAGCTCATTGGGCAGCGGCTGAAGGGTGTGACCTTCCGCGAAACGTACTTCGTGCCCACGTTCGGCAAGTTCGCGGGTGTCACGTGCGGTGGAGTCCAGCTCAGCGTCACCGAACCCGGCGCCTTCGATGCGATCCGCACGGCTGTGGCCATGATCGTGACGGCCCGCAGTCTGTATCCGGATCTCTTCGGCTGGCGGGCCGACAACTTCATCGACGAGCTCTCCGGTTCGGCCCGGCTGCGCACGATGGTCGACGCGGGCGCGGATACCGATGACATCGTGGGATCCTGGCACGAGGAGCTCACGACTTTCCGCCGCAGACGCGAGCAGTACCTGATGTACCGGTAGGGGTGGCCATGCGGTGGAGAATGGGGGCGCTGACCGCGGTTCTGGCGTTGACGGGAGCAACTGCGATGGCCTCCGCCCATCCGGCGACCGGCCGGTTCGACCGCCCGCACGAGGGCTTCGCCCCGGCGACGACCGTCCTGCGCGAGGTCACGCCGGAGCAGGCCGGTCTCGACCCCGCGCCGATCCGCGCCGCGCAGGAGCAACTCGCCGCGTGGACCCGCGACGATGCCGTCGACGGTCATCCGTTGTTCGCCGGGGCCGTCGGCATGCTGGTACACGACGGGATGATCGTGAACACGTACACGACCGGCAGTGCTGTGCGCTACGCCGACGGCAGCGGTACCGAGCTGCCCCTCGAAGCACAGGTGCCCATGCGAGCCGACACGATCGTCGACCTTGCCTCGGTGACCAAGCTGTTCACCTCGATCGCGGTGCTGCAGCTGGTCGAGCGCGGCCAGGTGGATCTGGCCGCACCGGTCGCGCGCTACCTGCCGGAGTTCGGCCGCAACGGCAAGGAGTCCATCACCGTCGAGCAGCTGCTGACGCACACCTCCGGTCTGGAGCCGTTCCTGCCGCTCTGGCGAGACTGGCCGGACAGCGCCGCACGCATCCAGGCGGTGCTCGACGTGGCCCCACAACACGAGCCGGGCAGCACCTACACCTACTCGGACCTCAACCTCATCACGCTCGGCGTGCTGGTCGAACGGCTCACCGGTGCCGGCCTCGACGAGGTCGTCGCCGGCCGGATCACCGGACCACTCGGCATGATCGACACCGGGTTCAACCCGCCCGCGGCGAAACTCGATCGCATCGCCGCAACCGAGTACCAGACCGAACCCGCACGCGGCCTGGTCCGGGGACAGGTGCACGACGAGAACGCCTGGGCACTCGGTGGTGTCGCGGGGCACGCCGGTGTGTTCTCCACTGCCCGCGACCTGGCGGTACTGGGTCAGGCGCTGCTGAACGGCGGCACCTACGCGGGCAGGCGCATCCTCACCGAGGACAGCGTGCGCGCGATGCTCACCAACCGCACCACCGACTTCCCCGGTGACGACCACGGGCTCGGCTTCGAACTGAACCAAATCTGGTACATGGGCGGGCTGACCTCACTGGTCACTGCAGGCCACACCGGCTACACCGGCACCTCGTTCGTCGTCGACCCGCTGTCCCGGTCGGTCGCGATCCTGCTGACCAACCGGGTACACCCGTCGAGGTACTGGGGCTCGGTGAACCCGGCTCGCCAAGCGTGGGCGACCGGTCTCGCCCAGGCACTCGCCGTGCAGCCCTCCGCCGGCCGGGACGCGTGGTTCAGCGGGATCGGTGACAGGAGCACCGCCACTCTCGTGACGTCACCGTTCAGCGATGGGAGCGGGGACCTTTCGGTGCGGTTCGCCGCTTTCGTGGACACCGAGACCACCGATCGTCTCGTGCTGGAAGCCACCACCGACGGTGTGACATGGCAGCCCGTGACGTTACACGTCACCGGACGTGGTGCACCTCGCAAAACCGTCGACGCACTGTATGGAACCGGTCACCGTTCGTGGTGGGAAGTGCGTGGGGCCGTTTCGCGAATTGAAAAGGTCACGCTTCGTTGGCGATTCACAACTGATGGGAACTACACCGCCCGAGGGGTCTACATCGATGCCGTCCGGGTGGCGGACAACGACCGCGTCCTTTTGGACGGCGAGCGACATCCCCAGATTTTCACTGCGACCGGTTTTCGCTTACGTGGGCGCTAATAAGTTGCAGAGTCGTTAGACAAATCAGGTTAACGATTTCGACCAGGTTGGCGACTTTCTCAACAACTACCTAGCCGCGACTCGGAACGTGGGAACACGCTTCGGTTGCGATCATTCCGGAAGGTGTGGGTACTCTTGTCGCAGATGCCTACGGTTAGTAAGTTTCCAACGATAGATGCCGCTGACCCTGCTGACCCTGCTGAGCCGGATGCGGCAGACGGCCACGAAGCCATCGCTGAAACCGCAAGCCCCGGCCGGGACGCCGACGCGAGCCCACTCGTGCGCATTCGCTCCCTGCTGCCGGGCCTCGCGCGGGCGGAGCAGCGGGTGGCCAAGGTCGTCCTGGAGGACCCGTCGGCAGTCGCGCGCCGCAGCATCACCGAGGTGGCGCTGGCGGCCAACACGAGCGAGACAACGGTGACCCGCTTCTGCAAGGCCATCGGAGTCGGTGGCTACCCGCAGTTGCGTATCGCGCTCGCCGCGGACACGGCCCGCTCGGCCGCCCGCACCACGCGCAACCTCGGCGGCGACATCACGCGGGACGACGACCTGTCCGCGGTGGTCAACAAGGTCAGCTTCGCCGACGCGCGTGCCGTGGAGGAGACCGCGGACCAGCTCGACATCGCCGAGCTGGAGCGGGTCATCGGCCTCATCGCTGCAGCCGGGCGCGTCGACGTCTACGGCGTCGGGGCGAGCGCGTTCGTCGCCGCCGACCTACAGCAGAAGCTGCACCGCATCGGAAGGGTCAGCTTCGCCTGGTCGGACACGCACATCATGCTGACGTCGGCGGCCGTGCTGAAGCCGGGGGATGTAGCGGTAGGCGTCTCGCACACCGGTGCGACCACCGACACGGTGGAGGCACTGCGGGTGGCGCGCGAGCACGGCGCCACGACGATCGCGGTGACGAACTTCCCCCGCTCGCCGATCAGCGAGGTCGCCGACCACCTGCTGACCACGGCCGCGCGGGAGACGACGTTCCGCTCCGGCGCGACGGCGAGCCGGATCGCGCAGCTGATGGTCATCGACTGCCTGTTCATCGGTGTCGCGCAGCGGCACCTCGACGACGCGGTCAGCGCACTGGACGCGACACGCGATGCGGTTGGCGCACATCGCCTCGGGGTACGGCCTGACGGCAGGCGGCGGCCCCGGGAAACCGGGAAATGAGCGACGCGCCGGCAACGGTCGCGCGCCGTGAGGGGACACGGTGAACGCAATGGAGACGATGAGTCCAATGAGGGGAACCCGGAGGGGAGCCGGCCTGGTGGTGCACGTCGACTCGCCGACCGAGCAGCGCAACCCACGGACAACCGATATCGACCAGCTGTCCACTGTGGGGATTCTCGCTGCCATCAACACCGAGGACCGCGGCGTACCGCTGGCGGTGCAGGGGGTGCTGCCGCAGCTGGCGGCAGCCGTCGACTACGCGACCGAGGCACTGCGCAGCGGGCATCGGGTGCACTACGTGGGAGCCGGCACATCGGGCAGGCTCGCCGTGATCGACGCGGCGGAGCTGGTGCCCACATACAACGTGCCGCCCGAATGGTTCGTCGCCCACCACGCCGGCGGCGAGCAGGCGTTGCGGCATGCGGTCGAGAACGCCGAGGACGACGATGCGACCGGCGCCGCCGAAATGAGCGCGGCGGTCGACCGGGGAGACTTCGTGCTGGGGCTGACGGCGTCCGGGCGCACGCCGTACGTGCTGGGTGCCTTGCGCGCAGCAAGGCAGCGCGGCGCCCGCACCGGACTGGTGTCGGGCAACCCCGAGGCTCCGGCGCCGCCCGGCCTCGACGTGCTGGTTGCCATCGACACAGGGCCGGAGGTCATCGCCGGGTCCACCCGGATGAAGGCGGGAACCGCGCAGAAGATCGTACTGACCGCCTTCTCGACGGCGACCATGATCAGGCTCGGCAGGACGTACTCGAACCTGATGGTCGGCATGCGCGCCACCAACGCCAAGCTGCGGGGCCGCACCCTGCGCATCCTCAAGGAGGCGACCGGGCTCGGCGCGCAGGTCTGTGACGACGCGCTGACCAGGGCAGGCGGCGACCTGAAGATCGCGCTGGTGCACCTGCTCACCGGCGTCGAGGTCGTGGTGGCGACCGAGGCGCTGTCGGCAACCGGCGGTCATGTCCGCGAAGCGCTGGAGGCCGTTCGTCCCCGCGCTTCGTGACGGCCCTCAGGCGCCGAGCAACCGCTGCCGTGCGGCGGGGGGCAGGAACGACGCGCGCACGGACGTCTCCGCGAGCCGGTGCACCTCGGCGGCGCTGAGCCCGAACGTCTCCGCCGTCCGCGCGTAGACCTCGCCGACGTAGCCGCCGAAGTAGGCCGGGTCGTCGGAGTTCAGCGTGACGGCGAGGCCGGCGTCGAGCATCCTCGGCAGCGGATGCGCGGCGAGATCGGGCACGACGGCGAGCCGGACGTTGGACAACGGGCACACCGTGAGCGGGATCTGCTCATCGGCAAGCCTTGCGACCAGCTCCGGATCGTCGAGGCAGCGCACGCCGTGGTCGACACGCCGGACGCGGAGCAGGTCGAGCGCCTGCCGGATGTACTCGGGCGGGCCCTCCTCCCCGGCGTGCGCCACAGCGGGCAGCCCTTCCGCGCGGGCGCGGGCGAACACGTCGACGAAGAGTTCCGGCGGGTACCCGACCTCCGCCGAGTCGAGCCCGACGGCGGCGAAGGAACCGGCGAACGGCAGCAGCTCCCCCAGCGTTTCCATTGCCGCGTCGGGACCGAGGTCCCGCAGGAAGCACGGAATGAGGTAGACGCTCACGTCCCTGGACGCACTCACGGCGGCCTGGAGCCCTTCCAGTACGGCAGCCAGCGGCACGCCACGGCGCCGGTGCGCCTGCGGGTCGAAGAAGATCTCGGCATGCCGGACCCCGTCGCGTGCCGCCCGCGCCAGGTAGGCGGCCGTGAGGTCGCGGAAGTCCTCGGCAGTGCGCAACACGTCCGTCAGCGCGTAGTACAGATCCAAAAAGGACTGAAGGTTCCGGTAGTCGTAGCGTGAGCGGAGATCCTCGATGCTCGCGAACGGCAATGTGATCCCGTTGCGCCGGGCCAGTGTGAACGCCAGCTCCGGTTCGAGGGTGCCCTCGATGTGCAGGTGTAGCTCGGCCTTGGGCAGCGCGGCCAGCTGTGCATGATCCATGAGGAGTCCTTTGTGGTCTATCCGGCGGGATTCCAGCGGCGCAGTAGTGCATTCTCAGCGAACTGCACGGCGGCGTAGGCAAGGACGGAGACGATCGCCACCACCGCCGCTATGGTCCACATCATCTGGTAGTCGAGGTAGCCGCGGGACTCGCCGAGCACGCCGCCGAGCCCGGTGCCGGTGATCAGCTGT
>NZ_JBEYXW010000008.1:0-190609 GCF_040645195.1 Saccharomonospora sp. NPDC046836
CAGTCACCATGACTCCGTCATGGCTCCCTCCTCCGCCTTGCGATGCATCCATCTGGATCACCGCTCGCACGGAGGACGGTTCCCAGACGCGCTCTAAGACCGCATCTGCCACGATGGCGGTGTGATCGACCTGCGCACGACGCACGCCGCTGACCTGGACACCTCGGCAGCGGACGCGATCCGGGCCCTGCTGTGGGATGTGTTCGACGAGCTGACCGAGCACGACTGGGAGCACGCGCTGGGCGGCGTTCACGTGCTCGCGTGGGCGGATGGTGAACTACTCGGCCACGGTTCGGTGATCCAGCGGCGCCTGCTGCATGGCGGCACGGCATTGCGGGCCGGCTATGTCGAGGCCGTCGCGGTCCGCGCGGAGCACCGTCGCCGTGGTGTCGGCGGCGCGGTCATGGCGGAGCTCGAACGGGTCATCCGTGCCGCCTACGACCTGGGTGCGCTCAGTTCGAGCGACGAGGGCCTGGCGTTCTATGCCGCGCGCGGCTGGCAACGCTGGCAGGGGCCGACGTTCGCGCTGACGCCGGCGGGCACCGAGCGCACGGCCGAGGACGACGACAGCGTGTTCGTGCTGCCGGTCACCAGGCCGGTGGACCTGGCGGGTGAGCTGACCTGCGACTGGCGCGACGGCGACGTGTGGTGACGCCTGTTGTGGCGGTCTTGTGCCGCACGTGGGGTGTGCCACTGCCGCGCCGGGAAGGTCGTCACCGCCGCGGCGGTTGTACCGCTTATGCGGGCTGATCATGAGACGGAGGTCGCCGTCATCGGTGCCGGGCAGGCGGGATTGTCGGCGGCTTACTTCCTGCGCAGGGCCGGGCTCGGCAACGGTTCGGGCTTCGTCGTGCTCGACCACGGCAAGCGTGCGGGCGGCGCCTGGCAGTACCGGTGGCCGTCGCTGCGGCTCGACAAGGTGCACGGTCTGCACGACCTTCCGGGCTTCGCGCTCGGCGAAGCCAACGGAACCCGGCCCGCGGCGGATGTGGTTGCCGAGTACTTCGACCGCTACGAACGCACCTTCGACCTGCCGGTACACCGGCCGGTGGACGTGCTCGCGGTACGGCGGTCGGGCGATGGCCGATTCCTCGTGGAGAGCGCGACCGAGACCTGGGCCGCCAGGGGAGTGATCAACGCGACGGGCACCTGGGACCGGCCGTTCTGGCCGTACTACCCCGGCCAGGAGACCTTCACCGGCAGGCAGTTGCACACTGCCGACTACACCGGCGCCGCGGAGTTCCGCGGCAAGCACGTCGCCGTGGTCGGCGGCGGGACCTCGGCGGTACAGCTGTTGCTGGAGATCGCACCGCAGGCCGCCGGGACCACCTGGGTCACCCGCACGCCGCCGGTGTTCCGCGACGCGGAGTTCACCCCCGAGTACGGCCGCGAGGTGGTGGCGAAGGTCGACACCTTGGTGCGTGACGGCAAACCACCGCGCAGCGTGGTCAGCGTGACCGGCCTTCAGCTCACCGCCGAGGTTCGCCGCGCCCGCACGGCGGGGATCCTGGACCGCAAGCCGATGTTCGAGCGCATCACGCCGCACGGTGTGGTGTGGGCCGGCGGCCGCGAGCAGCGTGCCGACGTGATCCTCTGGGCCACCGGCTTTCGCGCCGCACTCGATCATCTGCGCCCGCTGCGGCTACGGGAACGCGGTGGCGGAATCCGGATGGACGGCACACGGGTGGTCGCCGCGCCGAGACTGCATCTCGTCGGCTACGGCCCGTCGGCCAGCACCGTCGGGGCCAGCAGGGCAGGCCGCAGCGCGGTTCGCGAACTGCTGCAGCTACTCGGTTAACACGCTCTCGCGCCTCACCCGCCCGGGTTAAGTTGATCTTCTGCCGTGACCTTCAGATAGGTGTCCTGGTCCTCACGCCGTGCACATGTCCAATGTGTACATTATTTTCCAAAGTGGAAGGACCATTGTGGACAATTCACGACCAAGACTGAGACGCAGGGGCCGGCGGATCGCGGCGATCGGCGGGGCGGCGTCCCTGCTGGCGATCGGTGGCCTGTTGGCGAGCGGTGCGTTCGCCGGTGCTGCGACCTCCTCGTCCCAGCAGTGGATGACGAGCGTGTCCACGCCCACGTCGCCGGGTGTCGGACAGACGATGACCGGCACGTTCGGTGACAGCGGCGTGACCGCGACGATCCAGGTCGTCTCGGGAACCAACAACGATGCGTGGCCACGCCCCAGCGGCCCGTTGGCAGGGGCCAATGTGGACGAATTCATCGAGCCTGATGTCCCCGCGGACTCCGCGAGTGTCCTTCAGGGGGTGGTGGGTGACGATGCGTTCACGCAGGTGATCACCTTCAACAAGCCGGTCATCGCGCCGATCCTGCATGTCGCCAACCTCGACAGCAGCTTTGTGTCCATCGGTGGCAGGACCACGACCGGTGCCCCGATCAGCCTGTCGACGCTGTCGAAGAACGACGAGATGGACGTCACCCCGGACGGCGACTCCACGTTCCTGAACCGCGAAACCTCACCGGCTGTGGTGGGTGGCTGCCAGGCCAACGATGGCTCCAACCCGGTCGGTGCCTGCGGTTCCTTCGTGCTGGGTGGCGGGCCCGTCCAGTCGTTCATGATCTACAACCAGCACGTCGACTCTGGTGATGGCTGGGTTTACTCGCTGTCGTTCCCGACCGCGTCGCTGACCAAGAGCTTCGACCCTTCGACGATCACTGAAGGCGACTCCGGGCAGCTGAGCTTCTTCATCACCAACCCGGTCAACGTCGGCCAGCCGGATCTGTCCCCATTGGACTTCACCGACACGCTTCCGGCCGGGGTGACGATGGCCGACTCGGCATTCACCACCAACGGTCAGTGCGGCACGCCATCGGTGACCAACCCGGCTGGTAACGCGCTCAGTGCCGGTGATCCGGGCATCAGGGCGGCCAACCTGTCGGTTGCGGCGGGTGCGACGTGCATCATCACGGTGAACGTGACGTCGAGCACGGCGGGCACCTACACCAATGACAACAGCAACCTGTCGACCGATATCGCGAACCTGGTTCCCGACACCAGCACCGACCTCGTAGTGGTGCCGGTGCCGCTGATCAGCCTGCTGGTCGGCGGGGCTTCCCTGGCACTGGGTGCCGGTGGGCTCGGCCTGGCTCGCCGCAGGACGCGCGTCCAGTGACGATTCGCTAGTTGTCGTTTGTGGACTGGTGGTGGCCCCGGCAACCGGGCCACCACCAGCCCACCTGTTCCGGAGGCTTCTGCGCTAGACCCCGACGGTGCCGTCGATGCCCTCGCGCAGGAAGTCGGCATGACCGTTGTGGCGGGCGTACTCGTGGGTCAGGTGCAGCATGACCAGCCGCAGCGACACCTGCTCACCCCAGCGCGCGTTGTACCCGGTGACATCGAGTGACTCGGCTGCCTGCTCGATCCGGCGGGAGTGCTCGACCTCGGCCTGCCAGACGCCGAAGGCCTTCGCGCGGGTGGCGGTGCTCGCATCGTAGGCCGCCTGGTAGTCCCCGTCAGCCGACCACACGAGCGGGACGTCCTCGCCGCCGATGACCCTGCGGAACCACGCGCGCTCCACCTCGGCCAGGTGCCGGACCAGGCCGAGCAGCGACAGTGACGACGGGGGCATCGACCGGCGGCGCAGGTCCTCGTCGGAGAGGCCGTCGCATTTCCCGGCGAGTGTGGCGCGGTGGAAGTCGAGGAAGGCACGCAGCATCTCGCGCTCGCCTGCGATCAGAGGTGGTGTGGGGCGATCGATCACCCCGGCATTGAACGCGGGGGCTTTCCATCCAGCACACTTGGCGGGGTCGGTGTCACGTCCCGCAGCCGGTTGCGGGCCTATACACTGACGCTCACAACTGAACATCGGCCGTCACGAGCCCGAGCGGGAGAGACCTCGTCGACAGACGGGGCACCGAAGGAGCAATTTCCCCGCCAATCTCTCAGGTACCAGATACCGCTCAGGCCAGGCCACTCTGGAAAGCAGGCGCGACGTCGCGCCTCACCCAAGGTGAAAGCCGCGCCGGCGGTGAAACTCTCAGGTGCCATGACAGAGGGGGAGTTCCCGAACCGCTGAGTGAGGAGCTCCCGGATGTCCACGTTCGCCGATCGTCACATCGGGCCCGCCGAGCACGAGCAGTCCAAGATGCTCGCCGAGTGCGGCTACCGCAGTCTCGACGCACTGGTCGCCGCAGCCGTGCCCGCCGCCATCCGCAGCGCGGGCGAGCTGGACCTGCCGCCCGCGGCCACCGAGGTGGAGGCCATCGCGGAGCTGCGGCAGCTCGCATCGCGTAACCGTCCGATGACGCAGATGATCGGCCTCGGCTACTACGACACGATCACACCCGCCGTGATCCGGCGCAACGTGCTGGAGAACCCGGCGTGGTACACCGCCTACACCCCGTACCAGCCGGAGATCTCGCAGGGCAGGCTCGAAGCGCTCCTCAACTTCCAGACCATGGTCGCCGACCTGACCGGGCTGACCACCGCCAACGCCTCCATGCTTGACGAGGGCACCGCGGTGGCCGAGGCCATGATGCTCATGCGCCGCGCGGCCAAGGCGAAGTCGGCGACGCTCGTGCTCGACGCGGAGTGCCTGCCGCAGACGATCGCCGTCGTGCGGACCCGCGCCGAGGCGGTCGGCATCAAGGTCGACGTCCGTGACCTCACCCAGGGCCTGCCCGCGGAGTTCTTCGGCGTGGTCGTGCAGTACCCCGGCGTGTCCGGCGTGCTGCGGGAGCCCGGCTTCTACACCGCCATCGGCGAGGCCGCCGAGCAGGCCAGCGCACTCTATTGCGTGGCAGCCGACCTGCTCGCACTGACGCTGATCAGCGCACCCGGCGAGTTCGGCGCCGACCTGTCCGCCGGATCGACACAGCGCTTCGGCGTCCCGCTCGGGTACGGAGGCCCGCACGCCGGATACCTCGCCGTGCGCGCCGGGCTGGAGCGCTCACTGCCCGGCCGCCTGGTCGGGGTGTCGATCGACGCCGCGGAAGCGCCGGCCTACCGGCTCGCGCTGCAGACCAGGGAACAGCACATCCGCCGGGAGAAGGCCACCAGCAACATCTGTACCGCGCAGGTGCTGCTCGCGGTGATCGCCTCGATGTACGCCGTCTACCACGGTCCGGATGGGCTCAAGCGCATTGCCGAACGCGTGCACGGTCACGCCGCGGCCCTGGCGGCCGCGCTGCGCGCCGGTGGGGTCGAGGTCGTGCACGACACGTTATTCGACACGGTGCTGGCGCGGGTACCCGGCAGGGCTGCAGAGGTGGTCGCGACCGCGCGCGATGCGCGCATCAACCTCGGCCACGTCGACGCCGACCACGTGCGGGTGGCGTGTGACGAGGCCACAACGCCGGAAATCCTCGCCGGCGTGCTGCGGGCCTTCGGGGTGCCCACCGGGGCAGGGCAGGCGAGTGCGCTGCCCCAGGCGTTGCTGCGCACCAGCGAGTACCTCACGCACGAGGTCTTCCACACCCACCGCTCCGAGACGGCGATGCTGCGGTACCTACGGCGACTCGCGGACCTGGACTACGCGCTCGACCGCGGGATGATCCCACTCGGTTCCTGCACGATGAAGCTCAATGCGACCACCGAGATGGAGCCGGTCACCTGGCCGGAGTTCGCCGGGCTGCACCCGTTCGCCCCTGCCGGGGACGCCGCCGGTTACCACGAGCTGGTCCGCCAGTTGTCGTCGTGGCTGTGCGAGGTCACCGGCTACGACAGCGTGTCACTGCAGCCCAACGCCGGCAGCCAGGGTGAGCTGGCCGGCCTGCTGGCGATCCGCGCCTACCACCGGGCCAACGGGCAGCCCGAGCGGGACGTGTGCCTGATCCCGTCGTCGGCGCACGGCACCAACGCCGCGTCCGCGGTGCTCGCCGGGATGCGCGTGGTGGTGGTCGCCTGCACTGCAGACGGCGACGTCGACCTCGCCGACCTGCGCTCCAAAGTGGACAAGCATCGCGACACCCTTGCCGCGATCATGGTCACCTACCCGTCCACGCATGGCGTCTACGAGACCGGCATCGCTGAGCTGGCGGGCATCGTGCACGAGGCAGGCGGCCAGGTCTATGTGGACGGTGCGAACCTCAACGCGCTGCTCGGCCTCGCCAAGCCGGGCGAGTTCGGCGGCGATGTCTCACATCTGAACCTGCACAAGACTTTCTGCATCCCGCACGGCGGTGGTGGTCCTGGCGTCGGCCCGGTCGCGGTGCGCGCGCACCTGGCGCCGTACCTGCCCAACCACCCGCTGCTCGACGAGGCCGGACCGGACACCGGCGTCGGTCCGATCTCGGCAGCGCCGTACGGTTCGGCCTCGATCCTGCCGATCTCGTGGGCGTACGTGCGCATGATGGGCGCGGCGGGACTGACCGAGGCGACCCAGGTCGCCGTGCTGGCGGCCAACTACGTCGCGGCCCGGCTAGCCCCGCACTACCCGGTGCTCTACACCGGACAGAACGCGCTCGTCGCCCACGAGTGCATCCTGGATCTGCGCCCGCTGACCAAGCAGACGGGCGTGACGGTCGAGGACGTGGCCAAGCGCCTGATCGACTACGGTTTCCACGCACCGACGATGTCGTTCCCCGTCGCGGGCACACTCATGGTCGAGCCGACCGAGAGCGAGGACCTCGCCGAGATCGACCGGTTCTGCGAGGCCATGATTTCGATTCGCCGCGAGATCGACGAGGTCGCGGCGGGCCGCTGGCCGGTGGAGCAGAGCCCGCTGCGGGGCGCCCCGCACACCGCGGAACAGCTCGCCGGGGACTGGGACCTGCCCTACGACAGGGCCCTCGCCGTCTATCCCGGCCGGACCGCGGCCAAGGGCAAGTACTGGTCGCCGGTGCGGCGCATCGAGGGCGCCTACGGCGACCGCAACCTCGTGTGCTCGTGCCCGCCCGTCACCTCCTACGAAGGCTGATGCACAGAATGCAGCGGCGGCACTCGACGCAACCACAGAGCGCGCTCCGGCCGAAGGCCCCGCGATCGCGTTGCGCGCGACGCCGCCACAACACAGAAGGCTGATCCGTCCAATGAAGACTCCACTGTACGAAGTACACGCAGGCCTCGGTGCGTCGTTCACCGATTTCGCCGGCTGGTCCATGCCGGTGCGCTATTCCAGCGAGCTCGCCGAGCATCGCGCGGTGCGGGAAACGGCCGGGTTGTTCGACCTCTCGCACATGGGCGAGATCGAACTGACCGGGCCACAGGCGGGTGCGGCGCTCGACTACGCGCTCGTCGGCCAGCTGTCCGCGGTCGCGCAGGGTAGGGCCCGCTACACCATGATGTGCACTCCTGCTGGTGGTGTGCTGGACGACCTCGTCGTGTACCGCCTTGCCGAGGACCGTTTCCTGGTGGTGGCCAACGCAGGCAACGCCGCGGTGGTCGCCGCGGAACTCGCCGTGCGCGCAGGCGGATTCGAGGCGGAGGTCACCGACCGCTCGGCCGGTACGGCACTCATCGCCGTCCAGGGACCGGCCGCCGCCACCATCGTCGGTTCACTCGCCGACGTGGACCTGCCGGCACTGAAGTACTACGCCAGCACACCCGCCGTGGTCGGCGGACAGGACGTGCTGCTCGCCAGGACCGGGTATACCGGGGAGGACGGCTTCGAGCTGTACGTGCCTGCCGAACAGGCAGCCGGAGTCTGGCGCGCGCTGGCCGAGGCGGGCGAGCCGCACGGCCTGCTGCCCGCCGGGCTCGCCTGCCGGGACACCCTGCGCCTGGAGGCCGGCATGCCGTTGTACGGCAACGAACTGGGCACCGGGCGTTCGCCGTCCGCTGCCGGGCTCGGCCGTGTCGTGAAGTTCGGTAAGCCCGGCGACTTCGTCGGCAGGGCGGCACTGGTGGCGCTGGGCGAACCCGAGCACGTGCTGGTGGGGCTGCGCGGCACCGGACGCCGCGCACCCCGGCACGGCTACCGGATCCTCGCCGACGGCGCCGAGGTCGGCGAGGTCACCAGCGGTGCGCTGTCCCCGACGCTGGGCTACCCGATCGCCATGGCCTACGTTTCCCGCGAGGTCGCCGAGCCCGGCACGGCCCTGTCCGCTGACATCCGTGGCCGCCTGGAACCGGTCGAGATCGTTTCCCTGCCCTTCTACAAGCGACAGTCCTGATCCCCGAGAGGCCTTCCATGAACATTCCGCAGAATCTCAGCTACACCAAGGAACACGAGTGGGTTCAGCTCGACGATGGAGTGGCCACCGTCGGTGTCACCGCGTTCGCGGCCGAGTCGCTCGGTGACGTCGTGTTCGTCCAGCTGCCCGCCGTCGGTGACACCGTCACCGCGGGTGAGGTGTGTGGGGAGATCGAGTCGACCAAGTCGGTCAGCGAGCTGTTCTCACCGGTCAGCGGCGAGGTGACCGAGGTCAATAAGTCTGTTGTGGACGCACCGGAGACCGTGAACGCCGATCCCTACGAGGCGGGCTGGCTGTTCCGGGTGCGTACCGCGACCGTGCCGGATCTGCTGGATGCCGCAGCTTACGCCGAGCTGATCCAGGAGGCGTGACCATGAGTTCGTTCGATGCCCCACTGTCTGTTGTGGACCCCGAGGTGGCGGCGGCGGTCGCGGCCGAGCTGGACCGGCAGCAGTCGACGCTGGAGATGATCGCCTCCGAGAACTTCGCACCGGTCAGCGTCCTCGAGGCGCAGGGCTCGGTGCTGACGAACAAGTACGCCGAGGGCTACCCGGGCAGGCGCTACTACGGCGGTTGCGAGCACGTCGACGTGGTGGAAACGCTGGCCATCGAGCGGGCGAAGGCGCTTTTCGGCGCTGAGCACGCCAATGTGCAACCACATTCCGGCGCGCAGGCCAACGCGGCGGCGATGGCCGCGCTGCTGGAGCCCGGCGACACGATCCTCGGCCTCGACCTTGCGCACGGTGGGCACCTCACCCACGGCATGCGGCTCAACTTCTCTGGCAAGCTCTACGAAGTCGTGGCCTACCACGTCGACCGCGAGACCGGCCGCATCGACATGGCCGAGGTCGAGAGGCTGGCCGTCGAGCACCGGCCGAAGCTCGTGATCGCGGGCTGGTCGGCCTACCCGCGTCAGCTGGACTTCGCCGAGTTCCGGCGCATCGCCGACTCCGTCGGGGCGTTGCTCATGGTGGACATGGCACATTTCGCCGGCCTGGTGGCGGCCGGCCTGCACCCGAACCCGGTACCGCATGCCGATGTGGTGACCACGACGACACACAAAACGCTCGGCGGTCCGCGTGGCGGCATCATCCTCAGCCGTGCCGAGCACGCCAAGAAGATCAACTCGGCGGTGTTCCCCGGTCAGCAGGGCGGACCGCTCGAGCATGTGATCGCCGGCAAGGCGGTGGCGTTGAAGATCGCCGCGAGCGAGGAGTTCCAGCAGCGGCAGGGGCGGGTGCTCGACGGTGCCAAGATCCTCGCCGCACGACTGTCGCATCCGGACTGTGCCGCCGCCGGAGTTCGGGTTCTCACCGGTGGAACCGATGTGCACCTCGTTCTCGTCGACCTCGTGGAGTCCACATTGGACGGAAAGCAGGCGGAGGACCGGCTGCATTCCATCGGCATCACGGTGAACCGCAACGCGGTGCCGTTCGACCCGCGGCCGCCCATGATCACCTCGGGATTGCGGATCGGCACACCGGCGCTGGCCACGCGCGGCTTCGGCGCCGACGACTTCACCGAGGTCGCCGACATCATCGCGCTCGCGCTGCGGTCCGACTTCGACGAGGCCACCCGGCGCGAGCTCGGCGCGCGGGTGACGTTGCTGGCCGAGAAGCACCCGCTGTACGCGGACGTGGCTGAGGCACCAGGGCCCGGAGTGCGGCAGTAGTGCGCCCGTGTCCGAACTGTTGCTGACGTCACTTGGGTGTCTCGAATGCCTGGGTTAGGCTCAGCTAAGCCTTCCCTAAGTGAGGGTTGGCTCAGCTAGCTAGTCGTCGGCTCGAGGGCAGTCGACCCGAGCCGGGAGTGAGTCGACCCGTGACACTGGACGTGGCCCCGCCGGAGGTGGCACAGCCTGCCGCCCTCGGCGTGCCGTTCGCCCAGGGGCTGGCCCGCTACGGTGACCGGCTGGCCATGGTCGGCCCCGACGGCACGGCCATCACCTATGCCGAACTCGCCGATCGCGTGGCGGCGACCGCGCAACGCCTCGGCACTGTCCGGCGCCTCGTCCTGGTGGCTGCCACGAACGACGTCGAGCCGCTCGTCACCTACCTCGCCGCGCTCGCCGCCGGGCATCCGGTGCTGGTCACCGCCGCCGACGAGGGCGGGCGCCTCGACTCACTCATCGCGGCCTACGACCCCGACGTGGTGCTGCGGCAACAGGGCCGTACCTGGCGGCTCACCGAGCGGCGCGCAGGTACCCGGCACCGGCTGCATCCCGAGCTGGCTCTGCTGCTGTCGACATCCGGCTCCACCGGGTCGCCGAAGCTCGTGCGGCTCTCGCGGGACAACCTGCAGTCCAATGCCACCGCCATCGCGGACTATCTCGGCATCCGCGGCACCGATCGCGTGCTCACCTCGCTGCCCCTGCACTACTGCTACGGGCTGTCGGTGGTCAACAGCAACCTGCTGAGCGGTGCCGCCCTGCTGCTCACCGCCGACTCCGTCGTCGAGGACGCGTTCTGGGAGCTGGCCCGGCGCTGGCGGGCGACCAGCCTGCACGGCGTGCCGCACACCTTCGAGCTGCTGGAGGCCGTCGGGCGGGAGCTGGACCTGCCGAGCCTGCGCTACGTCACGCAGGCGGGTGGGCGGCTCGACCCCGCCAGGGTCCGCGATCTGACCGCTCGCGCCGCGCGGCAGGGGTGGCGGCTTTTCGTCATGTACGGCCAGACGGAGGCCACTGCGCGGATGGCGTACCTGCCGCCCGAACTGGCCGCCACATACCCGGGGGCCATCGGGGTGCCGATCCCGGGCGGGTCGTTCGAGCTCGACGACGACGGCAGCGGTGAGGGCGAGCTCATCTACCGCGGACCGAACGTGATGCTCGGCTATGCCGAGTCGCCCGCGGACCTCGCGCTGGGCCGCAGCGTCCACGCGCTCGCCACCGGCGACATCGCCCGCCGCACCGACGCCGGGCTGTACGAGATCGTCGGCCGCAGGAACCGGTTCCTGAAACTGTTCGGGTTGCGCGTCGATCTCGGACAGGTGGAGCGGCTGCTCGCCGAGCACGGCTACACCGCGGCCTGCTCCGGCGACGACGAGGGGCTGGTCGTCGCGGTCACCCGGGACGCGGGCGGGGCGCGGGCACTGGTGTGCGAACGCGTCGGGCTGCCCCCGGACCGTGTCCACGTCACGGCGTCCGCCGACCTGCCGCGCCTGGCCAGCGGCAAGGTGGACTACACCCGCATCCGGCGTGCGCCCAGCACGTTGCGCGAGGCGTTCGGCAGGGTCCTCGGCCACACCGGCATCGACGGCGACGCCACCTTCGTGAGCCTCGGCGGCGACTCGCTGACCTACGTGCGCATGTCCATGGAGCTGCAGAAGCTCCTCGGCGCCGTCCCGGACCGCTGGCCCACGATGACCGTGCGGGAACTCGAACGGCTCACACCGCGGCGCCGCCTGCTGCGCACGGTGGAGACCGGCGTCGTGCTGTGGGCGGTCGCGATCCTGCTGGTCGTCGGCACGCACATCGCCCTGTTCGACATCAGGGGCGGCGCGCATCTGCTGCTGATACTGGCCGGGTGGAGCTTCGCCCGGTTCGGCCTCGCGCAGGCACAGCACGACAAGGCCGGTTCGCGTGTCCTGCGCGGCGCGGCCAGGATCGCGGTGCCCAGCGTGCTGTGGCTCGCCTACCGTGCCGTGACCGAAGGCGATGTCGTCCTGCCGAACGTGTTGTTGATCAGTAACTACGCGCCGGGCGCGGTCGCACGCGGCTACTGGTTCATCGAGGTGCTGGTGCAGACGTTGCTCGTCTTCGGGCTGCTGTTCTGCATTCCCGCCCTCCGGCGTTTCGAGCGCGCGCACGCCTTCGGCCTCCCGTTGGCCACGCTCGGCGGCGCGCTCGTGCTGAACCTCGCACTCGACGGTGTCGGCCAGGCCTTCGACAACGCCATGAGCACCCACGGCGCGCTGTGGTTCTTCGTGCTCGGCTGGCTGGCCCAGCGGGCGGCGACCAGACCACAGGCGTGGCTCGTCGCGGCGCTCGCACTGCTGCTCGTGCCGGGCTACTTCGGCAGCCAGGTGCGCGAGGCGGTCGTCATCGGGGGACTGGTGCTGCTGCTCGCGGTGCCGCGCCTGGCGTTGCCGGCGCCGCTCGCACGGCTGGCCGGCGTCGTGGCGAGCGCGTCACTGGCCATCTACCTCACCCACTACGCCGTCTACCCCGAACTGCTCCCGCATCTGTCCCCGCTGACGGTGCTGCTGGTCAGCGTCGTCAGCGGGATCGGTGCGTGGCTGATCGCCGACCGCGGTGTCCGCGCGGCCCGAACGTTGTTGTGAAACAAGGAGGATCTGTGTTGTTCCGTCATCGTGTCCGGGTCGGTGCGCTCGTCGCCGCGCTCGTTCTGCCGCTCGCCGCCTGTGGTGGGGACCAAGCGGGCGCCGACTCACTGGTGATCTACTCAGGGCGCAACGAGGGGCTGGTCGGCGGTCTGCTGGACCAGTTGGAGGACGCGGTCGGGATGCCGGTCGAGGTCCGCTACGGCGGCAGCGCCGAGATGGCCGCGCAGCTGCTCGAGGAGGGCGAGAGCACGCAGGCCGACGTGTTCTTCTCCCAGGACGCCGGCGCGCTCGGTGCGTTGAGCCAGGCGGGCAGGCTGGCCGCGTTGCCTGCCGACGTGCTCGACCTGGTGCCGGAGAAGTACCGCGCCCACGACGGCACCTGGGTGGCGACCTCGGCGCGCGCCCGTGTCGTCGCCTACGACCCGGCGCAGGTCGCCGAGGCCGACCTCCCGGCGAACGCCGACGACGTACTGGACCCGAAGTGGCGCGGCAAGATCGGCTTCGCGCCGACGAACGCGTCCTGGCAGTCCTTCGTCACCGGTCTGCGGGTGCTCCGTGGCGACGACGGCGCGCGTGAATGGCTGACCGCGTTCGCCGCGAACGACCCGCAGTCGTACAAGAACAACGGCGCCGTGCTCGACGCAATCGACAGCGGCCAGATCTCACTCGGCCTCGTCAACCACTACTACTGGTACGAGCGGGTCGCCGAGCGGGGCCGCGATGCGGTCACGACACAGCTGCACTTCGTCAGTGGCAACGATCCGCTCGCGCTGGTCAACGTTGCGGGTGCCGGTGTACTCGCGGGCAACGACTCCAGCGACGCGGCCGTGAGCGCCGTGCGCTTCCTGCTGTCCGAGCAGGCACAGCGCTACTACGCCGACACCACCGCCGAGTACCCGGTGACGCCAGGCGTGACTTCCACCGAGCACGATCTGCCGGCGCTGTCGGACGTGCAGTCACCGGACATCGACCTGTCCCAGCTGGCATCGCTGCAGGAGACGCTCGCCATGCTGCAGGAAGTGGGCCTGACCTGACCACCCTCGCCCGCGCCCGTTCGGCGCCCCTGCTCACCGCGGCCGCGCTCGTGGCCGCGGTGGCGGCGTTGCTGCCACTGGGGTACCTCGTCGTCCGGGCCTGGGAGGGCGGCGGTGACACGGTCTGGCGCGTGCTGTGGCAGGAACGCACGCTCGCGCTGGCCGCCCGCAGCATCGGACTCGCCGCGGCCGTCGCACTCGCCTGCCTGGTGCTCGGCGTGCTCGGTGCCTGGCTCGTCGTGCGCAGTGACCTGCCGGGCAGGCGGGTGGCGGGCACCCTGCTCGTGCTGCCGCTCGCCGTACCGTCCTATGTGGCCGCATTCACGTGGATCGCCCAGTGGCCCTCGCTCAGCGGGTTCGGTGGCGCGTTCCTGGTACTGACGCTCGTGCTGTTCCCGTACGTGCTGCTGCCCGTCGCCGCCGCGTTGCGCTCGGCCGACCCCGCGCTGGAGGAGGTCGCCCGCTCACTGGGAAAGTCGGCACCACGGACGTTCATGCTCGTGACGTTGCGCCACATTCGCCCGGCGGCGACAGCGGGAGCGCTGCTCGTCGCGCTGTACGTGCTCAGCGACTTCGGTTCCGTGTCGCTGCTGCGCTTCGACGCCTTCACCATGGGGATCTACACCAGCTACCAGGGCACCTTCGACCGCACGCCGGCGGCGATCCTCGGCTGCGTGCTCGTGGCGCTCGCACTGGTGCTGACCGCGGGGGAGCGGCGCGCCCGCGGCGCCGCGGCTGTCGCCAGCGCCCGTGGCGCCGCACGGGCGTCGGCGCCGGTTCCGCTCGGCAAGGCGCGGATACCTGCGCTGCTGGGTGTCGTCGTGCTCGTGGTGCTCTCGCTCGGCGTTCCCGTCTACAGCCTCGCGCGCTGGCTGCTCGTCGGCCGCTCGGCGGGCGTGGATGTACCGGACCTGCTCGCGGCGACGTGGGGCACGGTCACGGTTTCCGGGCTGGGCACCGCGCTCACGGTGGTACTGGCGATCCCGGTGGGCATCCTCGCCGCCCGGTACCCCGGCAGGCTGGCCAGGGGTGTTGAGCTCGGCAGCTTCGCCGGGCACGCGCTGCCCGGCATCACGGTGGGCCTCGCGCTGGTGTTCTTCGGCATCCGGGTCGCACCGGAGCTGTACCAGCGCACGCCGATGCTCGCTTTCGCCTACGCCGTTTTGTTCCTGCCGCTCGCCGTCGGTGCGGTGCGCACGGCGGTGACCAACGCCCCGCCGGTGCTGGAGGAGGTCTCCCGCTCGCTGGGCAAGGGCAGGCTGGCGACCCAGCTGCTCGTCACGATGCCGCTGGCCGCGCCCGGCGTGCTCGCCGGCGCGGCGCTGGTGTTCCTGACCTGTGCCAAGGAGTTGCCCGCCACGCTGATGCTGCGGCCAACTGGGACGGACACGCTGGCCACCGAGCTGTGGTCGAGCACCGAGATCGCCGCTTTCGCCGCCGCCGCACCGTATGCCGCGGTGCTGCTGATCGTGGCGGCGGTGCCCGCCGTGCTGCTGGATCAGTTCCTGCGCAGGGGAGGACGACAATGACCGCGTTGACCGTCGAGGGGCTCATCGCCGGATACGGGCCGGAGCCTGTGCTGCGTGGACTCGACCTCGCTGTGCCCGAGGGCAGCCTCGCTGCGGTGCTCGGGCCCTCCGGATGTGGCAAGACCACGCTGCTGCGGGTGCTCGCCGGACTGCACCCGCTGCGCGAGGGCCGCGTCGCGCTCGGCGAGCGGGTGCTCTCGGCGCGGAACGTCCACATTGCACCGGAGCGCCGCGGGATCGGTCTCGTTCCTCAGGAAGGCGCGCTTTTCCCGCATCTGAGCGTTGCCGGCAATGTCGCGTTCGGACTGTCGCGGGCGCAGCGGCGGGACGGCAGGGTGGACGAGCTGCTCGACCTGGTGGGGCTCGGCGGTTACGGCGCGCGGATGCCTGCGCAGCTGTCCGGTGGGCAGCAGCAGCGGGTGGCGCTCGCGCGGGCGCTCGCACCCCGGCCCGGTGTGGTGCTGCTGGACGAGCCGTTCTCCTCGCTCGACGCGGGGCTGCGTGAGGAGCTGCGTGCTGACGTGCGTGCCGCGCTGCGGGCCACCGGCGCGACGGCGCTGCTCGTCACGCACGATCAGGAGGAGGCGCTCGGCGTGGCCGATCTCGTGGCGGTGCTGCGGGACGGGACGATGGCGCAACTCGGTACGCCGCAACAGGTGTACCTGCAGCCCGCTGATCTCGGGGTGGCCCTGTTCGTCGGTGACGCCGTGGTGTTCGAGGCCCGCACCGGGGCCGGCGTCGCCGAGACGCCACTGGGCCAGGTGCCGGTCGAGGGCGGCGACACCGGCGTTGGCACCGTGCTGGTCCGTCCCGAGCAGGTGCACATCGATGCCGCCGGGCGGGCCGGCGTCGCCGCGACCGTGACGGACGTGTTCTTCCACGGTCACGACGCCACCGTGCTGCTGCGGCTGGACGACGGTGCCGAGGTGCGTTCGCGCGTGCAGGGGCCGCTGCAGGCCAGGCCAGGGGACGGCGTCGCACTGACGGTGTCGGGCACCGCGCGTTTCTTTCCCGCCGCTACTCAGCCGGTGACGAGTGCGATGGCGAGCCCGTCGTAGCCCTTGACGCCCACGGTCTGCACGGCCGTGGCGTCGACCCTCGGCTCCGCGGCCATCAGCTCGACCATGTGCTGGACGCCGCGGGCCGCGGGGTCGTCGCTGTCGCGGTCGGCCACCGCGCCGCTGCGGACCACGTTGTCGACGATGATCACGCTGCCCGGTCGGGTCAGCTCCAGCGCCCACCGGAAGTACTCCGGGTTGCCCGGCTTGTCGGCGTCGACGAACACGAGGTCGAACGGCGCCTCGCCGCGTAGGTTCGGCAACGTGTCGAGGGCGCGGCCGACACGGACGTCGACGACGCCGGACAGTCCGGCCCTGTCGATGTTCTCCTTGGCGACCGCAGCATGCCGCGGCTGGGCCTCCAGTGTGATCAGCTTCCCGTCGGCGGGCAGCGCCCTCGCAAGCCAGATGGTGCTGTAGCCGCCGAGCGTGCCGATCTCCAGGATGGTGCGAGCGCGCGCCATGCGTGCGAGGAGGTACAGCAGCTTGCCCTGGTTCGGTGCGACGGCGATCGCGGGCAGGTCGGCGTCGTTACTGGCCCGCAGCGCGGCATCGAGCGCGGCGTCCGGTGGGATCAGGTGCGAGCTGAAGTAGTCGTCGACCGCGGCCCAGGTCCTGTTCTCCATACGCCCGAGCGTAACAACGGATACCTACGAGTCGTCGTCCTCGACCTGGCTGCCCTGGTGGGCCTCGACCACCGCGTCCCGCAGCGCCGCGCGCAGCCTGCCGACGTCCAGCGGGCCGAGCACGGCCGCTTCACCCGGTGGCGCGATCAGGACCACGCGGTCACTGCTGACCAGAACTGTCAGTTCCCTTCTCCGGCCGGCGAGGTCCCGGCAGGAGACTGCCCACTCGTTTCGCACCGCCACGTCGATCGCCTCTCGTCCGCCTCCGCAGTCGCTTCGCGCGTGCGAGGGTGCGACGGCCGAACCGGGCCGTCATGACGCGAACGCGGCGACGTCTTGTGCGTTGTTCACCGGGCTGCCGCGACCGGCCTGGAGTTGTAGCGTCGGGATGGCGCAGGTCATAACCCGAGCGGGGGAGGAAGCATGGCTGAGCCGAGCCGGATCGTCGTCATCGGCAGCGGTCTCGCGGGTGCCTCGGCGGCCGCCGGGCTGCGGGAGCGGGGCTACTCCGGGGAGGTGCTGGTGCTGGGTTCGGAACCGCACCGGCCCTATGAACTACCCCCGCTGTCGAAGGGGCTGCTGCTCGGGGACACCGACGAGCCGGACTGGGTGCGCGAAGCCGGGTTCTACGCCGAGCACGACATCGACCTGTGCTCCGGCGTCACGGCGACGCGCATCGACACCGAGGCTCGACGGGTCGTGGACGAGCGCGGCGAGGAGCACGGTTACGACCGGCTGCTGCTGGCGACCGGCTCGCGCCCACGGTCGCTGCCGGTGCCCGGCGGCGACCTGCCCGGCCTGCGTACCCTGCGCACCCTCGACAACGCGATCGAGCTCCGGGAGGAACTGCGGGAGGCCGAGCGGGCGGTGATCGTCGGGGCGGGATGGATCGGCACTGAGGCCGCCGCCGCGGCCCGCAGGCACGACACCGAGGTGACAGTGGTGGAACCGGCCACGCTTCCGCTGCTGAGAACCCTCGGCGAGCCGGTGTCCAGGGTGTTCCACGACATGCACGCCGAGCACGGTGTGAGCTGGCGGCTGGGCGCGAAGGTCGCCGAGTTCACCCGCGCCGGCGACGGTGCGCCGGGGGTACGGCTGTCGGACGGCACGGAGCTGACCGGTGACGTCGTCCTGGTCGCCGTGGGGGCGGCACCCCGGGTGGAACTCGCCGACGCGGCAGGGCTCGGGCTCGCCGCTGACGGCGGTGTCCGCGTCGATGCCGGGCTGCGCACGACGGTGCCGGATGTCTACGCGGTGGGCGACATCGCGTCGCACGCCCACCCGCGCTACGAGCGGCCGGTGCGCGTCGAGCACTGGGCCAACGCGAAGGACCAGGGCGCGCATGTGGTGAGCAACCTCATGGGTGCGCACGAGCCGTACCTCAGGAGTCCTTATTTCTTTACTGATCAGTACGAGCTCGGAATGGAGTACCGCGGGCTCGCCGACGCGGCGTCTGATCGGCTGGTTGTGCGCGGTGACCTCGGTGCGCGGGAGTTCATCGCGTTCTGGTTACGGGACGGCCGGGTCCGGGCGGCGATGAACGTGAACGTCTGGGACTACGGCGATGCGCTCGAACGCATGGTGGACGGGCAGCTCGCCGTCGACGAGGCGACCTTGACCAAGGGGGATCTGGCGAGCGTCGAATAGCCTCACGCCTGAGCGGTGGCGTACTGCTGCACCGGGCGAACCCGGCGGCGCGTCAGCACAGCGAAGCTCAGCAGCGCGAGCACGCCGAAGGCGGTCATGATCGCCGCCATCGGCAGTGCCGAGGCGCCGCCGACGATGCCGGCGAGTGCGGAGGCGACGCCGCCGCTGCTGAACTGCACCACACCCAGCAGCGCTGAGGCCGTCCCCGCCGTGTCCGGGTGGTCGGCGAGGGCGAGCGAGGTCGCGTTGGGCATGATCATCCCGATGCTGGAGACCGCGAGGAACAGCGGCGGCAGCACACCGGTGAGGCCGAGATCGAGTGCCGTGGCGGCGACCAGGCCGAGCGAGCCCGCGGCGCCGGCGACGAGCCCAATGCGCAGCAGCGTGCGTTGCGGGACGCGGCCGACGATGCGGCCGTTGACCTGACCGGCGAGTACCAGGCCGAGGCCACCGGTGCCGAACACGAGGCTGTACTGCTGGGGACTGAGCCCGTACACCTCCTGCAGGACGAACGACGAGTTCGAGATGTAGCTGAAGAGCGCCGCGAACGCCAGGCCGCCCGCGAGTGCGTACCCGACGAACACGCGATCCCGCAGCAGGGTCCCGTAGGTCCGGACGATGGCGCCGGGTCGTGCCGGCTTGCGGAGCCGGGAGGGCAGCGTCTCCGGCAGTACGAACGCCGCGACCACGAGCAGCACGCCGCCGAACACGGTGAGCGCGGCGAAGATGCCGCGCCAGGAGGCGATTGCGAGGAGTTGCCCGCCGATGACGGGGGCCAGGATCGGCGCGAGCCCGGTGACCAGCATGAGCATCGAGAAGAACCGGGCCATCGCGACGCCGGAGTACAGGTCGCGCACGGCGGCGCGCGCGATGACCATGCCCGCGGCGGCGCCGAACGCCTGCACGACGCGAGCCGCGATGAGTACCTCGATGGACGGGCTGACCGTGCACACCACGGACGCCGCGATGAACACCGCGACCCCGGCCAGCAGCGGCCTCCGCCGGCCGAAGGCGTCGGACAGCGGGCCGATGACGAGCTGGCCGAGACCAAGGCCCACGACGAAGGCGGCCAGCGTGATCTGCAGTGTGGCGTCGCCGGTGCGCAGGTCGGTGGCCATGCTCGGTAGCGCAGGCAGGTACATGTCGACCGCGAGTGGGCCGAACGCGGTGAAGCCGCCCAGGATCAGCGCGTGGCGCGCGGTGCGCATCCGGCGCCCGGGTACGGCGGTGTCGAGGTGCTCGGGTCTGGTTGTGGTCTCTGCCGTCACGCTGTGTGGTCTCCCGCCGGTCGCTGCTGGGCCCTCACAACAACTTGCGTAGCGGTACTAAATATTCCCGCTCGCGGGAGACCGGCGGCTATGTCAGAGCCAGGCGGTGCGGATCTGGACCGTCTCGACCGCCAACTCGCTGTCGCGGCGGTTCGCCATGGTCCAGATCCCGGTGCCGTGTTGCGGTGTGCCGTAGAGGTAGTCGGCGTGGCCGCAGCCGAAAGTGGGCGGTTCGCCGTTCAGTGTCGGCAGTGTGTCGCCGGCTACCTGGGCGCACATCCTGCCGTCGGCGAGCTCGACGAACCACGGCTGAGGCGTACCGGCGTCCTGGCGCCGTGGCCCAAGGTCCGCGGTCATCGTGAAACGGACCGCCTCGGTGCTGGTGGGGTCGGGCAGGCACAGCGCGACGAAGTGCTGACCCGTCGGCGGCACGAAACAGGGGTCCAGCACGAGGAACACCGGGGTGACGCAGCGGCGCGCGGCGGTGTTGCCGACGCTGACGTTCGAGGGGGAGCAGGTGCCGGTCGTGTCCTCGACGACTCGCAGGCCGGGCGCGGGCTCGTCGTCCGGCGTGAACGGGTTGGTCATGACCTGCTCGGTCGCGGTGACCGGGGCCGTCCGCGGCTCGGGGGTGTTGGTGCAGGCGCCTGCGACCAGCAGGAGCACGAACAGTCCGGGCAGCCACCTCAGCCGGTTGTGCCGCACGGCCTGCCGCCTCCCTCCAGTGATACCGCCGCAGAGCCTAGCCGACGGGCGGCACACCGCCGTGCGGTGGCGCAGACTGGAAGGGGGTCGCCTTGCCGGCGGGCGATATGGCCCGCCTGGTGACCCGAGGAGAGCCAGGCGATGTGATGGAACACCCGCGCGTTCTCGCCTTCATCGCGGCGGTGCTCGGCATCACCGCGGCGATCGTCCTCAGCGATGGCTGGTGGTTCATGCTCGGGGTGATGGCGTTCACGGTGCTCCTGCTCTCCGGCGAGGAGCAGGCGCAGTGACTCCTCAGGCGGCGGTGTCCGTTGCCTGCAGCAGACCGATGATCTCGCTCAGCTCCTGCTGCTCACGGCTCCCCAGCCTCCGCTGGGCATGCAGCATCAACAGGGCCTGTGCCCTGGCGTCCCGGTCTTCGGCGCTGCCGAGGTCGGCGTAGCAGGCCGGCAGGAGCAGACACAGTGAGACCAGGTCCTGCTGCGTGCACAGCTGCCGCAGCAACGCGGTGAGGCGTTGCTCGCCCTCGGTGACCTCGGCGGTGTCCGTCTGCCGTTGCCCCTCGGCGATGCCGAGGCGCAGCCAGTTGCGGTAGGGCCCCGCTGGCACGGCGCCCAGGTGCGTGGCGGCGAGCCGGAAATGCTGTGCGGCCTGGATGTCGTCGCCGAGGTCGCGGTGGGCCTGGCCGAGGTTGACGTGCAGGGAGGCGTAGAACCCGGCGACGCGGTCGTCGCCGACGCGGTCCGCCCGCTCGAGGCACACCTGGTTCCAGTGCAGCGTGTCCCGCGGTGTCGTCTGGTGCCGGGCGACGTAGTGCGCGGCAACGCAGGCCTCGTAGTCGTCGGTGGCCGTGTCCCAGGCCTGCTCGAACAGGGCACGGGCGGCGTCGGCGCGGCCCTGTGCCTCGGCGCGCATGCCTTCCGAGCACAGGCGGATGACGGGGTTGGCGGTATCCATGCGATTTCTCCTTTGCGGTTATGGCAGCGCGACGGGCATGACGAGGGTGGTGAAGCTGCCTTGATCGGCCGAGCGCACCAGCACCGGCCGGTCGGCGGCGGCGATCTCGAGCAGCACGTCGGGACCGACCCCGGCTTCCAGCGCCGCACCGAGCACGGCGGGGTCGAACGCGATGCGCGGGCCTGTGGAGCAGATCGCGGGCATGGTCGCCCCGGCGAGGGCGAGCTCGTCGGAGCGCACGTCGAGCACCACCGGAGCCGGTCCGGCCGCGGCCAGCGCGTCGCGCAGCGCCGCGCGGTCGGCGAGCACGCGGTGCGCGGGCAGATCGAGCGCAGCCAGCAGGTCGCGGTAGGCGGGGAACTCCCCGTCGAGCACCGGCAGCGGGTAGCTGTCCTCACCTGCCACCAGGCGTAGTCCGGCGTCGTCGGCATGCACCGTCAGCACCGGGTGCCGCAGCGCCCACGCCGCGGCGGCGACCAGGTCGTCGGCGGGCACCAGTGCCTGCCGGGCGCCGCCGTCGGCGGCCAGTGGGGTGAGCTCGCGGATCGCGAGCCGGTAGCGGTCGGTGGCCACCAGCCGGACGTGGGTGTCGCCCAGTTCGAGGAGCACACCGCGCAGCTGGGGGAACTCCCCGCCGGTCGCCGCGGCAGGCACGACCTGGCGCACGGCGCTGGCCAGCTCGGCGCCGCCGATCCGGATCTGGACGGAGCCCTCCGGCAGCGCGGCCAGCAGCTCACCGAGCGTGGCCCGCGCGGCCGAGGCCTCCTCGCGCAGCCGGATGGCATGGGCCCGCAGCACCTCCCGCGCCTCGGTGGGGGAGCCGTCCAGCACCACGGCGATCCCGGCGAGCGCTACCCCGGCGGCGCGCAGCCGCCGCAGCAGCACGGCGCGCTCCTCCTGGTCGCTGCTGTAGTAGCGGTAGCCGGTGAGCGGATCCACCCGCGCGGGTGTGAGGATCGAGCAGTCGTCATAGAAGCGCAGGGCACTCGGGGTGAGCCCGACGCGGCGCGCGAACGCGCTGATGCTGTGCATGCCGGTGATTCTGGGCGTTCAACCAGCTCGAAGGTCAAACGCCTGCGCCCCGCGTAGGATCTCGCCCACACAATGGTGTGGGCCGGGGAGGTTACGTGGCTGAGCGGTTCGGTTCCTATCAGAACGAAATCTACCTGCAGGGCTACGGCGGCACCAAACCCGCGTTCTCCACCGATGCGACCCGGCTCGAGGAGTCGGCGGCGCAGGTGCTCGAACCGGAGCCGTTCTTCTACGTCGCCGGCGCAGCAGGTTCAGGCGCCACCGCGCGGGCCAACCGGGCGGCGTTCGACCGGTGGAAGATCGTGCCGCGCATGCTCACCGACGCCACCGAGCGGGACCTGTCCACCACTGTTCTCGGTACGCCGATGCCGGCGCCCGTGCTTCTCGCGCCGGTGGGTGTCCAGTCCATCGTGCATCCGGAGGCGGAGGCCGCCACCGCTCGGGCTGCGGCCGGGCTCGGCCTGCCGACCGTGCTGTCCACGGCGTCCTCGACGAGCATCGAGGACGTTGCGCGGGCCTGCGGCGACGGGGCGCGCTGGTTCCAGCTGTACTGGCCCAACGACCCGGAGGTGTGCGCCAGCATCCTCGGCCGCGCCCAGCGGGCCGGGTACTCGGTGCTGGTCGTCACGCTGGACACCTGGACGCTCGCCTGGCGGCCTGCCGACCTGGACCGGGCGTACCTGCCTTTCCTGCACGGGCTGGGTATGGCGGTGCCGTTCACCGACCCGGTGTTCCGGTCCCGCCTGGACAAGGCGCCGGAAGACGACACGCCCTCGGCGGTGCTGCGCTGGATCTCCATGGTCACCGGCACGGACCGCGACTGGACCGCGCTGCCGTTCCTGCGGGAGCACTGGGACGGCCCGATCGTGCTCAAGGGCATCCAGCACGTCGATGATGCGCGGCGCGCTGCCGATGCCGGGATGGACGGCATCGCCGTGTCCAACCATGGTGGCAGGCAGGTGGACGGGGCGGTCGCCTCGCTGGAGGTGCTCCCGGAGATCGCGGCGGCGGTCGGCGACCGGATCGAGGTGCTGTTCGACTCGGGCATCCGCACCGGTGCCGATGTCCTCAAGGCTCTGGCGCTCGGCGCGCGGGCGGTGCTGCTCGGCAGGCCGTACGTGTATGGGCTCGCGCACAGCGGTGAGGAGGGCGTGCGGCATGTGTTGCGTAGCCTGCTCGCCGATTTCGACCTGACCATGGGCCTGTCCGGATACCGGAAGGTCGCCGAGCTCACCCCGGCTGCCCTCCGACGCTCCTGACGACCACCACCTGCGCGAGTCCCCCGCTCCTGCGCGCGAGTCCCCCGCCCAGGCTCGCGAGTTGCCCGCTCAGGCTCGCGAGTCCCGCATTCAGGCTCGCGAGTTGCCCGCTCAGGCTCGCGAGTGCCCCGTTGGACGCGGCCCTAGCCGTTGTGCGCGAGGATCGCGAAGGCGTCGCCGACCATGTCCAGCGCTCTGGCGACCGTACGTTCCTCCTCGGGAAGGGCGGAGTAGGCCAGCAACGTGCTCCGCATGGCTCCCACTGAGGCCCGTGCCAGCACGGACGCACGGAAGGCAGCCGCGTCCGGCTCCGCCTCGGCGGCGAGGCGTTCGGCGAGCGCGGCGGCGACGCCCTCCTCGAACTCGAGCAGCACCGGGCTCGCCGAGCGCCCGGGGCTTGCCAGGAAGCGTGCCGGCGGGCCGCTGAACAGGATGCCGAGGCCGGACTCCCGGCGGGCCGCGATGGCGAGCAGAGCACCGAGCACGGCCTGGTAAGGACCCTCCGCGGCGGGCCTGCCGACGATCTGCTCGCGAAGCTCCGGGATCAGGTCGAGGACCTCCCCGAGTACCAGTTCCTCCTTGGCGGAGAAGTACCGGAAGAACGTCCGTTCCGTGACCCCGGCCGCCGATGCGACGTCCCGCACGGTCGTGTTCTCGTAGCCGCGCTCGGCGAACAAGCGCAGCGCCGCCTCCTGTAGCGCCGTGCGCGTCGCCGCCTTGTGCTGTTCCCGCCGCCCCAGCGTGGTCATGACCACAGTATCCCGGTTTTCGCAAAGTGTCAGTCCTGACACTTTGTAGTACGGTGATCGCGGCGTCGATTTCATCCGTTGTCGCTCGCGGGACCGGGAGTTCCTTTAATGGCAACAGTTCTCTACCGGGTCGGTCGGTTCGCATTCTGACGCCGCCGGTTCGTCCTCGCGGCGTGGCCGGCCACGCTCGCGCTCGTGGCTCGGAGTCGCAGCAGGCGATGGACCGGATGGCCACCGAGTTCCCCGCGGCAGCGGGTGCAACCGCGCAGATCGTGTTCCAGGCGCCGGAGGGCGCTACGCCGCTGCGATCAACGAAACCCTTGCGGCAGCAGCGAAAGCGCCTCAGGTGGCAGGCATCGTCGATCCGGCGACCGTCGGCACCGTGTCGGCTGACCGGCGCACTGCCATCGCGCAGGTGCAGTATCCCGTGCAGCGCGAGAAGCTGGCCGACGGCTCCCTCGACGGGCTCGAACAGACCACCGGGCCCGCCGAGCGAGCCGGGCCCGTCGAGGTGGGCGGTACCGCCTACGGCAACGGCATGGTGTCGATCAGTGTCCTCGAACTGATCGGTGTGCTGGTGGCGCTTGCCGTACTGGCCATCACGTTCGGCTCGCTGCTGGCCGCGGGCATGCCGCTGGTGACCGTGCTCATCGGCGTGGCGATCGGCATCGCCGGGCTGCTCATCGTCAGCGGAGTGGTCACGCTCTCGTCGACCGCGGTGACACCGGCCACGGATCTGCGCTTCGCCTTGCCAGACAACGGTTCCGCCGCAGCGGAGGAAACCCGCTGGCCAGCGAGCTCGGTAGCTTGCGCGGAGTCGCTGCTGTGGCGCCACCGCGGTACAACCCCGGGACCGGCAGCGCGGTGGTCACTCTCGTACCGACGACCGCGCCGCAGGACACCGCGACCCGTGAGCTCGTCGACGAGATCCGCGCCCAGGCGGCACAGCTGCGGGAGCGGACCGGTGCCGCCATCGCGGTCACCGGCAGCACCGCGATCAGCGCCGACGCCTCCGAACGGCTGGCGGACTCGCTGGTGCCGTTCCTCGCCGTCCTTTTCGGACTCGCCATGGACTATGGGGTTTTCCTCGTCTCCAGCATGCGTGAGGAGTGGGTGCGCACCGGGCAGCCACGGGCGGTCCTTGCCGGCGCGGGCGCCGCGTCGCGAGTCGTGACCGCTGCCGCGTTGATCATGTTCTCGGTGTTCGCGAGCTTCGTGACCACGGAGGACGCCGTCATCAAACCGATCGCCCTCGCGCTCGCGGTCGGCGTGCTCGTCGACGCGTTCGTGGTCAGGATGACCTTCGTGCCGGCCGTGCTGACCCTGGTGGGCCGCGGTGCCTGGCGGCTGCCACGGTGGCTGGACCGGCTGCTGCCCAGCGTGGACATCGAGGGGGACCGCCTTCGCCACAGCGACCAACTCGCACCGGCCATCACGTCCACAAAGGAGTAGACACTGGACCGCGAGGTGCGCGAGTCCCCCGCTCCAGCCCGCGAGTCCCCCGCTCCGGTGTGCGAGTCTCCCGCTCGGGCACGCGAGTTGCCCGTTAGGGCACGCGGGTGGCCGGACGGCGTGCCCCCCTCAGCGATCATGCCGCCTGCCGGGGTCGGTACCGGCCCGCTTCCGGTTAAGCTGGTCACCGTATGTCCACACGTTCCCCCCTCGATCAGCTGCGTTCCCGGTTGCCCGAGCTCACCCTGCGTGACGCCCACCGGCTGCGCCGCCGGATCGACGGCGCGCGCCGGGCACGTGACGCCGACGCGGTCACTGCCCGCATCGCCGCCGATATCGAGACCGCCCTGGCGCGGGTCGAACGGCGCCGTGCCGCCGTTCCGAAGATCGAGTACCCGGCGGAGCTGCCGGTCAGCCAGCACAAGGACGACCTGGCCGCGGTGATCCGCGAGCACCAGGTCGTGATCGTCGCGGGGGAGACCGGTTCGGGCAAGACGACGCAGCTGCCCAAGATCTGCCTCGAACTCGGTCTCGGGATACGTGGACAAATCGGGCACACGCAGCCGCGCCGGCTCGCCGCCCGCACGGTCGCCGAACGTATCGCGAGCGAACTCAGCACCGAGCTGGATGCGGCGGTCGGCTACAAGGTGCGGTTCACCGATACCTCCGGCGACGACACGCTGGTCAAACTGATGACCGACGGCATCCTGCTCGCCGAGATCCAGCAGGACCGGATGCTGCGGCAGTACGACACGATCATCATCGACGAGGCACACGAGCGCAGCCTCAACATCGACTTCCTGCTCGGCTACCTCAAGCAGCTGCTGCCGCGCAGGCCGGACCTCAAGGTCATCATCACCTCGGCCACGATCGACCCGGAGCGGTTCTCACGACACTTCTCCGATGCGCCGATCGTGGAGGTTTCGGGGCGTACCTACCCGGTCGAGGTACGGTACCGGCCGGTCGTCGACCCCGACGATCCGGACATCGATCCGGACCGCGACCAGGTGCAGGCGATCAGCGATGCGGTACGGGAGCTGATCGCCGAAGGCCCCGGCGACGTCCTCGTGTTCCTCTCCGGTGAGCGCGAGATCCGCGACACCCAGGAGGCACTGGGCGCGCTTGCGCTACCCAACACCGAGATCCTGCCGCTCTACGCGCGGCTGTCGGCAGGCGACCAGCATCGCGTGTTCCAGCGGCACAGCGGGCGGCGGATCGTGCTCGCCACGAACGTCGCCGAGACGTCGCTGACGGTGCCGGGCATCAAGTACGTCGTCGACCCGGGCACCGCCCGCATCTCCCGGTACAGCCACCGAACCAAGGTGCAGCGGCTGCCGATCGAGCCGATCTCGCAGGCCTCGGCCAACCAGCGCAAGGGCCGCTGCGGTCGTACCTCCGACGGCATCTGCGTCCGGCTGTACGCCGAGGCCGACTTCGAGTCCCGGCCCGAGTTCACCGACCCGGAAATCCTGCGCACCAACCTCGCGTCGGTGATCCTGCAGATGACCTCGCTCGGCCTCGGTGACATCGCGGCGTTCCCGTTCGTGGAACCGCCGGATCGCCGCCAGGTCACCGCGGGCGTTCAGCTGTTGACCGAGCTCGGTGCGCTGGACACCGGCAAGCTCACCGGCGTCGGGCAGCAGCTCGCGCAGCTGCCGGTCGACCCTCGGCTCGGCCGCATGATCGTCGAGGCTGCCGAGAACGGTTGCGTGCGCGAAGTGATGATCATCGCGGCAGGACTGTCCATTCAGGACCCTCGCGAACGGCCAGCGGACAAGCAGCAGGCTGCGGCGCAACAGCATGCCCGTTTCGCCGATCCGAGCTCCGACTTCCTCGCCTACCTCGCAATGTGGGAGTATTTGCACGAGCAGCAACGTGCGTTGTCCAACAACCAGTTCCGCAAGCTGTGCCGCACCGAATTCCTGAACTACCTGCGCGTGCGGGAGTGGCAGGACATCTACGGCCAGCTCCGCCAGCTGGCCAAGCCGTTGGGTATCACGCTCAACACCGTTGCCGGTGACCCGCAACGGATCCACACATCGCTGCTGGCGGGACTGCTGTCCCATGTCGGGCTGAAGGATCCGTCCAATGGCGACTACGTCGGTGCGCGCGGGACTCGCTTCTCGGTGTTTCCCGGCTCGGCGCTGTTCAAGAAGCAGCCACGGTGGATCGCTTCGGCCGAACTGGTGGAGACCTCGAAGCTGTGGGCACGGGTCAACGCGCGGGTCGAACCGGAATGGATCGAGCCGCTCGCGCAGCATCTGGTGAAGCGCACCTATTCGGAGCCGCACTGGGAACGCAAACAGGGCGCGGTGATGGCCAACGAGCGCGTGACGTTGTACGGTATCCCGCTCGTCGCCGGGCGCAAGGTCAACTACGGGCGGATCGATCCGGAGACCTCACGTGAGCTGTTCATCCGGCACGCGCTCGTCGAGGGTGACTGGGACACCAACCATCGCTTCTTCCGCGAGAACCTCGACCTGCTGGACGAGGTGGAAGACCTGGAGAACCGGGCCCGCCGCAGGGACATCCTCGTCGACGACGAGACGTTGTTCGCCTTCTACGACAAGCGTGTCGGGGCGGAGGTCGTGTCGGCACGGCACTTCGACACCTGGTGGAAGAAGGCTCGCCGCGAGCAGCCCGACCTGCTCAACTTCGAGAAGGCGATGCTCATCAACGTCGGTGCCGACGAGGTGCGTGCCGCCGACTATCCGGACACCTGGACGCAGGGTGATCTGCTTTTCCCGCTGACGTACCAGTTCGAGCCAGGTGCCGACGCCGATGGTGTGACCGTCCACATTCCACTGCCAGTGCTGAACCAGGTGAGTGTGGACGGTTTCGACTGGCTGGTTCCGGGGCTTCGCGAGGAGTTGGTGACCGTTCTGATCAAGTCGCTGCCCAAGGTGATCCGCCGCAACTTCGTGCCGGCACCGGACACCGCGAAGCTCGTACTGTCCAGAGTGGACGCGTCAGACGGCCTGCTGCTCGATGTGCTGGCGCGCGAACTCGAGGCGCTGCGCGGGGTTGCTGTCGATCCCGGGGCGTTCGAGCCGGATGTGATCGCCGACCACCTGAGGATGACGTTCCGCGTCGTCGACGAGCGCAAGCGGACACTCGCGGAGGGCAAGGACCTGGAGGTGTTGCGGCAGCGGCTCGATGACCGGCTGCGCAAGACCATTTCTGCCGCCGCCGACAGCGTTGAGCGGTCTGGCCTGCGTACGCCGACGTTCGGGGAGCTGCCCCAGGTGTTCCAGGCTCGGCGGCGCGGGCACGAGGTCAAGGCGTACCCGGCACTGGTCGACGAAGGTGACAGCGTGGCCGTGCGCATGCTCGACACGCCGGGGCAACAGCGCAAGGCTATGTGGGAGGGCACGCGGCGGCTGTTGCGGCTGAACGTGCCGTCGCCGATGAAGTACCTCAATCGTCACCTCAGCAACACCTCGAAGCTGGTGCTGACGCGCAACCCGCACGGCAGCGTCGGCGCGCTGCTGGAGGACTGCGCCGACTGCGCGGTGGACAAGCTCGTCGCGGAGGCCGGCGGCCCGACGTGGGACGAGGCGGGGTTCGCCACACTGCTGGGGCGGGTCCGGACGGGGCTGAACGGCACCGTCCTGTCGGTCCTGCGTGAGGTGGAGGACATTCTGCGGGCGGCACACGACGTGGAGGCCCGGCTGGCGGACACCCGTGGTGACGCGCTGCGGGAGTCCCTGGCCGACATCCGGGAGCAACTCGACGGTCTCGTGCGTCCCGGTTTCGTGACCGGCACCGGCTACGACCGGCTGCCCGATCTCGTGCGGTACGTCCGGGCGATCGAGCGCAGGCTGGAGAAGCTGCCGGCGGATCCGGTGCGCGACGTCGAGCGGCTCCGGGAGGTCCAGTGGCTCCGTCAGGAGTACCAGGCGGCGCTCGATGCGGTGCCGCCGCGTACCGATCCGAGCCCGGAACTGGGCGAGATCCGGTGGATGATCGAGGAGCTGCGGGTGAGTTTTTTCGCGCAGACGTTGCGAACCGCCTACCCGGTGTCGGTGAAGCGGATCCTGCGCGCGCTCGACGACGCTGCCGTCTGACGCCCGCGAGTCCCCCGCTCCTGCTCGCGAGTCCCCCGCTCCCGCCCGCGAGTTCCCCGTTCCGGACGGTGAGTTGCGCGGTCTGGACGGTGAGTTGCCCGTTCCGGACGCCGAGTTGCCCCATTTCGGGCGGTGGGTGGGCCATCGCACGGTTGCCGCCAGCCCGGCGCGGACCAGGTGGGTGCCGGGCGTGCGCCCCGTTTCCGGACCGGCAGCCGGTGTGGGGGACTCGCGCGTTGGGGTGGGCAACTCGCGCCCCAGAGCGCGGGACTCGCATGCCTGGGCGGGGGACTCGCGTGCTGGGGTGGGGGACTCGCGCCCCAGAGCGCGGGACTCGGGTGCTGGAGCGGGCAACTCGCGTGCTGGGGTGGGGGACTCGCGCGCTGGGGCGGGCAACTCGTGGTTACTTGGCGTCGGCGTACCGGTCCACGATGGCGGCGGGCATGGGGAAACGGACGGGGCAGGCGGAGCCGAACACCAGCGTGGTGGTGTCGTGTACCGCGGCGGCGAGGCACGCGACCACCTCGTCGGCCAGCTCGGCCAGCGTGTGCACGAGTACCTCGTCGTGCTGGAAGAACACCAGATGCGCCGGCGCGGGCAGGCGCTGCCGCAGGGTCGCCAGCAGCACCGCGGTCCAGTCGGCGGCGCTGGCCTGCACCACGAAGTTGCGGGTGAACCGGCCCCAGTCACGCGCGGCGCGCCGGGCCTGGTCCTCGTTGGCCGTACCGCCGGTGAGCGCCCGCCACGCGGCCGACGGCGGGGGCGAGGTGCGGCCGAGCCGCGAGCGCACCATTTCGCCGCGCTCGCCCGCCAGCGCGGCGCGCTCCACATAGGACGCGGCAGTCGGAAACCGCTGCCGCAGCAGTGCCAGCAGCGACGCCGCCTCGCCTGCCGTACCGCCGTACATGGCCGACAGCATGGCGATCTTCGCGCGACCCCGGTTGGCGGCATCCACAGGCACACCGGGGAACATCGCCTCGGCGAGGCTGGTGTAGAGATCAGCCGACGCGGAGACCTCGGCCAGCCTGCGGTCACCCGCCAGCGCGGCGAGGACGCGGGGTTCCAGCTGCGCTGCGTCGGACACCACCAGCTTCCAGCCGGGATCCGCGGTCACGCACGCGCGCAGCATGCGCGGGATCTGCAGTGCGGCGCCACCGCGGCTGGCCCACCGGCCGGACACCACTCCGCCCACCACAAAGACCGGACGGAACCGGTTGCCGTGCACCCACTGGTCCAGCCACGTCCAGCCGTGCGCGGAGTGCAGCCTGGCGAGCTCCTTGTACTCCAGCAGCGGCGCGACCGCGGGATGATCGATACCTCGCAGCACGTGGGCCCTGGCGGAGGGCACCGTGATGCCGGCGCGGCCGAACGCGCGCACGATGCTGCCGGGGTGGTCCAGGGTCAGGGGCCTGCCACCGAATGCCTGCTGGATCCGCTCGGCCAGCTCGGCGAGCCGGCGCGGCCGTTGCCCCGTGGGAACCCGTGGGCCGAGCAGTTCGGTGAGCAACGCGTCATGAACGTCCGCGCGCCAGGGCAGCCCATCGGCCGACATCTCGGCGGCCGCCAGCGCGCTCGCCGACTCCGCCGCCGCCAGCAGGCGCAGCCGTGCCGGGTGGGGAAGCCGCTCGATGCGGCGCCGCTGCTCGGCGTAGACCACCTCGGCGGCCTCGGCCGCGGCCACCCCGGCGGGCAGTCCCGAGCCGCGCGGATCGAACAGTGTGGGCTGCTCGTCCAGGTCGGGGTGGCCGGGGCCGGCCTCGGCGGGCGGTTCCAGCCCGCGTGCCCTGGCGTAGGCGGCGGCGAGCCAGCGTGCCTGGTCATGCCGTCCCTCGTAGGCGAGCAGGATCCCCTCGACCAGGGAAAGATCATGACAACGTCGCACCCGCACACCACCGCCGAGCAGTGCCGGATAGTCGTGCTCCACCGCCGCGAACACCCACCGCGGCCGCAGCTCGGCCTCCACCCGGGCCGCGTGCCGCACCAGCTCGGCCTCACCGAGCCGGGGCGGTAGCCCGGCATCGCCGCCGAGCGCGCGCACGGTGTAGCCACCGTCCGGTTCCCGCGCGACGATTACCTCCACGCCGATGATTGTCGACGGTGGCACCGACAGTCAGCGGACAGAGGATCGACGGAGCGGATAGATTGACCGATTCGAGCTGGAGGAGGTGCCCGGATGAGAAGGCCGCGCACTGTGGCCGAGGTGGCGACTCGCGTCACGGAAACGGCTCGCAGCGTCGAAGTGATGTGGCGAGCGGGACTGGTGCCGTTTCCGCGGCTCGACGAGAGTCTGCGCTCGCTGGTCACCACCCGCAGGTACGGCCCGCTCGCCGGTGCCGTGCGCATCGCCGCCCGGCGCGATCCGATGGCGATCGGCATCGTCGACGAGCGCGGGCCGCTCACCTTCTCGCAGCTCGACAGGCAGTCCAACGCGCTCGCCCGCGCGTGGACGCAGCGTGGGGTGCGTGCCGGCTCGGCCATCGCGGCACTGTGCCGCGATCATCGCGGACTGGTGGTCACCATGCTCGCCGCCGGCAAGCTCGGCTCGCCGCTGCTGCTGCTCAACACCGGCTTCGCCAAGCCGCAGCTGACCGATGTCGCCGCGCGCGAGCGGGTCGACGTGCTCGTGTCCGACGAGGAGTTCACCGAGCTGCTCAGCGGTGTCGAGGGCGTCGACCACTACCTGGCGTGGGCCGACTCGGACCTGGCAGTCCGGCAGTTCCCGGTACTCGACGAGGTCATCGCGAGCACCGACGACCGGCCGCTGCCCCCACCGGAGCAGCCCGGTGGGCTGATCCTGCTGACCAGCGGCACCACGGGCACGCCGAAGGGGGCGCCGAGGCCGAGGATCTCGCCGTTGGACTCCGCGCAGTTCCTGGACCGGATCCCGTTGAGGGTGGGCGAGGCGACGTTCATGGGTGCACCGCTCTTCCACGGCACCGGCATCTCGCAGTTCATCCTGTCGCTCGCGCTCGGGTGCACCATCGTGCTGCGCCGCCGCTTCGATGCGGAGGAGACGCTGCGCGGCGTGGAACGGTACCACTGCACCGCGATCGTGCTGGTGCCGACCATGTTGCAGCGCATCATCGACCTCGGACCCGAGGTGATCGGCAAGTACGACACCTCGTGTCTGCGGATCATCTTCGTCTCGGGCTCGGCGCTCGCGCCCGGTGTCGGCAACCGGGCCACCGAGCTCTTCGGTCCGGTCGTCCACAATCTCTATGGCTCCACCGAGGTGTCCGTCGCGACGGTCGCGACACCCGAGGACTGGCGCCAGGCACCGGGCACCGTCGGCCGGGCGCCCGTGGGTTGCCGGGTCGCGCTCTACGACCAGCACGACAACGAGATCACCGCGCCACACGCGACCGGCCGGGTGTTCGTCGGCAGCGGGCTGGCGTTCGAGTCCTACACCGACGGCAGGCGGAAGGAGACCATCGACGGGCTGCTGGCCACCGGCGATGTCGGGCACTTCGACGAGCGCGGGCTGCTGTTCATCGACGGCCGCGCCGACGAGATGATCGTCTCCGGTGGCGAGAACGTCTATCCGGTGGAGGTGGAGAACCTCCTCATGGGGCATGACGAGGTGGCGGACGTTGCGGTGATCGGTGTGCCGGACGAGGAGTTCGGCCAGCGGCTCAAGGCGTTCGTCGTGCGTGCTCCTGGAGCGGAGCTGGATGCCGACGCCGTGCGCGAGTTCGTCAGGCGGAACCTGGCGCGGTACAAGGTGCCGAGGGACGTGGAGTTCGTCGTGGAGCTGCCCCGCAACGCCACCGGCAAGATCTTGCGCAACACGCTGTCCTGACCCCCGGCGGGTCATCCGGTCCAGGCGATGCCGAAGACGCCGGGTCCGAAGTCGAGGGCGAGGGCCTGCACGCCGTTGTCGTCATCGAGCCGCAGCTCGCTGGACTCGGTCAGGCCGCCATGCGCAGGGCGCGCGTACCGCCAGCAGCGCTCGGGCAGTGCTGTCTGTCCAAAACGGACCTCCAGCAGGTATTCGGATACCGGGTGGAAGAACTCCCGGAAATGCGACTTCCGTGCCCGCCGGTGTCGTGGATGCTCGTAGCGCAGCGAGTACTCCACGAGCTGGGTTCCGCCGTCGTCGAGCGTGCGGCCGAACAGCAGTTCGGCAAGGGTGAGGCCGCGGGCATGGTCCACCTCGACCCGGCCGAGCGTGCAGTTGCGCTCCGCCCGCAGCACCGGCGGCCGCCCGCCGTTCTGCTGGCAGGTGAGCAGCCAGCGATCCTGCCCACTCGTGTCGGCCCGGAGGACGGTGGTGGCCGTCACCATGCTTTGCGTGCCGCCGGGGTCGACGTCGCACCGATCGCGCAGACTCAGCAGGGTCATGGCGGGAGTGTCCACAGTGAGTGGTTGGGTGCCCTTGCGTAGCGGCGGCAGCAGGCCCAACAGCGAGCCGGTGGGCAGGCCGAGGATCTCCTCCAGCGTGCGGACGGCAGACATGGAGCGCGGCCGTTCCGGCCGCCGCTTCCCGGACTGCCAGTAGCTGAGTGCCGTGACGCTGACGATGATTCCGCGCTCCTGCAGGCGTACCTGGATGCGGTCGAGGCCGAGGCCGCTGGCTGAGATCGCCTGCCGGAGCGCCGCGGAGAACGCGGTTTCGGCCATGTTGCCGTTCCCCCAACCCGAGCACCGGTGCCGCTCGGAGTAAAAGTACTGCTCCGAATGGTCTACAACTGTTGATTGTGAATTATTGCCCAACTATGCCGGCCCCGTTTGCATTACTCACATATCACTGCTGGGGAAGGGGAAGACCATGGGTAATTCGGGCAAGCTGCGGCGTGGCCTCACCGCGGGTGCCGTACTCGCGGGCGTGACGGGTCTGGTCGCTACCGGCGCGGGAGCGGCGGCCGCCGCGCCAATGGGGACCATCCTGTCGGCCAACACCGCCGATGCCGTCGACGGCAGCTACCTCGTCGTGCTCGAACAGGACTCGCTTCTCGGAACGGTTGCCGCGCTGGCAGGCGAGCTGGCCGGTGACTACGGCGCGAGCGTCACCCGCACGTTCGGCAGCGCACTGCATGGGTTCTCGATCCAGGCCACCGAGGCCGAGGCCAGGCGGTTGGCCGCGAACAGCGACGTGGCCTATGTCGTGCAGAACCAGCGCGTGCGAGCCTCCGATGGCGCAACTGCGCAGCAGGCGCCACCATCCTGGGGACTCGACCGGATCGACCAGCGTGACCTGCCACTGGACGAGACCTACACCGCCACCACGAACGCCGAGAACGTCACCGCCTACGTGATCGACACCGGTGTCGCCGCCGATCACCCCACCTTCGGCGGCCGGGTCTCCGGTGGTGTCGACTTCATCGACAACGACAGCGATCCGGACGACGAGAACGGTCATGGCACGCACGTCGCGGGGACCATCGGCGGCGAGGAGTACGGCGTGGCCAAGGGAGTGCAGATCGTTCCGGTGCGGGTGCTCGATGCCGACGGCAGCGGAACGACCGAGCAGGTCGTCGCCGGGATCGACTGGGTCGCCCAGAACGCCAGCGGCCCTTCGGTGGCCAACATGAGCCTGGGCGGCCCGGCCGACCCGGTCCTCGACGAGGCCGTGCGCGGCGCGATCGCAGCGGGTGTGACCTTCGGGATCGCGGCAGGTAACGAGGCACAGGACGCGGGCGGCACGTCGCCCGCTCGTGTCACCGAGGCGATCACGGTCGCGGCCAGCGACGAGAAGGACGCCGAGGCCGGTTTCTCGAACTACGGCACCGTCGTCGACCTGTACGCGCCAGGTGTGGACATCACCTCGGCGTGGCACGACGGTGGCGAGAACACGATCAGCGGCACATCCATGGCCACGCCGCACGTGGTCGGCGCCGCCGCGTTGTATCTGTCGGCCAACCCCGAGGCCACCCCGGCGGATGTCGAGTCGGCACTGGTCGCCGCGGCGACCCCCGACAAGATCACCAACCCGAGCGCGGGGACGCCGAACCGTTTGCTGTACACGGGCGAATAGCCCTTCCCGGTTCAACCTCCGACGGCCCGGTGCGCATCGCGCACCGGGCCGTCACACTGCAAAAGACTGCTGGTGAGGAGGCGTGATGATCGCGTTCGATGACGTTCAGCTCATCCCCGTCAACGGCTACGGACCCGAGGACGTGGTGGTGGATGGGCTGGGGCGGGTCTATACCGGACTTGCCGACGGTCGCATCATCCGGCTCTCCGACGAGGGCCGCCGGATCGATCTGGTGGCCGATACCGGAGGGCGGCCATTGGGAATCGAACTCTTCGGTGACGACGAGTTACTGGTGTGCGACGCCGAACGGGGTGTCCTCGTGGTGTCGCTCGGAGCGGGAACGGTGCGGACGCTCGTGGCCGAGGTCGCCGGTGCGCCGATGCTGTTCTGTAACAACGCCGCCGTCGGCCGTGACGGCACCGTGTACTTCAGTGACACGTCGACCCGGTTCCCGATCACGAGGTGGCGGGACGACCTGATCGAGCAGACGGGCACGGGGCGGTTGTTCCGGCGCAGTCCCAACGGGACCATCGACCTGCTGGCCGACAGCCTGCACTTCGCCAACGGCGTCGCGCTCGTGCCCGACGAGTCGTGCGTCGTGGTCGCGGAGACCTCGGCGCTGCGGTTGCGCCGAATCTGGCTGACCGGTGAGCGCGCGGGCACGAACGATGTCTTTCTGGGCGATTTGCGCGGGTTTCCGGACAACATTTCCACTGGCAGTGACGGCTTGATCTGGGTGGCGCAGGCGAGCCCGAAAGTGGCGGCGCTCGACCGGGTGCGGAGGTTGCCCGCGCTGCTGCGGTCGGTCGTGCGCAGCCTGCCGGACTGGGCCCAGCCGTCGCCGGCGCGCTCCTGTGGCGTGTTGGCGGTGTCCGCTCGTGGCGAAATCATGCACGACATGGGCGGTGAGATCGACGGCTTCCATCTGCTCACTGGTGTCCGGGAGTGCGCAGGCAGGCTGTACTTCGGTAGTCTCCAGGAGGGATGCGTGGCTACCACCGCTGCACCTGGGACGTGAGACCGGACACATTATTAATCCGTTGTCGTCACATTTCCGCGCCAGGTAGTCTGGATCTTTGGATGGGGAATTCTCTCAGGCACCCCGTTTTTTTGTCGTTGATTTCTCACGAGAAGCGGTTAGTTATTGATGGCGACTGTGGATTTGAATGCCGGCGGGGGTAGTCGGCCGGAGGATGACAAACTAGACCGGGGTGTGCTGAAGATCGCGAGCGTCGTGGTGCTCGGTGCCATCATGGCGATCCTCGACACGACGGTGGTCAACGTCGCGCTGCAGCAGCTGACCATCGAGTTCCAGACCTCGTTCGACAGGATCCAGTGGGTCGCCACGGGCTACATGCTCGCGCTGGCGACGGTGATCCCGGTGACCGGCTGGGCATCCGACAGGTTCGGCACCAAACGGCTCTACATGGTGGCGATCGCGCTGTTCCTCGTCGGGTCGATGGTGGCCGGGATGGCGTGGAACGTCGAGTCACTGATCGCCTTCCGGGTGATCCAGGGGCTCGGTGGCGGCATGCTGATGCCCGCGGGCATGACGATCATGATCCGCGCGGCGGGCCCGCAGCGTGTCGGCCGCGTCATGGCCGTGCTGGGCGTGCCCATGCTGCTCGGTCCGATCGCAGGCCCGATTCTCGGCGGCTGGCTCGTCGACTCGGTGAGCTGGCGGTGGATCTTCTACATCAACGTGCCGATCGGCCTGGTGGCGTTGTGGGCGGCGTGGCGGTTGCTGCCGAAGGACGAGCCGCAGCCGACGCACCGGTTCGACTTCCCCGGCATGCTGATGCTCTCGCCCGGCCTGGCGCTGCTCATCTACGGCGTGTCCGAGATCCCGGTCGCGGGCGGGATCGGCGCGACGAGCGTGTGGCTGCCGATGGCGCTTGGCATCGTGCTGGTGGCCGGGTTCGTCGTGCGTGCACTGCGGGTCGACAACCCGCTTGTCGACCTCAGGCTGTTCCGGAACAGGACGTTCTCGATCGCGGCTGTCACCATGGCGTTGTTCGCGGTCTCGTTCTTCGGGGCGATGTTGTTGCTGCCGACGTACTTCGTACTCGTGCGCGATGCCACGGCGCTGGAAGCCGGGCTGCTGCTGGCTCCGCAGGGCCTCGGCGCGATGGTGGTCATGCCGGTGGCGGGCAGGCTCGCCGACAAGATCGGTGCGGGCAAGATCGTGCTTCCCGGGCTGGTGCTGATCATCGCGGGTCTGGTGGTGTTCGCCAGGGTCGGCGCCGACACCCCGTACTGGGCGTTGCTGGCGTCGCTCTTCGTGCTCGGTATGGGTATGGGTATGTCGATGATGCCGATCATGTCGGCGGCCCTGCAGACGCTGACCAAGGCGGACGTCGCGCAGGCATCCAGCGCGCTGAACATCCTCCAGCAGACGGCGGGGGCCATCGGCGCGGCGGTCATGTCGATCATCCTGGCGTCGCGGCTGGCCGGGCAGTTCGGTGTGCCGACCAGCCAGGGACAGCTCGCGGCGACGGCGGCTGTGATGAATCCGGAGACGCACGATGCCGCGGCCGTGCTGGCCGCCGACTCCTTCGCGTCGACGTTCCTGTGGTCACTGGTGCTGCTCGCGCTGTGTGTGCTGCCGGCACTGTTCCTGCCGCGCCGCCCACCGGCCCGCGACGAGGAGGACACCGCGTCGGCACCCCCGGTGCTCACTCACTGAGGTACTGATAGTGCCCCCAAGGCCACCTTGGTTGCGCCCACCCGTCTCCCACCACCACCCAAACGGAGACGCTTCGCGCCGCAGTGTTCGAAAGCTGCAACCAAGGTGGCCTTGGGGACTTAACGGGAGTGGGGGAGGACCTCGGTGACGAGGGTGCGCAGGACGCTGCTCAGCAGCGTGTGCACCTGGGCGCGGTCGAGCGCCCCGCGGACGAGCCATTCGCGGCCGGCCGCCTTCACCATGCCGCCGTAGGCGCGCACGAGAGCGTTGTACTCGTTCCAGCGCGGGTCGCCCGGTTCGAACCCCATGGCTTCGAGCACCCGGTCTGCCGATTCCCGGTCGGCCTCATCGAGGATCCGCTCCACCTCGACGTCGCGGCCGATGCCCTCCGGCGTGATCGCGGCCAGCCACATCTTGCCCTGCTTGCTCACCATGTCGAGGAACCAGTCGACCGCCGCGTCGATCCGTTCCTCCTGTGGCCCCGCGGGAAGCCGGGTCACGGCGAAGTGCGGCACGGTGAGTGCCCGGCGTACCACCGTCAGATACAGTTCGCGCTTCGTACCGAAGTAGTGGTTGATCAAGCCACGGGCCACCCCGGCACGGGCAGCGATGTCCGATGTGGACACATCGGCGTAGGGTCGCTCACCGAAGAGTTCGGCCGCGCAGGCGAAGATCTGCTCCTTCCGCTGGTCCGGCCCCAGCCTCCGCCACCTCGGCGCCGATTCCGTGGACATGAGGTGCAGTTTCTCATGCGTCCCCGCGTCTCCGCTCAGAACAGCGTTTCTGCGGCAGAACCGGTGGTACTCGCAGATAGGCCGAGCGCGCCGTACATTGGTGCTAACGAGTGAACCTTAGGGTAACCTAAGCAAAGTCCCCTCAATCCGCGCAGTAGGGAGCCACGTATGGCGCAGCCACAAGACCGGAGTAGTGGCAAGCCGGTGACCCGGTTGCGGGTGCTCCGCACCGAGCGGCTCACGCCCCACATGATCCGGGTCGTCGCGGGTGGTCCGGGTCTAGCTGCCTTCACGCCCAACGGGTTCACCGACAGTTACGTCAAGGTGCTGTTCCCAGTACCCGGCGTCACCTATCCCGAGCCGTTCGACCTGCGCACCATCAAGGCGGAACTGCCGCGCGAGCACTGGCCCCGGCAGCGCAGCTACACGGTGCGTTATCACGACTCCGACGAGCTCACGATCGATTTCGTCCACCACGGCGACGTTGGGCTCGCCGGGCCGTGGGCGGCGAACCTGCGGCCCGGCGACGAGATCCTGCTGATCGGCCCAGGCGGTGCCTACGCGCCCAGCGCCGACGCCGACTGGCACCTGCTGGTGGGCGACGAGAGCGCGATGCCAGCGATCGGCGTTGCACTGGAGGCCATGCCCGCCGGTGCCACTGTCGAGACGTTCCTTCTCGTCGAGGACGCCGCCGAGGAGCAGCCGCTGGCGACCAAGGCCGCCGCGCAGATCCGCTGGCTGCACCGCTCAGCGGGAGACGACCTCGTCGAGGCCGTGCGGGCGTTGCGGTTCCCGGATGGGACCGTGCACGCGTTCGTGCACGGCGAGGCGGGCTTCGTCCGCGCGCTGCGGACGCACCTGCTGGCCGAGCGCGGGGTTGCCAAGGAGCAGCTGTCGATCTCCGGCTACTGGCGCCGCGGTAAGGCCGACGAGGCGTGGCGGGAGGAGAAGGCGGCGTTGAGAGCCGCCGAGGAGGCCGCCGGGCAATGACCATGGCGGCGCGCTGGCGACGCGGGGCGGCAGCCCTGCTGGCCACGCTCGCCGCGGTGGCCGCCTGCACGGGAGCCCCCACCCCACCACCGCCCGCCCCTGCCGTAACCGATCTGCCCGGCACGCCCGGCTGGCTGATCAGCGACCCCGGCCCGCAGCACGCCATCGACGGTTTCGCCGACCGCACCAGTGTGCTGCCGGGGCAGGACGTACGGCTGTTCGTCAGCACCACGGCGGTTTCCTACACGGTCACGGCCTACCGGATGGGTCCCTATCGCGGCGCGGACGCCCGGCAGGTCTGGATCTCACCGCAGCAACCGGGTCGCCGCCAGGCCGCGCCGGTGGTGCAGGAGCCGACCAACACGGTGGTGGCGCCGTGGCAGCCCTCGCTCACCGTGCAGACCAACGGCTGGCAGCCCGGCACCTACCTGTTCCGTCTCGATGGCGACAACGGCGCACAGCAGTTCGTACCGCTGACGGTGCGTACCCCGTCCAACGCGGGCAAGATCGTCTTGATCAACGCCGTGACCACCTGGCAGGCATACAACAAATGGGGCGGCTACAGCCTTTACGAGTCGCCGAGCGGCGGCAAGGCGCAGCGGTCAAGGGCGGTGTCGTTCGACCGGCCCTACCAGGCCGCGGACATGCAGGGCGCCGGCGACTTCCTGTACTTCGAGCTGCCGCTGGTGCGCTTCGCCGAACAAGCCGGCCTGCCAATGGGCTACGCCACCGACGTCGACCTCCACGCGGACCCGCAGTTGCTCGACGGCGCCCGCGCCGTCGTCACGCTCGGCCACGACGAGTACTGGTCCACCGCGATGCGCCAGCACACCACGGCGGCCCGTGACCGCGGTGTGAACCTGGCTTTCCTCGGCGGCAACGAGATCTACCGGCACATCCGAATGGAACCGACCGCACTAGGACCGGACCGGTTGCAGGTCGGCTACAAGTCCTTCACCGAGGACCCCATCCACACCAGCAACCCGCTGGAGGCGACCCCGGAATGGCGTTCGCCGCCGCATCCCCGCCCGGAGAGCGTGCTGCTGGGCAACTACTACCAGTGCAATCCGGTGCGTGGTGACCTCGTGGTGGCCAACGACGCCAACTGGCTGCTGAATGGGATCGTCCGCAACGGGCAACGGCTGCCAGGACTGGTCGGCAACGAGTACTCGAAGGTGGACCTTTCGGTGCCGACGCCGCGCCCCATCGAGGTGCTGTTCCGCTCACCGGTCACCTGCCAGGGCCGGTCCGACTTCGCCGACGTCAGCTACTACACCACGCCCAGCGGGGCGGCGGTGTTCTCCACCGGCACGCAGTACTGGATCTGTGCGCTGGACCCGACCTGCCCGGAAAGCGGCGGCGATCCGACCGCGCATCAGGCGATCAGTGCCATCACGCTACGCCTGTTCCAGGCCTTTGCCGACGGCCCCGCAGGCCGTGCGCATCCGGCCGTGGACAACCTCGCCGCGCTCGACATCCCCGGCGCCACACCGAATCCCGTGCCCACACTGCCGCCGGACAACTCCGGCGGGTCTTAGCCCTTGCGTGGTAGACACGTGCCATGACGACGGCGCTCAAGGTGGACACCGACCCGGCCGAGCTCGGGTTCGACGCCGCACGGCTGGCCAGGATCGACCGGCATTTCGCGCGATACGTCGACGATGGCCTGCTGCCTGGCACCTGCTGACCCACACCGCGGGTCTGACGTACGGCTTCCACCACGGTCACCCGGTTGATGCGCTCTACCGGGCGGACGGGTTCGAATGGGGCCCCCACCCGGCCTCGACCTCGCCGACTGCGTCGCGCGGTGGGCCGAGCTGCCGCTGGTGTTCCAGCCGGGGGCCGAGTGGAACTACTCGGTGGCGACCGACGTGCTCGGCCGCCTCGTGGAGGTCGTGTCCGGGCAACCGCTCGACGAGTTTTCAGCCAGCGCATCTTCGTGCCGCTCGGGATGACCGACACCGCCTTTCAGCGTCGGCGCCGAGGACGCCGACCAGCTCGCGGTGCTCTACATCCCGCGGCCCGGCACCCGCACGGCGGTTCGCAACGATGCGTTCGGTTCGATCGGCCGCACCCCACCCGACTGCCTTTCCGGCGGGGGCGGTCTCGTCTCGACGGCCGCGGACTGCCACCGGTTCACCCAGTTCCTGCTGGGCGGTGGCGAGCTCGACGGGGGCGGCGCGGCGAGCACCGCCTTCTGGGTGGACCCGGCGAACGAGGTGACGGCGCTGTTCTTCACCCAGTTGCTGCCCTCCAGCGCGCACCCGATCCGCCAGCACCTGCGCCAGCTCGTGTACCAGGCGCTGGTCTGAGAGCGCGTCAGCCGATTATGCCCTTGCCGTAGGCGGCCAGGGTCTGCTCCCGCTGGTCGTGCATCAGGTAGACGGCGAACTGGTCCACGCCCAGCTCGGCCAGCTCTGCGAGCCGCTCCCGGTGGGCGGAAGCTGGTCCCAGCAGGCAGAAGCGGTCCACGATCTCGTCGGGTACGAAGTCGGTGGACGGGTTGCCCGCCCTGCCGTGGTGCGCGTAGTCGTAACCGTGGCGCCCGGCGATGTAGTCGGTGAGCTCATGCGGCACCGGGCCCGAGTCGCCATACCGCGCGACGAGGTCCGCGACGTGGTTGCCGACCATCCCGCCGAACCAGCGCAGCTGCTCGCGCTGGTGCGGCAGGTCGTCGCCGACGTAGGCCGGTGCCGCGACGCACACGGTGATGCCCTCCGGGTCGCGCCCGGCGGCGCGGGCGGCGTCCCGCACCGAGCCGATGGTCCACCGCGCGATGGCCGGATCGGCGCACTGCAGGATGAACCCGTCGGCGTGCTCGCCGGCCAGCCGCAGCGCCTTCGGGCCGTACCCGGCCATCCACATCTCCAGCCTGCCGTCGCGGACCCACGGGATCTGGACGGCGACGTCGCCGAGTGTCACCTGCCTGCCTTCGGCGAGCTCCTTCACCACGTGCATGCAGTCCCTGAGGGTGGCCAATGTGGACGGTGATTTGCCGACGACCCGGTGTGCGGAGTCGCCGCGTCCGATGCCGCACACCGTGCGGTTGCCGTACATGTCGTTGAGCGTGGCGAACAGCGAGGCCAGCACCGACCAGTCCCGCGTGCCGGGGCTGGTCACCATGGGCCCGACCACCATTGACGACGTCGCCGCCAGAATCCGCGAGTAGATCACGAACGGCTCCTGCCACAGCACGACCGAGTCGAAGGTCCAGCCGTAGCCGAAGCCCTGGTCCTCGGCCAGCGCCGTCAGCCGGATGACCTCGCTCGCCGGTGGATCGGTCTGCAGCACCACCCCGAAGTCCATGGCGTCCTCCTCAGTTCAGGTACTGGCAGAGATCGCGGGTGAGGAACCGGCCGTGTCCTGCCGAGCCGTGGTACTCGCCGCCGTCGACGATGATGCGGCCGCGGGAGAGCACCGTGGTGACCGTGCCCGTGATCCGCATTCCCTCGTAGGCGGAGTAGTCGACGGCCATGTGGTGGGTCCGCGCGGAGATGGTCTGTTCCGCGGCCGGATCGTAGAGCACGATGTCGGCGTCCGAACCCGGCGCGATCACGCCCTTGCGCGGGTAGAGCCCGAACATCCGCGCCGGTGTGGTCGAGCAGGTTTCCACCCAGCGGGCCAGCGAGATCTCCCCGGCGACCACACCCTGGTGCAGCAGGTCCATCCGGTGCTCGACGCCCGGCATCCCGTTGGGAATCTTGGCGAAGTCGCCCCTGCCGAGCTCCTTCTGGTCCTTGAAGCAGAACGGGCAGTGGTCGGTCGACACCACGGACAGGTCGTTGGTGCGCAAGCCCCGCCACAGGTCCCTTTGGTGCTCCTTCGGGCGCAGCGGGGGAGAGGCGACGTACTTCGCGCCCTCGAAGTCCGGTTTGGCCAGGTCCTCAATGGACAGATACAGGTACTGCGGGCACGTCTCGGCGAACACGTTCTGACCCTCGTTGCGCGCACCCGCCACTGCCGCAAGCGCTTGCGCCGCCGACAGATGGACAATGTAGAGCGGCGCTCCGGTCACCTTGGCCAGCGTGATGGCCCGCGAGGTCGCCTCGCCCTCCAGTTCGGGTGGTCTGGTGAGCCCGTGCTGCACCGGCTCACCCCTGCCCTCGGCCAGCGCCTGAGCGACCAGCTGGTCGATCGCGATGCCGTTCTCGGCATGCATCATGATCATCGAACCGGTGTCGGTGGCCTTCTGCATCGCGCGGAGAATCTCCCCGTCGGTCGAGTAGAAGACACCGGGGTAGGCCATGAACATCTTGAAGCTGCTGACGCCGGCGTCCACACAGGATTCCATCTCCTTGAGCGTCGCGTCGTTGACGTCGGAGACGATCATGTGGAACCCGTAGTCGATCGCGCAGTCGCCGTCGGCCTTCTCGTGCCACTTGTCCAGTGTGGACATCAGCGAGGTGCCCTTGGCCTGTACGGCGAAGTCGATGACGGTGGTCGTGCCGCCCCATGCCGCGGCCCTGGTTCCGGTTTCGAAGGTGTCTGCGGAGAAGGTGCCGCCGAACGGCATCTCCATATGGGTATGGGCATCGATGCCGCCCGGCAGCACGTACCTGCCCGTGGCGTCGAGCACCGTGTCGGCCTGCTCCAGCACACCTGGCGCCGCCACGGCCGCGATGGTCTCACCGTCCACCAGCACGTCGGCCTCGGCAACGCCGGTGGTGCTCAGTACCGTGCCGCCCTTGATCAGAATCCGCATCGCGCTCACCACCTCACGGTTTCACGAGCGACTCGTAGGAATCGGGCCTGCGATCGCGGTAGAAGGCCCACAGCTCACGTACCTCGGCGAGCTTGTCCATGTCGAGGTCGCGCACCACGACCTCGTCCGCGGTGCCGGAGGCGGCCTCGCCCACCAGCTCACCCCGCGGGTCCACGAAATAGGACTGGCCGTAGAAGTCGTTGTCGCCCAACGGTTCCACGCCAACCCGGTTGATCGCGCCGACGTAGTACTCGTTGGCAACGGCGGCGGCGGGCTGCTCCAGCCGCCACAGGTACTGCGACAGCCCGCGGCTGGTCGCCGACGGGTTGAACACGATCTTCGCCCCGGCGAGCCCGAACGCCCGCCAGCCCTCGGGGAAGTGCCGGTCGTAACAGATGTAGACACCGATGCGTCCCACCGCGGTGTCGAAGACCGGGTAGCCCAGGTTGCCAGGGCGGAAGTAGAACTTCTCCCAGAATCCCTTGACCTGAGGGATGTGGTTCTTGCGGTATTTGCCGAGGTAGGTGCCGTCGGCGTCGATCACCGCCGCGGTGTTGTACAGCACCCCGGGCTGTTCCTGCTCGTACATCGGTACCACGAGCACAACGCCGTGACGCTCGGCGACCTCCTGCATCAGTGTGGTCGTCGGCCCGTCTGGAATGCCTTCGGTGTAGGAGTAGTACCCGGTGTCCTGCACCTGGCAGAAATACGGTCCGTAGAACAGTTCCTGCAGGCACACCACCTGCGCACCCTGCGAGGCCGCCGTGCCGATCGCGTCGACCGAGGCGGCGATCATGGAGTCCTTGTCACCCGTCCACCGCTGCTGCACCAGACCGGCTCTCACCAGCTCGCTCACTTGTCTCCTCCTGTCGCGTTGCGAAGTCCGCCCCTCGCGAGGCGGGCAGGGAAAGGGCCAGGTAGACCAGGAAGGCCGCCACCAGACCGACGACCCAGCTGTAGTCGTAGAAGCCATGGAACAACGGGATCAGGCCGTTCTCCGGGAACGGTCCCTCGCCCGGCGCCGAATAGGCACCGCCGACAGCCAGCACGGCGCCCACGGCGGTGGCAGCGAGTGCCCGCCAGTTCCAGCCGCCGGTGAACCAGTACCGGCCACCGCCGTCGGTGAACAGGTCGGCCAGCGCCAGCTGCCTGCGGGCGTGCACCCAGTAGCCGGCGACCAGCACACCGGCGACCGCGGCGAGAACGCCGCCGTAGAAGTTGAGCCACGCGAAGATGTAGATGTTCGGATCGGAGATCAGCCGCCACGGCTGGATCGCGACACCGATGACGCCCGTGATCACACCGCCGGCGCGGAAGCTGATGCGCTTGGGGAAGGCGTTGGAGAAGTCGTAGGACGGGCTCACGACGTTGGCGGCCAGGTTGGCGGACACGGTGGCGATGGCGAGGCCTACCAACGCGATCACCACGACCACCGGTGACTCGAAACGGGCTGCCAGCAGCACCGGATCCCAGATGGTCTCGCCGTAGATGACCATGCCGCCCGAGGTGATCATGATGGACACGATCGCCATGAAGGACATCGTCGTCGGCAGGCCGAGCACCTGGCCCCAGGCCTGCTTGCGCTGGCTCATGCCGAACCGCGTGAAGTCGGGCATGTTCAGCGACAGCGTGGCCCAGAAGGCGATCATGCCCATCAGCGAGGGGGCGAAGACGGTCCAGAACTCGCTGCCCCAGCCGAGCCTGCTCGGCTGCGAGAAGATCGGGCCGAACCCGCCCGCCTGCACCAGCACCCAGCCGAGCAGGATCAGGAAGCCGACCGTGACCAGTGGTGCGGTCCAGTTCTCGAAACGGCGGACCGCGTCGATGCCACGCCAGATGATGAACATCTGGAACATCCAGAACGCCGCGAAGCCAACCCACATCGTCCACGGCTGCCCCAGCACGGACGCGGCATTGGTCCAGCCGTCACCGACCAGCTCGCCGAGGATCACGAAGATGGCCTGCCCGCCGACCCAGGTCTGGATGCCGAACCAGCCGCATGCGACGAACCCGCGCAGCAGCGCGGCCAGGTTGGCACCCCGCACGCCGTAGAACGCGCGGGCGAAAACCGGAAACGGAATGCCGTACCTGGTTCCCGCATGACTGTTGAGCAGCATGGGGATCAGCACAATGAGGTTGCCGAGCGTGATGGTCAGAAAAGCCTGCACCCAGTTCATGCCGATGGCGATGAGGCCGGACGCGAGTAGGTAGGAGGGAATGTTGTGAGCCATTCCCATCCACAGCGCGAAATAGTTGTAGGTGCTCCAGGTTCGTCGCTCGACGGGCACCGGGGCGAGTTCGGCGTTGAAGAACCGGCTGCCGTGAAGTGACGACACATCGCGAAGTTCCACCCGGCCGTCCGGGTGCTGAATCTGGGCGGTGGTCGGCTCCATTGCGGCATCCTGCTCGCCCTGCGCGCACACCCGGCACTGGCAGAGTGTTCACTGTTGCCGGAGCCGAGTGACAGTGTGTCGATTGTGCCGTAGGCGCTGCCACTGGGTGTAGCCCCAGGGCAACCACGCGGAAACATTCCGCGTCGGTTGAAAGGGACCTCGTCAGAACGCGAAGACGCCGCCGGATTCGGCGTCGGCAACGCACTCGTTGGCGTATTCGGCGCGGAACCGGACCCACTCGCCCTGCCAGCGACCGTGCGCCTCGGCGCGCAGGGGCGCGTAGATCATCGGGCATGGTTGCAATGTCACCGGTAGGCGGCTGAAGTCACCGCCTGCGTCCTCCAGCGCGGCACAGGCCTCGGCGGCATCCGGGTGCGTGCCCGCCGTGGGATCGCAGGTCAGCTGAGCCGCGCGTGCGGCACCGTCGGCGGTGTAGAGGGTGAGGGTCAGTGACGATTCGGGCGGAGTGGGCAGCGGCCCGCCCGCGCACAGCAAGGCGAGTGCGCACGCGGCGGCCGTTCCGGCAGAGATGATGGGCATGTCTCGGATATCGGCAGCCGAGCGGCCGGCATGTGTCACTCGGGAGGACGGTCGCCGTCATTCGATTGGGCGAGCACGTCGTGTACGAGCAGTGCCACATGCAGTGACAGCATGGACTCGGGATCCTCCAGCTGCACGCCGAGCACCTGCTCGATCCGGGCGAGTTGCTGGTAATAGGCCGTTCGCGAGGTGTGCGCGGCCGCGGCGGCCGCCGACTTGTTGCCGCCGTGCTCGCAGAAGTGCCGTAGCGCCGGCACCAGCCGGGTGCCCGAACCGGCGTCCCGCGCGAGCAGCGGACCCAGCTCGCGCGCCGCGAAGGCGGTCACCCGGTCGTCGTCGCCGAGCAGGTGCAGCAGCCCGCGCAACCGGACGTCATCGAGGCGGTGGTAGCCCCGGCGCGGGTCGCCGCCCTGTTGCGCTGCCGCGGCGATGTGCGCGGCCTCGGTGAGGCTGCGCCCTGCGTCGGCAGCCGTCTCGACGCCGGTACCCACCGCGATCACCACCGGAACGGACGGCCGCGCCTGCCGTACCTCCCGCGCCAGCCGTCGCAGGACGGCATCGGTGTTGGCCTGCGGGGACAGCGACAGCAGCGCCCGCACGCTCGTGTCGTCGACACTCGCGACGAGCGCCGCCACCCGTGCCCGCCGGGTGGCCAGCGCGGTCGCCTCGGCGAGCTGACGCAGCAGCGGCAGTGCCGAGGCCGCCGCGGGCGGTTGCGCGGCCCCGGCCAGCCGGGGCCGGATCGCCACACCGACTAGGAGGTGCCCGGCCAGCGGCACGCGCAGTGCGGAGGCCCGCGCGGTGAGCTCGGCATTCGTCGCCGGGGAGGCCAGCAGCTCGGCGAGGACGGCACGGTGCGCCTGCCGTTCGAGACTGGTGCCGTCCGGGGCGAGCAGGTGATGCACCGCGAGTGCCGAGGCCGCGCGTTCCGCCACGACGACATAGCGATGCGGCGGCTGCTCGGGACACGGCACGATCAGCCGTCCCCAGTCGTGCCCGCGCGCGCCGACGATCGTGACCAGCCAGCCCGCCCTGGCGTGGTAGCCGGACCGGCCCCCGATGCGCACGCCGCGCGAGCGCTGCTGCCAGCCGCTGAGCAGTTCCGCCGGATCGGTACCGGCCGAATCGTAGGCCAGTACCTCGTGCGACAGCGTTTCCAGCACCACCGGCTGCCCGCTCAGCCGCGCCACCTCGCGCAGCACGACATGCGGTTCCGCGCCGGCCACGGTGAGCGCGGTGAACGTCTCGTGCACCTGTTCGGCGGCGCGCAGCTCGGCCACCTGCGCGTCGACGATGAGCCCGTTGACGGTCTCGGTCACCGCCACGTACCTGGTCTCCCTGGAGAGCGTGACCAGGGGGAGGCCGTGCTTGTCGGCGGCGGTCACCAGCGCCCGCGGCAGCTCGTCGTTCCAGTGCCGAACCAGCTCCACCACGAGCCCGGTGACGCCGACCCCGGCCAGTTCCTCGACGTAGCGGGCGAGTGCCAGATCGTCGTCGGGCAGCGCGATACCCGTGGTGAGAACCAGCTCGCCGCCCTTGAGCAGGTGCGCGATGTCGGTGATCTCGGCGACGTGCACCCAGCGCACCCGCCCGTCGAGGCCGCCTGCCCCGGCGACGACCCGTGGCCCGCCGTGGCGCACCACCGGCAGCGCGAGCACCTCCGCAACGGTCGGGTACATCGCCTCACCACCTGTCCCTGGCCGATTAGCAGACTGTACGGCGATGGGCGGTAGTCAGTACATGTTGTCGATGGCGTCCCCGCGCGCGGCGCGATGAGACTCGGACGCATGACTGAATCGGAACTCCTTCGCCGGCACCGTGCGGTCCTGCCCGGCTGGCTGGCGCTGTACTACGCCGAGCCCATCGAGATCGTCCGCGCGCGGGGCAGGCAGGTCACCGATTCCACCGGCCGCACCTACCTCGACTTCTTCGCAGGCATCCTGACCAACGCCATCGGCTACGACATCGCCGAGATCTCCGCTGCGATCCGGCGCCAGCTCGACACGGGAGTGCTGCACACCTCCACCCTGTACCTGATCCGCAAGCAGGTCGAGCTCGCCGAGCAGATCGCCGAGCTGTCGGGTATCCCGGACGCCAGGGTGTTCTTCACCAACTCCGGCACCGAGGCCAACGAGACCGCTCTGCTGCTGGCAACGCAGTACCGGCGCAGCAACCAGATCCTCGCCCTGCGCAACTCCTACCACGGGCGGGCGTTCGGCACCGTCGGCATCACCGGCAACCGTGGCTGGTCGGCCAGTTCGCTGTCCCCGGTGAAGGTGAGCTACGTGCACGGCGGCTACCGCTACCGCAGCCCGTTCGCCGGCTACTCCGACGCCGACTACATCGCCGCCTGCGCCGACGATCTGCGTGACGTGCTGCAGACGACGACCTCCGGTGACGTGGCGGCGCTCATCGCCGAGCCCATCCAGGGCGTCGGCGGGTTCGCGACGCCGCCGGACGGGCTTTTCCGTGCTTTCGCCGACATTCTCGACGAGCACGGCATCCTGCTCATCTCCGACGAGGTCCAGACCGGCTGGGGGCGCACCGGCGAGCACTTCTGGGGCATCGACGCCCACGGTGTGCGGCCCGACATCATGACCTTCGCCAAGGGCATCGGCAACGGGCTGGCGATCGGCGGCGTGATCGCGCGCCGTGACGTGATGGACTGCCTGACGGCCAACTCCATCTCCACCTTCGGCGGCAACCCGGTCGCCACCGCGGGCGCGAAGGCCACGCTGGACTACCTGCTGGACCACGACCTGCAGGGCAACGCCGCCAAGCTCGGCGACCGGTTGCTCGCCGGACTGCGCGACATCGGCAGCAGGCACGCCATCGTCGGCGATGTGCGCGGCAAGGGCCTCATGGTCGGCGTCGAGCTCGTCCGGCCCGGCGGCACCGACCCCAACCCGCCTGCCGCGGCGGCCGTGCTCGAGGAGACGAAGGCGCGCGGGCTGCTCGTCGGCAAAGGTGGACTGCACAACAACGTCATCCGGCTCGCGCCGCCGATGACGTTGACCGACGACGAGGCCCGACAGGCACTGGAGATCCTCGGCGAGGCGATCAGCGCCGTCGCCGGGGCAGGTGAGGAGCGCTCGTGACCAACCGCATCAGCCACTGGATCGACGGCAAGTCGTGGACGGGGGTACCTGAGCGGACCGGGGAGGTGTTCGACCCTGCCACCGGCGAGGTTCGCGCGCGCGTGGACCTCGCCGGTGCCGGGGAGGTCCACGCGGCCGTCGAGGCGGCGGCCGCCGCGTTCCCCGGCTGGCGTGACACCTCGCTCGCCGCCCGCGCGCGGGTGCTGTTCACCGCCCGTCACTTGCTCGAGGCCCGCCGGGACGAGCTCGCCGCCATCGTGACCGCCGAGCACGGCAAGGTGCTCTCCGACGCGGCGGGGGAGGTCCAGCGCGGGCTGGAGAACGTGGAGTTCGCCTGCGGCGCGGCACAACTGCTCAAGGGCGGCTTCAGCGAGAACGCCTCGCGCGGGGTGGATGTCTACTCGATCGCCCAGCCCCTCGGCGTCGTCGGCGTCATCTCGCCGTTCAACTTCCCGGCAATGGTGCCGCTGTGGTTCGTGCCCAACGCCATCGCCTGCGGCAACACGGTGGTGCTCAAGCCGAGCGAGAAGGACCCGTCGGCTGCCAGCTTCCTCGCCGAGCTGTTCGCCGAGGCCGGGCTGCCCGAGGGCGTGTTCAACGTGCTGCACGGGGACAAGGTGGCGGTCGACGGATTGCTCGGGCACCCCGAGGTGAGGGCCGTCTCGTTCGTCGGTTCCACCCCCATCGCACGCTACGTCTACGAGACCGGCACCGCGGCCGGCAAGCGCGTGCAGGCACTGGGCGGCGCGAAGAACCACATGGTGGTGCTGCCCGACGCCGACCTCGACCTCGCAGCCGATGCGGCCGTGTCCGCGGGGTTCGGTTCGGCAGGCGAGCGGTGCATGGCGGTGTCCGTCGTCGTTGCGGTCGACCCGGTCGGTGACGAGCTGGTGAGCAAGATCAGCGAGCGGATGGCGAAGCTGTGTGTCGGCGACGGCCGCGAGCCCGGCTCGGAGATGGGCCCGCTCGTCACCGCGGCCCACCGTGAACGCGTGGCCTCCTATGTCGACGCGGGTGTGTCGGCCGGCGCGGAGTTGGTCGTGGACGGCCGGGAACCCGGGATCGCGGGTGGCGGCTTCTGGCTCGGCCCCACCCTGTTCGACCGCGTCGAGCCGGGTATGTCGATTTATACCGATGAAATCTTCGGTCCCGTGCTGTCGGTCGCCAGGGCGAGTAGCTACGACGCCGCGCTGGAACTGGTCAACAGCAACCCCTACGGCAACGGAACCGCGATCTTCACCAACGACGGCGGGGCCGCGCGGCGCTTCCAGAACGAGGTGGAGGTCGGCATGGTCGGGGTGAACGTGCCGATTCCGGTTCCGGTGTCCTACTACTCCTTCGGCGGGTGGAAGAACTCGCTCTTCGGTGACAGTCACGCCTACGGCCCGGAGGGTTTCCACTTCTTCACCAGGACCAAGGTCGTCACGTCGCGGTGGCTCGACCCTTCGCATGGCGGCGTCAACCTCGGCTTCCCCCGCAATTTCTGACACAGGTCTTGACAATTCCGCTACCGAGGATCTCGACGAACCGGACTTGTCGCGCGAATGGGGAAATACCTATCGCAGCCTTGTCTCATCGTTCCTGTCGATTCTCATTGAATGCGTGGACGGCAACGCAGACTGTTGCACCCTGAGTATCCGCCCTCATGGCGAACTGGGGCGACGGGGGCAACTTTCGCCGCGATATCTGATCCTTCGTTGCTTGTCACTCGTATGGACCTGTCGTCGCGCCGTGCAGGTTGCAAAGCTCTAGCCGCACGGAGATGTCCGCTGCTCCCGGGTGCGTCCTTGGAGTGCACCATCTCAAGTGCTGAATTAGGGGGCGAATTCAGCCTCGGGGACGTCATTCGAGGATATTGAGGCGTAACGAGCCGCCGCCGCTGCGTGCAGCAAGCGGCGCGTCGGTGCTGTCTGAAAAACAACATCGATCACACTTGCAGAGGGGGCCGTCATGGATATCAACAAAGCCGTGCTCCTTGTTGATATGGACGGTACGTTAATCGATAGCGATGAGGCCCAAAGACGAAGCTGGACCACCTGGGCGACGAGCCATCAATTAGATCCAGGACTTTTTCTCGAAGCTCAGGGGTGGACCGCGCGGGAAAAGATCACACATTTCGCGCCATGGCTCGACATAGAGATGGAAACACGGGCAATTGCCACAATGGAGGCTGGTGAAAAGGCTGGTATCGCTCCGCTGCCAGGCGCGTCCCGGTTGTGGAAATCCACTCGGAGATTTGCTGTGGTGACCTCCGCTGACCGGCGGCTGGCCCGAGTGAGGTTGCAGGTTGCCGGCCTGACAGTAGATCGGCCGGAGACCATCATCACGGCTGATGACGTGAGTCGTGGAAAGCCTGACCCAGAACCCTATCTGCTGGCGGCCCGCCGTGTGGGGGCCGATCCTGCACAGTGCATCGTCATCGAGGATTCGCCAGCGGGAATCGAGTCGGGGCTGGCTGCCGGAATGACGGTCGTTGGCCTGACAACGACCCTCAGTTCAGACAAAGTCGCCATGGCCAACCTCGTCATGGAGAACCTGGACCAATTTCTTCTTGCCGAGCTCGACACATTGCGAAAGGCGAAGTTATGAATGGGGATATTGCGGCCACCGTGCCTGCGCGGTTGGCGGCGCGGGCGGCAGAGCGACCGCATTCAGTCGCGCTGGAAGTGGTCGATACCGGGCAGTTGACAATGGAAGAGTGGGAACGTCGCTCCAGTAGTGCCGCACGTGGGCTACTCGCCAACGGGGTTCGTCCAGGAGATCGCATCGTGTTGTGGTGCGACAATCACGACCTGCTGGAATATGCGGTCTCGTATGTCGCTGTGCACAAGGCCGGGGCGGTGGCAGTGCCAGTACAAAGGAGAATGGGGGAGAAGCACCTGCATCGAGTGGTGGGATACACCGATGCTGTTGGAGTGATCTCGGAATCGCCGGTCTCTGGCGAATCAGTATGGACGCGGCAGCTGGGTGACCTGGAACTCAGTGATTCGCAGGCGCCCATGACGCCGCGACTGCAGGCACACGACGATGCCGAGATTCTGTTCACGTCGGGAACGACGGGGACCCCGAAAGGCGTTGTCGCATCTCACGAGAACCTCTTGTACCCCCACAGCGCACAGGCTGTCGAGCAGGAGCCGCACAGCGTTCTGCACGCACTGCCACCGGCTTCGCTGGCGGGGCAGGGGCTGCTGTTGCAGCCCCTGGACGGGGTACCCCATCGTGTCATCGCGCTGCCGGACTACGAGGACGGGCGTTTTGTGGAGGCGATCAACGTTCATCGGCCCACGCATCTGGTGCTGGTGCCTGCCTTCGCGTTGTCGTTGATTCACAGTAGAGCCGCCGGTTCTCTCGATGCCAGCTCGGTCAAGGTCGTCCGCACCATCAGTGCGCCCATCGCTCCGGCGGCATTGCAACGACTTGCCGAGCTGTTTCCGCATTCTGCGCTGTTCAACATGTACACCTCCACAGAGGCGTTTCCTGCTCGTGTGCGGATCAAGTTCGACCCGGCGCGTCCCGCCTCGGTCGGCCGGGCGGCAGGGCAGGCGGGTGAGATTCGTATCGTCGACAACGATGGATCCCCAGTGTCTTCCGGCATACCCGGCAACGTCGAGCTCCGGAGTCCTCATGCGCCGCAACGTCGTTATCTCAACGACGACGCCGCGAGCGCCACGGTGTTCCGTGCGGGCGGTTGGGTCCGGACCGGTGACATCGGCAAGCTCGATGAGCGCGGGTATCTCTTCCTGCTCGATCGCAATCAGGACCTGATCATCTCGGGCGGCCTCAATATTTCGACGATCGAGGTCGAAGCAGTCATGCATGGCTTCGAAGGCGTGCGTGAAGCAGCGGCCTACGGAATGCCACATCCGACTCTGGGCGAGTACGTGGCCGCCGCGGTCGTACCCGGCGACGGCTTCGATCGCGACCGCTTCAACGAATACCTCAGTGACCACCTCGGCGCTGCGAAAGCGCCCAAGCGTGTCGTCGTGGTCGACGCCTTGCCACGCAACGAGCTCGGCAAGGTGCTCAAGCGTCGGCTGCACGAGGTCTCCGTCCGGCAGAGTGAGGTGAAGCGACCTGAAGATGGCGTCCGTCGTGGCGACTTCCATGACCGTGTACGAGACATCTGGGCCGCCGAACTGGGTGAGTCGGATCTCGACTGGTCGGCGGATTTTCTGGAGCTGGGCGGAACGTCGCTCACAGCGATGGCGGTGGTGGCCCGGGTGCGCAACGAGCTGGGACGTCACGTCGGTCAGCGTGACCTGTTCGAGGCGACCAGCCTGGGCGAGTTCGCGGACCGCGCAGAAGCGGCGCCGGCCGCCAGGCCGGATCGTAAACGCATTCAACGCGTGCGCCGGGCTGGCTGAACACCATTCCGGGACCGCAGGAAGGACTCACTGAGAATGCAACGTTTTCCGGCGACGTCACGGCAGAGATGGTATTTCCGTGCACACCACGATGGACAGTCGACACTCAACGTTCCCGTCGCCATTCAGCTCGGCAGCTGCGACGAACATGCTGTGAGTGAAGCGATCCACGGGCTCGTCAGCCGTCACGATGCACTGAGAACCACGCTGACTCGTTCCGGTACCGGCGTGGTCCAGCAGGTCAGTACGACGGCAGAAGAGGTTTCGTTGGACGTCGCCGACGTCGGTGACATCAGCCCGGACGAGCTACAGAAGTTGGTTCTGGCCATCCTCGACGAGCCGTTTCACGTCCATGACGGATCCCTGTTCCGCTCCCGTCTGCTGCGGCTGGGTGCTTCTCGGAGTGTCCTCGTCCTGAGTGTTCATCATGCGATCTGCGACGGGTGGTCCGCGGGCATCATCTTCCGTGACTTCGCTGAGCTCTATCGGTCGGCCCGAGACACTCGCGGGCCAGTGCTTCCCAGGCTCGATCTGCAGCTCCCGGACTACGCCACCTGGGAATGGAAACTCGCCACCGAGGATCCGCCGTACTACTGGCCTCACCTGCTCTCCTCGCAGAATCCTCGCTTCCCGTTGGGTAGTCGCGAGGCTGCCGACACCGGCGCGGGCGTGTTTCAGTCTTTTCCCTTGCCGACTGTCTCCGTGCAGACGGGCGCGGAGCTCGGCCGACTGGCAGTCGAGTGCCGCACGACGCCGGCCCGGGTGGTTACGGCGGCCGTTGCTGCTTCCCTGGCTCCTGTCGTTGGTCCTCGCCTGACGGTTGGGGTCTTCGTCGGCAACCGTGACCAGCCCGAATTGCTCAATGTGGTCGGTGATCTGGCGGACCGGCTGCCTGTTGTCGTCGACACAGCCGGCAATCCCAGCTTCGGCGAACTCATCGGACGGGTCGACGACGGTATCGCAGCCGCACTCGACCACTATGCGCCAATGGCGGCGCTGGCTCCGCTGATCCGGGCGAACCCCGAGCGGCGGGCAGGCCCTCTGGTGGACGTGACAGTGAACTATCTGCCACACCGCACACAGCTGAACCGCGCACCGGATGGAACAGTCGCGGATTCCGTGACAGAGCTGGAACCCGAGCTCGAGCACCGCAGTTTCCGCGTTGATCAGTGGCGCGAAGGCTTCGGCATCGTCGACTACCAGCACCGCCCGCGACCCGACGGCACGATCGGCGGTTATCTGCTCGCCAACATCAACGTGCTGACCCCCGAGCAGGCGCACGCGCTGGGCTCGATGACGAACGAGACGCTCGTTCGCCTGGTTACCGAACCCGGGCGGCGGGTTGCCGATCTCGCGAGGCCCGCCTTTGATCGTTCGATGCTAGGAAAGAAGATTGACTATGAGTGAAGCCGGTTCGGGTTCGCCCGTGTGGTGTGTATCGGCATCGTATCTGCAGCAGCAGTTGTATTACTCGGTCGACACTCGTCTGTCCAACTACAACGTGCTGGTGACCTGGGAGCTGCTCGGCGACGTAGACGATGGTGCGCTTCGGCAGACCCTGCGTGAACTGGTGGGTCGACACGAGATCCTGCGAACGTGCTTCCTCGATTCTGCCGGCGAAGTACAGCAGCGGGTTGGTGACGACCGGGAACCGGCGCTGTGGAAAGTGGATCTGACGTCGATGCCGGATCCCGGGACCGAGGCCCGCAACGTGGTGCTGACCGACGTCGCGCGCCCCTTTGCGTTGCGGGAGCCGCCACTCTGGCGTGCCATCCTCGCCAGCGTCGACACACGGCGTCACATCCTCGCACTCGTGTTACACCACAGTCTGTGCGACGGCTGGTCCAGCATGGTGCTGGAACGTGACCTGACGAGCTTCTATCACGCGATCGTCGGTCGCAGAATACTGTCCCTGCCGGACATGCCCATCCAGTTCGGTGATTATGCGGCGTGGGAGGCCTCCTTCCGAGATCCTGTGCTGGAACGGGAATGGTGTGAGCGATTGAGTCCCGCGTCCCAGGGGTTCCTGTTGCCATCGGCGTTACGTGACCAGCCGCCCTTCGAGCTGATCAGTCACCCGATCCCGCCGGTATCCGAAGCGGTGTTGACCAGACTCACCGAGTTCGCCCGGCAGCACGATGCGACGCTGGCGTCGTTGCTGTACGCGGCGGCGATCCTGACGCTCTCGCCTGTGCTGGGAGATGACGTCGTGTTCGGGCTCGCGCATGCCAACCGGACTGATTCCGAGCTGCAGCCGGTGGTGGGGCCGGTGTTCGACTATCTCCCGATTCGCGTCGAGCTGGGAGGTTCGCCGTCATTGGTTGAGCTGATGCAGCGTATCCGTGTGGAGGAAACGGCGGCCCGGGCGCGGCGGATTCCGTTGAGGACGGTAGCGCACGCGGTTGCCGGTGGACAGCGTCCCGTGTTCGATCTCGTCCTCAACTTCATTCCCCCACGTCGAGGTGCATCACAATTGCGCAGATCAACCGATGTATCACCGCGTTTCGTGCCGTACGCTCTCTCCAACGATTGGGCGCGTGTTCGTGTTGATCGGGACTTCTACGGTGCTGGTGCCCTGAGCTTTGTGCTGCGCCAGGGTAGCGAAGGCGCGCTCGGCGGGCATCTCTACGGCCACGGGACCGCAATGGGATGGCAAGGGCTTGCGCAGCTCGGTCGCCACTTCGGTTCCACTCTGGAGCGACTCAGTGCGGAGCCCGGTTACCGGGTCACGACGGTGGATATCCAGGCCTGAGGGCCGTAGTGGCACACCGGTCGGTCAGCGCCAGAATGCAGCGAGGTGTTCGGCGTGCTGACGCCCGATCTGCCGCCCGGCTCGTGCGGCTGGTGCACGGGTCGCAGGTGACAGTGGGTTCGTACCGAAGCTGGTGACAGAGATCGGGTCCGCGTGTATTCGCAGGAGCCGTTCGGGTGTGAGGCGGTCGAGTTCTTTCACCCACCGGTCGAACGGCGTGGGAGCGTCGGGGGCCGTTGGTGCGATGACGACAACGCGGCTGCAGTCGGCGGCGAGGTGCACGTTCGCGTTGGAAGGGATCCCACCGTCTACATAGGCGCGGCCGTCGATGACGACCTGCGGCCAGACACAAGGCACCGCGCAGCTGGCTGCCACCGCATCGACAAGGTTGACACCGGATTCCGCGTCGAACGCGACCAGGTCGCCGGAACCTGCGTCCACGGCAGCCAGCCTGATCGGCCGGTCCGGCCACTGTGGAACGGGAAGTCGCGCGAGGATCGCGCGATGTCGTGCCGCTTCATCGACATCAGTGAACCGCTCGAGACCGGCGATCCGCCGCCGCAGGTCGCGCACCGACGATGCCCGCGCGGCGACCATCGCGAATCTGTCCATCAATGCGTCCCACGACAGTTCGATGTCGATCTCGTGGTGCTCGGGTTGCAGTTGTGCGGCATACAGTGCCGACAAAGGGACATCGCTGGTGATCTGGGCGGCGACCGCTGATCCCGCGGATGTCCCGACTATGACGTCGGCGTCCAAGAGCGCTGAGGCCGATCCTGGTGCGACATCAGCGATGCCACGCAGGACGCCGAGTTCCCAGGCGATGCCTGCGACCCCGCCACCGGCAAGCACCAATGCTCGTCTCATGGCTCGTTCCCTCCACCACGCCTGCAGACATGGATCACCCAAGCACATCGTCGCGATGTGCGGCACTGAGCCGAGTTCAGGTGATTACTGGAATCTCGATGTGCGAAGGATGCTCTGCGTCGTGGTGAACCCGTTGCCGGGCGACGTGACTGTGCACTGCGTCTTGGTCACCGGTGTTGAGATTGCGATCCCACCGCGGGAACGAGCTGCTGGTGATGTGTACGCGAAGCCGGTGGCCGCGTAGGAACACGTTACTGGTGGACCACAGATCGATCTCGTACCGATCGACGCCGCGGGAAACCGTTGTCACCCGGACAATCCCGTCGCACAGGTTGATGGAGCGCCCATCAGGATGCACATCGCACAACCGGGCGACCCAGTCGGTTGAGGGGGCGGAACTGCTGGCGTAGAGGACAACGCGCACCCGGCCGGTGACGTCGAGGTCGTGGCTGAGCCTCGGCGACGTGAACACCAGCACGTCGTCTCGCGCTTCCACCGCCGCCTGATCCATCGGCCCGGACGGGCTGCCCGGCCACAGAACCCCATGCCCGCCCACAGTCGGAACCGGGTGCGTGGGGTCGTACTGGAAACCGGTCACGTCCTCGCGCATCTGTGGGCGCTCCGGCGTGAGCGTTCCCCCCGCGTGGAGATACCAGCGCTGTGCGATGGCGCGCGCGGGTGGCCACTGCGCTTCGTCTCGCCATTCGTTGCGGCCCATGACGAAGATCCGCACGGGGGCATCCAGTTCTCCACCGGCCGGCTCTGTTGTGAGGTGCCGGCGGAACCAGGCCAGCTGGAGATCGTTCCAGTCGCCGTGCCGGTGGACGGGAAACCCGTTGCGCATTGCGCGCATGCCGAACGACTGCTGGCCCACCGGATCGCCGAACGCGTGATGCGTCCAGGGCCCCACGACCAGGTTCGCCTCGCGGCCCCTCGCCGCCATCGCGGTGTAGTTGTCGAGCGTTCCCTGCAGGAAGATGTCGTACCAGCCCGCCGTGTGCAGGCTGGGGATGGCGACCTCGTCGTACAGATCGGTTATCCGGCTCCACGCCGCGGCCTCGGCATTGTCGATGTCGCGGAGTCCGCCGAGCGCGGGCACGCCGTGCCGTCGCAGCACAGCGACATCACTGACCGGCAGCTCCCAGTAGCCCAGGTCGGGCAACCGGTCCCACTCGTGCGCGACCGCATCCAGCCGTCGCCGGTGCTCGGCGGGGTCACCCTCGGCCCGGTCGAGGCAGTCGACGCTGTTCTCCAAAGCCCAGCGCAAGGCGAGGCCGAGTTCGACCGCTCCGCCTCTGGCCAGGAGCCCCTCCAACGGCTCAGACCAGGTCAGTGCTGGTGATATGGCCGCGAGTCCAGGTGGGCGGTCGGCTGCCGCCTGCCATTGGATGTTGCCGCAGTAGCTTCCCGAGTACATTCCGACACGTCCGTTGGAGCCCGGCAGTGCCGCAGCCCATTCGGCAGTGTCGAAGCCGTCCTGCCGTTCATAGCGGAATGGTTGCCAGTCGCCGTCAGAAGTGAAGCGCCCCCGTACGTCCTGTGTCACCACGAGGAAACCCTGGCGAGCTGCCTGCACTGGGTCGAGCCCACACCACACGTCCATGACCTGCCGGTTCTTGTCATACGGTGTGCGCATCAACAATGTCGGCCACGGCCCGGAGCCGTGCGGACGGTAGATGTTGGCCCGAAGCGTCGTTCCGTCTCTCATGCGGGCCGGAACGTCGAACTCCACGGTGACGCTGCCGGTGCCGTGCGCGAGCGTGCTGCCGGGGATGGCGTAGTCGGAGCGGTACGTCGCCAGGCTCATGGTCGCAACCCACTGCCGGGGACCACAAGGCTCCGCCACGACGACCAGCCGGCAACGCGGGTGGTCATTTCGGGCCCCCCGCCTCCAGATAGGCCTGGGCGTTGGTCCTGTCGACGATCCCGGCTCGGGTATACGTGGTTTCGGGAACCTGCTCTCCCTGAATGACCCTGGCCATGTATTGCACCGCGGTCCGTCCCATGCCGTATGGATCCTGAGCAGCATCAGCGCTCACCGTGCCGTCCAGGATGTTGGGCACGTTGGTGAGCGAGCCGTCAGCCGTGAGCTGCACAACCTGACTGTTGTCCTTCAGCGCTTGGAGTGTGCCTTGCCCGATCTGGGTGTTGGCGGAGAAGATCGCGCCGAGATCCGGGTGCGCCGTCAGCATGTTGGCGACCCCGCGACGTGTGCTGTCGAGAGACAGATCCGTGGTGACCGTGGCGACGACCCGGTACCCGTTCGCTTCAACGGTTTGCGTGAATCCCTTGACCCGGTCGTCGTTTGACGTGTACTGGCCCGGCGGCAGTGTGACCACTCCGACGTTCTTGGTGGGAGAGGGATGACTGACCAGCCACTCCCCGGCGAGCGTGCCCAGCTGTTCGTGGTTGGCACCGACGAAACTCGACTGGCATTTCACGCCATCGGCCGGGCTGTCGATGACGATCACCTTGATGTTCTTGTCACAGGCCTGGTTGAGCACCGGCGTCTGCGCCGCGGGGCCGCTCGGGAAGACGATCAACCCTGCCGGCTGCAACTGGCTACTCGTCTGAATCAAGTTGTTGAAGGCGACGTTGTCGCCATAGTTCACGCCGGTTTTGATGTCGACCCGGTAACCGGACGGTAGTTCGCTGGCGCCGGCGTTCACGCCATCGCACAGTCTGGTCGCATAATCATTGAGTTCACAGGGAAAAGACAAGGCGAAGACAATGAGCCTCGGATCGTCCGGACCGGCACCGCCCTGCGAGCCGCAGCCTGCGAGCAATGAACTCGTGACGACCGCCGCGGCCCCCAGGTGCGCCGCCAGTATTGATCGCCTTCGCCTGGTGGGACCAAAGAATCTGATGGACATGGTTATCTCCCGCTATTCCTGGCCTGTCTTTCCGTTGATGAGGGGGAGGCTGCCTCCGACGATCAACGAGACCATGGTCTCGTGATTCTCGGCGGTTGCCGCGACCTCGCCGACCATCTTTCCCTGTCGTAGAATTACGGCGCGGTCGGCGACCGCGATGACTTCTTCGAGATTGTGGCTGATCAGGATAACCGCAATTCCTGCCTCGGGAAGCTGGCGAACGAGACGGAGTACGTTTGTCCGCTCCCGGATGCCCAGTGCTGCGGTCGGCTCGTCGAGTACCACGATTCGTCGTGCGAACGCAATTCCTTTCGAGACGGCGATAGCCTGTCGTTGTCCTCCGGAAAGCAGGCCGACGGGGGTCTTGAGATTGGGAATCTTCACTTCAAGCCGGTGCAGGGTCCGGCGAGCTTCATCAAGCATTGTCCGGCGTTTGACGAGCCCGAAACCCCTGGGAAATCGTGGCCAGCACGGTTCTCGGCCCGCGAACAGGTTCTCCGCGACGGACATGTTGTCGAACAAGGCGAGGTCCTGATACACGACACCGATACCGCTGTCCTGACCGGCAACCGGGGATCCCTCCAGGTAGATACTGCCCTGGTCGGGGCGGTGAATACCCGAGATGCATTTGACGAGGGTTGATTTTCCCGCGCCGTTGTCACCGAGAAGCGCGACCACTTCGCGTTCCTGCACCGCGAAGCTCACCGTGTCGAGCGCGGCGTGGTTGCCGAAACGTTTGGTCACTCCAGCGACCTCCAGCACGGCGTTCGCTGTCATACCGCACCCCCTGCCTGGATCTGGGCCTGCCGGATACGCAGCTTTCCCTCCACCGAGGTGCGGAGCGTGTCCAAGCCGACCGCGGCGACCAGAACGGCACCTATCGCGAACGGCGTCCAGTTCGGTGACACCGACAACAATGTCAATCCATTGGTAATCGAGCCGAGGATGACCGCGCCGACGACCGTGTACCACACGCTCCCGCGTCCACCGGTCAGGCTTGCGCCGCCGATCACCACGGCGGCGATCGCCTGCAGGATCGACGTTCCGTTGTCGACGGTCCCGGAGTTGTTCAGGCCGGCCACCAGAATTCCCGTGACCGCGGCGAAAACGCTGGCGATGATGTACACGCTGAACAGCACTTTCCGCGTCGGAATGCCGACCTTGCTCGCGGCGTCGCGGTTGCCGCCGATCGCGACGATCCAGCGACCCCAGGCGACCCGGTTCAGCAGGAGCCACAACAGGCCCCCGCAGGCGATGACGAGCAGCACGGGGCCCGGAATGCCGAAAAGGCTTTCGTTGGCCAGTGCGATGACGTGATTCGGTACACCTGGAACCTGCGTTCCACCCGACACCACGTAGGACAGGCTCTGAATGACGTAGAGCATGCCGAGGGTCACGATGAAGGCGTTACCGATACGCAGGCTGACGATGCACAGCGCGTTGACGATGCCGATCGCGAGTCCTATGAGGAGCAACAGCGGGATGACGAACCACCCGAGCGACGGGTAGTCACGGAAGATCACCGCGCCGACGATCGTGCACAGCCCCACCGTGGAACCGAGCGAAAGGTCCAGCGAGCCGACCATCACCACGACCAGTGCGCCGAGTGCGAGCAACGCGACCGAACTCGACTGCACCAGGATGTTGGTGACGTTCGAGGTGCTCAAGAAGTAGGGACTCAGTAACGAGAACACGAGCCAGATACAGAGCAGCACCAGCAGCGGACCAGCAGCGATCAAGCGCAGTGCGACCGTCAGTGCCATGCTCCGCCGCTGCGAAGCCTGCGTCGTACCGTCTGGTTCGGGGTGTCCGGATACCAGCGTGCTCCCTAACGCGGGCTTTTTGAGTTCCACCACTGTCCAGTCCTTTCTGCCATGCGACGTTGGGGGCAGAAGTCGCTGCCGGCCGGCGTGAATAGGCACCCTGCAACACGTTTCGGCAGAAACTGCTCACAGAAACGGCGGCGAGCACGAGGCCAGGAGATCCGGCTCGGTAGACATCGCGTGGCTGCCGGGCCCATTTGCTCGGCAGGTGCGGCCGCCACGTGTCGGCTCGGCGAATCGCGCCGGGAGCGCCTCGCCTGGGGACTGAGGCAGGACTGCGTAAAGGTCGACGCAACAGCATCAGAGTTTCCGATCTGGTCGCAGCCGGCTACGTCCGCACTAGCTCCGTCCGGCACTCTCGGACAACGATGTCTCACCTATTAAAACCGCGGTTGCAAGAACGTGTCAATAGGATGCCGTTGAGGTGTCTTCAGTGTGATAGTGCCTGTTCAGCGCGTTATGTACACTGGCGTGCCCGAGAGGTCGTCAGGTCGGCGAAGGTGAGTCATCGTTGTCTGACAACAGGCGTGCGACCATGCGTGACGTGGCGCGACTCGCGGGAGTCAGCATCAAAACCGTCTCCCGTGTGGTGAATGGCGTGCCCACGGTGAATCCCGAGATCGCCGGACGAGTGCGCCGCGCCGCCCGGCAGCTCAGCTACCACCCGAACCTCACCGCCAGCACCCTGCGGCGTCGCGACGGTCGCTCCACGACGATCGGTCTGCTCGTCGATGACGTCGCAAACCCCTTCTCCGCCAGTCTTTACCGGGCGGTGGAGGACGTCGCCAACACCCACGAGGTGAGCGTCGCGGCCGGAAGCCTCCATGAGGACGCCGAGCGGGAGCGCCGCCTGGTCACCAACTTCATCGGCAGACAGGTCGATGGGCTCATCATCATGTCGCCTGCGCACGACCACAGCTACCTTCGGGACTACCAGCAGGCAGGCACGCCGATCGTGTTCGTCGACCGCCCACCGGTTTTCCTTGCGGCCGACAGCGTCCTGTCCGACAACAGGCGCGGCGCCGAACGCGCCACCGAATACCTCGTCGGCGTGGGCCACCGCCGTATCGCGTATCTGGGACACAAGACCAACAGGGTCACCGCGACGGAGCGCTTTCGGGGCTACCTCGACGCTCTCGCTCGTGGTGGCCTGCCCGAGGATCCGGATCTCATCCGGCATGATCTGAGCTCGCTCGAACTCGTGGAGGGCGCCATCGCGAGCATGCTCGCGCTGCCCGATCCGCCGACAGCTCTTTTCGCGAGCCAGAACCTCGTCACCATCCGCGTTGTTCGTGCTTTGCGTGGCAGGGGGAAGCAACACGACATCGCTGTGGTCGGTTTCGACGACTTCCTACTCGCGGAACTCCTCGAGCCGTCCGTGACAGTGATCGCTCAGGACCCGGCGGCAATGGGAACGATCGCGGCCGAGGTGCTCTTCCGGCGTATCGAAGGAGACGACGCACCCCCGGCGCAACGCACGCTCACCGCTGAGCTCATCGTCCGCGAATCGGGCCTGATCAAGGCTGCCGCGGCGCGCTGACCTGTTCCGCCTGGCAACACGTCGGCCCCCGGAAACATCAGACACCGTAAACTCGTTGTCAAAGGCGGCGAGAGGAGGCGCTGGTGGCAAGCGCGGATGAGCGGCGCTTCGAGGTGCTGCGCGCCATCGTCGCCGACTACGTGTCGAACCAGGAACCGGTCGGGTCCAAGGCACTGGTCGACCGGCACAACCTGGGTGTGTCGAGTGCGACCGTACGCAACGACATGGCGGCGCTGGAGGAGGACGGCTACATCACGCAGCCGCACACCAGCGCGGGGCGCATTCCCACCGACAAGGGATACCGGCTGTTCGTCGACCGGTTGTCCGAGGTCAGGCCACTGTCGGCGGCGGAACGCAGGGCCATTCGCAACTTCCTCGAAGGCGCGATCGACCTCGACGACGTGCTGCGCCGGTCGGTCCGGTTACTGGCGCAGCTCACCCGTCAGGTCGCGATCGTGCAGTACCCGACGCTGACCACCGCGACGGTCCGGCACGTCGAGGTCGTGCCACTGACGCCGGCGCGGCTGATGCTGGTCCTGATCACCAACACCGGCAGGGTCGACCAGCGTGCGGTCGACCTCGGCGACGTGACCAGCGAGGAGGGTGTCGCCCGGTTGCGCGACATGCTCAACGGTGCGCTCGCCGGGCACCGGCTGCCCGAGGCCGCCGCGAGGGTCTCCGAGCTGCCAGGGGAATGCCCCGCCGAGCTGCGCGACATGATGACGCGGGTCTGTACCGTTCTGGTCGAGTCGCTGGTCGAGCATCCCGAGGAGCGGCTCGTCCTCGGCGGCACGGCGAACCTCACCCGCAACGTCGCCGACTTCCCAGGCTCGCTCCGCCAGGTGCTGGAGGCGCTGGAAGAGCAGGTGGTCGTGCTCAAGCTGCTCGCCGCGGCACGCAACCCCGGTGCCGTCACCGTGCTCATCGGTGAGGAGAATGAAGACGAGCAGATGCGGAGTACCTCCATCGTTTCGATCGGGTACGGCTCCGACGAGCTGCTGCTCGGGGGTATGGGTGTGGTCGGTCCGACACGGATGGACTACGCCGGCACGATCGCCGCGGTCCGCGCGGTGGCGAACTACGTGGGCCAGATCCTGTCCGGCAAGTAGCCGGCAGGACGACACAGGAGGACGTCAAGACGGTGGCCAGGGACTACTACGGCATCCTGGGCGTAGCGAAGAACGCGTCCGATCAGGAGATCAAGCGCGCGTACCGCAAGCTCGCGCGCGAGCTGCACCCTGATGTCAACCCGTCCGAGGACGCGCAGCACAAGTTCGGCGAGGTCACCACCGCCTACGAGGTCCTCTCCGACCCGCAGAAGCGCAAGATCGTCGACCTCGGTGGCGACCCCATGGACAACGGGGCAGGCCGGGGCGGCGGCGATCCGTTCGCGGGATTCGGCGGGCTCGGCGACATCATGGACGCCTTCTTCGGTGCCGCCGCCGGTGGCGGGCGTGGACGGGGCCCGCGCAGCCGCGTGCAGCCGGGATCCGACGCGTTGCTCCGGCTCAGCCTCACCCTCGAAGAGTGCGCGACCGGTGTCCACAAGGAGATCGCCGTCGACACGGCCATCCTCTGCGACCGGTGCCGCGGCGCGGGTACCGCCGAGGGCGGCAGCGTCAAGACCTGTGACACGTGCGGTGGCCAGGGCGAGATCCAGTCGGTCCAGCGCTCGTTCCTCGGGCAGGTCGTCACGGCGCGGCCATGCCCGGTGTGCCGCGGTTTCGGCGAGGTCATCACCGACCCCTGCCAGCAGTGTGGCGGCGACGGGCGGGTGCGTGCGCGCCGCACCGTCACCGCGAAGATCCCGCCGGGCGTAGGCGACGGGATGCGGATCCGGCTTTCCGGGCAGGGCGAGGTCGGTCCCGGTGGCGGTCCCGCCGGTGACCTCTACGTCGAGGTGGACGAGGAGCCGCACGAGGTGTTCGCCCGGGAGGGCAACGACCTGCACTGCCAGTTGCGCATCCCGATGACCAGCGCCGCACTCGGCGCCGTCGTGCCGCTCGAGACACTGATCGACGGCGTGCATGATCTCGACATCGAAGCCGGTACCCAGCCCAACACCCAGCTGGTCCTGCCCGGCAAGGGCATGCCGCGGCTGCGGTCCTCCGGCCGGGTCGACGGCCGCGGCGATCTGTACGTCCACATCGAGGTCGTGGTGCCGACCAAGCTGGACGACGAGCAGTCCGCGCTGCTGCGCGACCTCGCCCAGCTGCGCGGTGAGGAAGCCCCCGCACTCGCCGGCAACGGCCACAAGCACGGTGGGCTGTTCGCGAAGCTGCGTGCCAAGACCCGGTGACCGACACGACACCTCCCGTCTTCCTGGTCGAGGCGCTGCCCGCCGACGTCCACGCCGTCCTCGACGGTGACGAGGCCCGCCACGCCGTCACAGTGCGGCGTATGCGGGCCGGGGAGCGGGTGACGATCTCCGATGGTCGTGGCGGCCTCGCCGACTGCGTGGTCGAGGCCATCCAGCCAGGTCGTGAACCGCGGCTGGACCTCGTCGTGCGGGAACGGCGTGCGGATCCGGAGCCCGCGCTGCGCGTGACGATCGTGCAGGCGCTCGCGAAGGGCGACCGTGGTGAGCTCGCGGTGGAACTGGCCACCGAGGCGGGCGCCGACGCCGTGCTGCCGTGGCGGGCGGCCCGGAGCATCGCGCGCTGGGACGCCGGTCCACGCGGGGCCAAGGCACTCGAACGCTGGCGCGGCACCGCACGCTCCGCGGCCAAGCAGGCACGGCGCGGCCGGGTGCCCGACGTCGGCGACCCTGTCGACACCCGGCAGCTCGCGGCTCTGCTCGCGGCGGCCGACTGCGCCGTGGTGCTCGACGCGGACGCGGCCCGCCCGATCACCGGAATCTCACTGCCCGCACGGGGTGAGCTCTTCCTCGTCGTCGGCCCGGAGGGCGGCATCACCGCCGAGGAGCTGGCCGCGTTCACCGAAGCGGGCGCCGTGGGAGTCCGGCTTGGACACACCGTGTTGCGCACCTCGACCGCAGGCGCGGTCGCTCTCGGTGCGCTCGGTGCCCTGACTGCACGCTGGGAGTAGGCCGATCGGCTGCCCCGGCCACCCCGTCAGTGCGCCAATCCCAGCCAATCATGGCGCGACGCCACCTTTTCCCACTACTCTTGTCGGCGATCGGGCACACGTTGTGTGCCGCAGACGCCGCCGGACACCTCCCCCCTCGGTCCGGCGGAGCCGCGGCGGCGAATGGAGCGACCCCCAGGCTTCATCGCCTCCGCGGCGCATAGTCGAGGACCTTCGGTCCTCTCCCGCCGGGCGATTCCGCAGTGTCTTCTGGGGGGATACCCCCCAGGCCCCCCGGATCGCCTCCGCGGCGCATAGTCGTGGACCTTCGGTCCTCTCCCGCCGGGCGATTTCGCAGTGTCTTCTGGGGCCCCCGGATCGCCGTCCGCGGCGCACAGTCGCGGCGTTGCCGTTTTCCCTCCTGGGCGATTTCTCTGCCCCCAAGGGCCCCTTGGTTGCGTTCAGCGCAACCAAGGTGGCCTTGGGGGACTCGGCCGGCTAGCCGTTAGGGTGCGGAGCATGAGCGACGCCGACACGCTGTTCGAGCGGATCATCGCCAGGGAGCTCCCGGCCGACATCGTCCACGAGACCGACACGACGCTGGCCTTCCGCGACATCCACCCGCAGGCCGCAACGCACGTGCTCGTGGTGCCCAAGAAGCGTTACCGCAACGTCGCCGAGCTCGCCGCCGCCGACCCGCAGCTGCTCGCCGACGTCATCGCCACCGCCTCCAAGGTCGCCGAACTGGAGGGGCTGGACGGCAACGGTTACCGGATCGTCTTCAACACCGACTCCCATGCAGGTCAGACGGTGTTCCACGTACACGCCCACGTGCTCGGCGGGGAACAGCTCGGTCACTTCGGTCGTTAGACGAGCGGGGCCGGTAATGTATGCGCCCCGATGCACCGATGCGGTTAACATCAAGACGTAGCCACCCGCGACGAGTAGCACGTACGTGCAGAAAGCAGGCCAGAGCCCACGTGGCCGGAACCGTTCCGCAGCAACCCGCAGCAGCCGCTTCGCAACCAGTGCAGCAGGCACAGTCAAAGTTCCCGATTCCCGATGCCGCCGCGCTCGTGCTGCTCGGCTCTCGTGATGAGAACCTCCGCGCCGCGGAAGACCTTCTGGACGCAGATGTGCACGTACGGGGCAATGAGGTCACACTCACCGGCGCTCCCGGTGATGTCGCCTTCGCCGAGCGGGTGTTCGCCGAGCTGGTGACGCTCGCGACCCGTGGCCAGCAGGTCGGGCCCGACACCGTACGTCGTACGGTCGCGATGCTGTCCACCGGGACGTCCGAGTCGCCTGCCGACGTCCTGAGCATGGACATCCTGTCCCGTCGCGGGCGCACCATCCGGCCCAAGACGCTCAACCAGAAGCGCTATGTCGACGCCATCGACAAGCACACCATCGTGTTCGGCGTCGGCCCCGCTGGCACCGGTAAGACCTACCTCGCAATGGCCAAGGCCGTCCAAGCGCTGCAGGGCAAGCAGGTCAACCGGATCATCCTCACCCGGCCCGCCGTCGAGGCGGGGGAGCGGCTCGGCTTCCTGCCCGGCACGCTGTACGAGAAGATCGACCCGTATCTGCGCCCGCTGTACGACGCGCTGCACGACATGGTCGACCCCGATTCGATCCCGCGGCTCATGCAGGCAGGCACGATCGAGATCGCGCCACTGGCCTACATGCGTGGACGGACGCTCAACGACGCGTTCATCATCCTCGACGAAGCGCAGAACACCACGCCGGAACAGATGAAGATGTTCCTGACCCGCCTCGGGTTCGGCTCGAAGGTCGTCGTGACCGGCGACATCACCCAGGTCGACCTGCCCAGCGGGCAGCGCAGCGGCCTGCGGATCGTCCGGGACATCCTGGAGGGCGTCGACGACCTGCACTTCGCCAACCTGACCAGCCACGACGTCGTCCGGCACAGGTTGGTCGGCGACATCGTGGACGCGTACGAGAAGTGGCAGGCCACGCAGGACGCCGCCGGCAACGGAAAGGCAGTCGGCGGCCGATGAGCGAGGTGGACGCGTGAGTATCGAGATCGCCAACGAGTCGGGCGTCAACGTCGACGAGACGTCCATCGTCGCGGCGGCCCGGTTCGCGCTCGACAAGATGGAGGTCAGCCCGCTCGCGGAGCTGTCCGTGCTGCTGGTGACACTCGAGGTGATGGAGGAGCTGCACGAGCGCTGGATGGACCTGCCCGGCCCGACGGACGTCATGGCGTTCCCGATGGACGAGCTGGAGTCCACCCGGCGGCCCGATGCACCCGACGCTTCGCCCGCGCTGCTCGGTGACATCGTGCTGTGCCCGGCCTTCGCCAAGGACCAGGCACGCACGGCAGGCCACTCCCTCATGGAGGAGCTGCACCTGCTGACCGTGCACGGCGTGCTGCACCTGCTCGGTTACGACCACGCCGAACCCGCCGAGGAGCGGGAGATGTTCGGGCTGCAGAAGCGGATCCTCGCCGACTTCCACGCGGCCGCGCTGGCCGCCCGGCGCCGTGACACGCAGCGCACCAACGACGACCGTCTACTCGGGGCGGCCGGGCTCGACGGAGGGGCGCACCAGGAGACGCCGTGACCAGTTCTGCTGTACTGCTCATACTGGCGGCGTTGCTGGTGCTTCTCGGCGGCATCTTCGCGGCCGCCGACGCCGCGATCAGCACCGCCTCGCACGCACGCGCCGAGGGCATGGTCCGCGCGGACCGCCCCGGCGCACGCCACCTGATCGCCGTGCTCGACGAGCGAAGCCGCCACATCAACCTGCTCCTGCTGCTGCGCATGGGCTGCGAGCTCACCGCGACCGTGCTCGTCACGATCGTCAGCGTGCGCTGGTTCCAGCCGGTGTGGCTCGCCGTCGTCGTGGCAGGCCTGATCATGGTCCTGGTCAGCTACGTCCTGGTCGGGGTCGGCCCGCGCACCGTCGGCAGGCAGCACCCGTACCGCATCGGCGTCATCGTCGCGGGCCCGGTGCGGATCCTCGGCACGGTGCTGGGCCCGCTCAGCCGGCTGCTCATCGTCCTCGGCAACGCGATCACCCCTGGCAAGGGATTCCGCGAAGGGCCGTTCACGACCGAGACCGAACTCCGCGAGCTCGTTGACCTCGCCGGTGAGCGCGGCGTCGTCGACAAGGACGAGCGCGAGATGATCCATTCGGTGTTCGAGCTCGGCGATACCGTGGCGCGCGAGGTCATGGTGCCCCGCACCGAGATCGTGTGGATCGAGCAGGGCAAGACCGTCCGGCAGGCGCTTGCGTTGTCGATACGCACCGGTTTCACCCGGCTGCCCGTGATCGGTGAGTCCGTGGACGACATCGTCGGCGTGGTCAACCTCAAGGACCTGGTCAGCGCCGCGATGGCGGCGGACGGCGGCGCCGCCAGGGAGGTGCACGAGCTGATGAACCGCGCCAACTTCGTGCCCGACTCCAAACAGCTGGACAGCCTGCTCAGGGAGATGCAGATGTCCCGCCACCACATGGCCATCGCCGTCGACGAGTACGGCGGAACGGCAGGGCTGCTGACGATCGAGGACATCCTCGAGGAGATCGTCGGCGAGATCACCGACGAGTCCGACACCGGCGAGCGCCCGCCCATCGAGCAGGTCGAGGACGGCGTGGTGCGCGTGTCGGCGCGGCTGGGCATCGACGATCTCGGTGAGCTGTTCGACGTGGACCTGTCCGACCACGACGTCGAGACCGTCGGCGGCCTGCTCGCGCAGCATCTCGGCCGGGTACCGTTGCCCGGCGCGGAGGCTGAGGTCGACGGCCTGCGGCTGCGGGCGGAGGGCGGCAAGGACCGGCGTGGCCGGATGCGGATCACGACGGTGGTGGTGTGCGCCCTCGACGACCAGCGAGAGCAGCCCCGGCAGCACGGAAGCGATGAGCGCGACAGGAGCGTCGAACATGCCTGACCTCGATCCCGAGGACGAGAAGATCATCATCCTGGCGCGCTCGACGCGGGCGAGGACCCAGGCCGCGGAGGGCGCCGCCGTGCGCGACCTCGACGGTCGTACCTACGCGGCCGCGACGGTCGATCTGCCGTCGCTGCGGCTGACGGCGCTGCAGGCCGCGGTCGCCGCCGCCGTGTCGAGCGGCGCGGAGGGACTCGAGGCCGCTGCCGTCGTCACCGAGGCCGCCGCGGTGCAGGAGGGGTCCGTGCAGGCCGTGCGTGACCTGGCGCCCGGCGCGCCGATCCTGCGTACCGACCTGTCCGGGGCCGTGCAGGAGATCATGCGTTGACCGAACCGCACCGTTCCGGGTTCGCCTGCTTCGTCGGGCGGCCCAATGCCGGCAAGTCCACCCTCACCAACGCGCTCGTCGGTACGAAGATCGCCATCACGTCGAGCAAGCCGCAGACCACGCGGCACGCCATCCGCGGCGTCGTGCACCGGCCGGACGCGCAGCTGATCATCATCGACACGCCGGGCCTGCACCGCCCGCGCACGTTGCTGGGCCAGCGGCTCAACGACGTCGTGCGCTCCACCTGGTCCGAAGTGGACGTCGTCGGATTCTGCGTGCCCGCCAACGAGAAGGTCGGCCCCGGCGACCGGTTCATCGCCGGCGAGCTCGCCAAGATCGCCCGGAGCACTCCGGTCATCGGCATTGTCACCAAGACCGATCTCGCGCGCCCCGAGCAGGTGGCCGAACAGCTCATGGCACTGCAGGACGTGCTCGACTTCGCCGAGCTCGTCCCGGTGTCCGCTCCTGCCGGCTACCAGGTCGACACGCTCGCCGACGTCCTGGTGCGGCAGCTGCCCGAGGGGCCGCAGCTCTATCCCGACGGTGACCTCACCGACGAGCCGGAGCAGACACTGGTCGCCGAGCTCATCCGGGAGGCCGCGCTGGAAGGGGTGCGGGACGAGCTGCCGCATTCCATCGCCGTCACCGTCGAGGAGATGCACCCCCGGGAAGGCCGCGACGACCTCATCGACGTCTACGCCCTGCTCTATGTCGAGCGTCCGAGCCAGAAGGGCATCGTGCTCGGCCACCGCGGCAGCCGCCTGAAGGAGGTCGGCGCGACCGCGCGCAAGCACATCGAGGCGCTGCTGGGCTCCAAGGTGTACCTCGACCTGCACGTCAAGATCGCCAAGGACTGGCAGCGCGACCCGAAGCAACTGGGCCGGCTCGGCTTCTGACCTGCGCACGCCCCCGCGTGGGACGATGACACCGTGAGTCTCTATCGGGACACCGGCGTGGTGCTGCGGGTCCACAAGCTCGGCGAGGCCGACCGCATCATCACGCTGCTCACCCGGCGGCACGGGAAGGTGCGTGCCGTCGCCAAGGGCGTGCGGCGCACCACATCCCGCTTCGGCGCGCGGCTCGAGCCGTTCGGGCATGTGGACCTGCAGCTCTACACCGGCCGCACGCTGGATGTCGTCACGCAGGTCGAGACAGTCGACGCGTTCGCGTTGCCGATCGTGGGCGATTACCAGCGGTACACGGCGGCCAGTGCCATCGCCGAGACGGCCGACCGGCTCACCGCCGAGGAGGGCGAGCCGGCGCTCAAGCTGTACCTGCTGGTCACCGGCGCGCTGCGGGCGCTGGCCGACGGCACGCGTGATGCGTCGCTCGTGCTCGACGCGTTCCTCCTGCGGGCGATGGCGTTCGCCGGCTGGGAGCCGGCGATCACCGAATGTGCCCGGTGTGGTGACCCTGGCCCGCACCGCGCGTTCAACGTGCAGGCAGGCGGCTCACTGTGCGGGCGGTGCAGGGTGCCCGGATCGGTCCACCCCGCACCCGAGGTGCTCGTGCTGCTGGCGGCGCTGCTGCACGGTGACTGGACGGTGGCCGAGGACACGACCTTCGCGGTGCGCCGCGACGCCAGCGGGCTGGTCGCGGCGCACCTCCAGTGGCATCTGGAGCGGCAACTGCGCTCGCTTCCGCTCGTCGAGCGCCGTGCCCGTGAGGCCGCGATGGCAGGGACGTTAGGGTCGGACGGGGTGTCCGGCGATTCGGAGGTGACAGGTGCTGCGCAGGGGACGCGAGGCGGCGACGTCGCGGGAAGTGGTGCGGGCGCCTGACCCGCACCCGTCCGGGGAACGCCCACCACAGATCCCGGCGGAGCTGGTGCCCAACCACGTCGCGCTCGTGATGGACGGCAACGGCCGGTGGGCCAACCAGCGGGGTCTGCCCCGCATCGAAGGGCACAAACGCGGCGAGGCCGTGATGATCGACGTCGCCAGCGGCGCGGTGGAACTCGGCGTCAAATGGCTGTCGGTGTACGCCTTCTCCACCGAGAACTGGAAGCGCAGCCCGGACGAGGTGCGGTTCCTCATGGGCTTCAACCGGGACACGATCCGCCGCCAGGTCGACTACCTCGGCTCGATCGGCGTGCGCATCCGCTGGGCGGGCCGCCGCCCGAAGCTGTGGCGCAGCGTCATCAACGAGCTGCAGGCCGCCGAGGAGAAGACCAGGCACAACACGCTGCTCAACATGACCATGTGCGTCAACTACGGCGGCCGTGCCGAGATCGGCGACGCCGTGAAGCGGATCGCGAAGCTCGCCGCCGAGGGCAGAATCAACCCCGACAAGGTCGACGAGCGCACAATCGCGAAGTACCTGTACCAGCCCGATCTGCCCGACGTCGACCTCTTCCTGCGCCCATCGGGTGAGCTGCGGACGTCGAACTTCATGCTGTGGCAGGCGGCCTACGCCGAGTTCGTCTTCCAGGACACGCTGTTCCCCGACTTCGACCGGCGCAGGTTGTGGGAGGCGTGCCTGGAGTACGCCAAGCGGGACCGTCGCTTCGGCGCCGCGGTCGACGCCGCCACGAAGGGAACAGCATGAGCTCGGAGGCCGCTGACACCGCGGTGCTGCTCACCGCCGCCAAGAAGGCGCTGGAGCTGTATCTGGACGTGCGTGTCGACGACGATGGCACGCTCACCTTCGCGCACTCCGACGTGCCGTGTGTCGTGCAGGCCATGCAGCTGGCCGATGGGCTTGCCGTGCTGAGCCTGACCTGTGTCGTCGCGTGGGATCTACCCGATGATCCGCAGCTGGCCGCGGCCGTGGCCGAACGCGCGGGGCAGGGCCTGTTCGGCACACTCGGCATCGTGCGCACCGAGCGGGGCATGGACCTGACCCTGCGCTACGCATTCCCGGCTCAGGGACTCGACCCGGCGCCGCTGGGAACCCTGCTGATGCTGGTGGTGTCCAGTGCGTCGCAGGTGCGCTCAGACCTGTTGCGCACGGGGTCGTGAGTGCCGCAGGACTCGTCCACCCGCGCTGAGCCACGCCCAGCCCCGCAACGCCGGGGGCGGATCACCTCGATCGAGGTGCTGTGCGTGCTGCTCGTGCTGGCGATCCTCGGGCAGTCCTTGCTCCAGTCGGCGTTCGACGTGCCGGCGTTGCGCACTGGTGCGACGGTGTTCGTGGCGGTATGCGTGCAGGCGCTGCCGTTCCTGGTGCTGGGTGTGCTGCTCAGCGGCGCGATCGCGGCCTTCGTGCCCGCCCGCGTGCTGCGCAGGGTGTTGCCCCGGTCCGAGAGCGCCGCGGTGGGCGTCGCCGGGCTGTCCGGTGTGGTGCTCGCCGGCTGTGAGTGCGCGTCGGTACCGGTGGCTCGCAGGCTCATCGGCCAGGGGGTCGCACCGGCGGCCGCGTTGACGTTCCTGCTCGCCGCACCGGCTGTGAACCCCGTGGTCATCGTGTCCACGGCGGTCGCGTTTCCCGGCGAGCCGGGGATGGTCCTCGCGCGTTTCGTCGCCTCGCTCGCCACCGCGATGGTCATGGGCTGGCTGTGGATCCGCTGGGGCAAGCTGGAATGGATCGCTGAGCAGGCGCTGCGCAGGCTGCCCGAGGTCGAGGGCAGGGACAGGTGGCGGGTGTTCACCGAAACCGCGCGCGCCGACCTCGTGGATGCCGGTGGTTTCCTCGTACTCGGTGCCCTCGTGTCCGCCGCACTCGGCGTGCTCGTGCCGGGGGAGTGGTTCGGTGCGCTGGCCGACCAGATCGTGCTCGGCATCCTCGTCATGGCGGTGCTCGCGGTGGTGCTGTCGTTGTGCAGTGAGGCGGACGCGTTCGTGGCGGCTTCGCTGTCGGCGCTGCCGCTGCTGCCGAGGCTGGTGTTCCTCGTCGTCGGTCCGGCGGTCGACGCGAAGCTGTTCGCATTGCAGGCAGGCACGTTCGGCAGGTCGTTCGCGCTGCGGTTCGCGCCGGCGACGTTCGTTGTCGCGATCTGCTGCGCTGTGGTGGCAGGCCTGCTGTTCCTCGGGGGCGCGCGATGAGGCGGGAAACGCAGAACGTCCTGCTGCTCCTGCTCGGCGGGGCCTTGCTGAAGATCGCCGTCACCGGGGACTACCTGCGTTACGTCAAGCCGGCGCACCGGCCGTGGCTGCTCGCCGCCGGTGCGGTGATCGTGCTGCTGGGTGCGGTCGCGATGATCCGGGACATCCGTGCGGCGCGGCAGCCCACCACTGTGCACGAGCATCACCATCCGGCGCGCTCGGCGTGGCTGCTGATGGTGCCGGTGCTCGCGGTGTTCCTCGTCGCGCCGCCCGCGCTCGGGTCGGACTCGGTGACCCGAGCCAGGGGCGGCACGGCCGCGCCGGCCGGTTCTGGTACGTCGTTCCCGCCGTTGCCGCCCGGTGCTGTGGTGGCGCTGCGGCTGACGGACTTCGTCAGCCGCGCGGGCTGGGACGAGGCCGGTTCGCTGAACGGTCGCACCGTGTCACTGACGGGGTTCCTGGTGCACTCCGAGCAGGGCACGCTGCTGGCGCGGATGGTGATCGGATGCTGCGCGGCCGACGGGTTCCCGGTGCGGGTGCAGCTTCGTGGTGAGCAGGCGGACGGGCTGCCAGCCGACACCTGGGTCGAGGTGACCGGTCAGGTCGTGCCGGACGTCAACACCGCCGCCAGCGGCGGGTACACCCCGGCGTTCACGGTGCGCACCCTGCGCCAGGTGCCCGAGCCGCCGGATCCCTACGAGTACTGAGGGCTAACCGCCGTCCGGGCTGAGCCAGATCGCCGCGGCGGTCAACAGCGCCTCGGTCGCCCGCTGCAGCGTCTGCTCGATCTCGGTCGGCACGAACTCGGGGGAGTGGTTGCCCGGTGCGGTGCCCGCCGCCACGGCACGCTGCGGCAGGTCGGGCCCCTCGGGGTAGAGGGCGGGGTCGAAACCACCGAAGTTCCAGAACACCGAGGGGACGCCGGCGGCGGTGCCGAAGCAGCCGAAGTCCTCACTGCCCGGTTTGCGGCCGGTCTCGTGCACCTGGTCCTCGCCGAACGACTCGGTAAACGCCGCTACCACCTTCCGGGTGGTGTCCTCATCGTTGACCAGCAACGGGAAGTCGTTGATCGGTGCGATCTCCGGTTCCCGTGGCGCCCCGGCGGCGGCCGCCTCCGCCTTGACGATGCGCTCCACCGCGGCGAGGACACGCCTGCGCACATCGGCATCGAAGGTGCGGATGTTGAGCTTAAGCTCCGCCTCCGCCGGTATCACGTTCTCCTTCGACCCGCCCCGGATCGCCCCGACGGTGACCACGGCGACATCGGTGGCGGCGATCTCGCGGGACACGATCGTCTGCAGCCGCAGCACGATCGCCGCCGCGATCACGATCGGGTCTACGGTCGCCTGCGGCATCGAACCGTGCCCGCCCCTGCCGAAGACCGTCACCCGCAGGCTGTCGGCGGCGGCCATGAACACACCCGGCCGTGCGTAGAGGTGCCCGCTGGGCGCCGACGTGATGTGCTGGCCGAGCGCGACGTCGTAGCGCGGGAACCGGTCGAGGAAGCCGTCGTCGAGCATCGCGCGGGCACCCGCGCCGATTTCCTCCGCGGGCTGGAACACGGCGAGCACGGTGCCCGACCAGTGGTCTCGCCGTGCCGCGAGCTGGTCGGCTGCCCCGAGCAGCGCGGTGACATGTGCGTCATGCCCGCAGGCGTGCATCACGGGACCGACGATGCCGTCCGGGCCTGCTGCCGTGGCTCGACTGCGGTAGGGAACCCTGTCCGCCTCCCCGACCGGCAGCGCGTCCATGTCCGCCCGCAACAGCACCGAGGGCCCGGCACCGTTGCGCAGCACACCGACAACGCCCGTGCCGCCGACCCCGGCCGTGACCTCGAACCCCGCCGCGGTCAGCCGGGCGGCCACCAGCGCGGCCGTGCGCTGTTCCTGAAAGGACAGTTCGGGGTGCTCGTGCAGATCTCGGTAGAGCTCGGCCAGCTCGGCGATGCGGTCGGAAAGGCCGGCGGACAGCGCGGCGGCGCGGGTCATTGCGTTCCTCGTTCCTCTTCTGCGGGGGGCTAGATGGGTGTGCCGGCGGGCAGGTCGGGTAGTTCGGCGGCGTGTTCGAACGCCGCCCGTTCCACCACCTGCCAGCGAGTGCGAAGCGCGGAGCGGCCGGTGTCACGCCACCACGGCCCGGCCGCGACGGCCTCGACCGCGGCGATCCGGGTGTGCTGGTGCAGTTGTGGAGCGGCCACGGTGTGCTCGAACCGGCGCAGCAGTGTCCAGCCGATCGTCTCCGTGCACAGGTCGCGCTCAGCGGTGGTGAGCAGCTCGATCGCCCGCCCGACCGTCGCGGCCAGCAGTTCGCCCAACGCGAGCCCGGTGCCCTCAGCCACCCGGTTGAGCCTCGCCGGGGCCAGCAGCGTCGCGGCCACGACATCCGTGCCGGCCGCGATCGCTGCCGCGGCGTCGAAGGATCCCGCTGTGCGGTGGTCGAACTGCCCCTCGCGGCGAGGGCGCCCGCCCGCCGGTGCAACCAGCAGGGGCCGGATGTGGTCGGGGACGCGCAGGAACTCCGGCGTCAGCAATGTGGTCAGCTCGTCCAGCGCGGCTCGCTGTCCCTGAGGCGGGACCGGCGTCGCCGTCCCGTCGAAGGACGGTCCGGCGGTGACGGCGTAGCGTCGCTCGATGCCGCCGATCAGCTTGGCCACGGCTGTGGCCTGGTGGCGGTGGAGCAGGTAGAGCAGCAGGAAGCGGCGTTCGAGCTCGTTGGCGTCGCTGCCGGGCGGCACGGTCGCCGTACCGAAGCGGCGCAGCGCCGCCCCACGCACGGCCAGCAGCTCCCGCAGCGCGGTGACCGGTTCCCCGTGGGCGATCCAGGTGGCACCGCAGCCATCGGCGGCGTCATCGCCGCGAGCGTCGGCATCGGTCACGTAGCGCAGCGAATCAGCTGTGCCCTCGACGGTCCCGTAGAGCGCCGCGACCTGGTGCCGGTCCCAGGGGCCTGGACCGCTCGCGTACGGCGTGGGCGCGATGGGGCGATCCCCGTCGAGCTCGAACGCCGGACCCGGGTAGTCCATGACCGAGGGATGGGGATGCTGGTGTGAGGCGAAGTTGTGCGCGAAACCCAGACCGTGGCCGATCTCGTGGGCGGCGAGCTGCCGCAGTCTGGCGGCGACCACTCCGGCCACCACGGTCGCGCCATCCTCCTGGTCGTACGGCGCCAGCACGCTCTCGGTGAGCGCACGCAACTGTTCGACCCGTTGTGAGCCGAGCCGGACGACGGCGCGCAGGATCTCCCCGGTGCGTGGATCGACCTGGGTCATGCCCATGGACCAGCCACGGTCGGCACGATGCACCCACAGCACGATGTTGTGCCGCGGATCGGTCAGCTCCACCCCGTCGGGTAAGGGCTCCACCCGGTACGCGCCGGTGAGTCCGGCCGCCGCGAACGCCTCCTGCCACCAGTTACCGCCGTCGAGCACGGCATCCCGGACAGCGGCGGGCATCGCGGGGTCCAGGTGGAACACGATCGGCTCGGCGAGGCGGAACCGGGTCGCCAGTGGGGTCTCGGCGTCGCGGGTGTCGATCAGGTCGAACCGGTGCACCGCGAGGTTCGCCGTGGCACCGATGGTCGGGTCGAGCCGTCGTGGCGAGTAACCGGGTGCCGGCAGCGGCCGCAGCGTCACCTGCTGCCGCACGCTCACGGTGTCGCCGGGAGCGGGATGGCCGAGCGGGGGCAGCGGTCCCACCCGCAGCGTCTGTCCGGTGACCGGCCGCGGCTGCTGCACACGGAAGGTCAGCACCGACTCGATCGCGAGCACAGTGCCGTACCACGCCACGCGCTCCAGCCGGCTCAGCGTCCGGTCGAGCGCGAACGTGGCATCGGCGGCGTCGCTCAGCCGGCGCCCGGCGTTCACCAGGTCCACCAGACCGAGCGGAGCGGGATCGAACGAGCCGGGTGTGGTCACCGGACAGCGTGCCAGCGCCGACTCGGCGAACGAGCGGGCCGCTGCCGCACGCTCGGCCGCGGTGGTGCCGGAATGGCCGAACGCCGTGTTGCAAGCGGTGACCATGACCTCGTTGCCGGGGTCATCCGGATCGGCACGGCACAGCAATGATGGTCCGATCTCACCGCGGTCGAGGCCCGTTGCCGACACGCCCAGCCCACCCGTGACGGTCGCGTGCACCAGGAATTGCGGCTCTGCCGCGATGCTCCAGTCGAGCGTCACCGGTGTCACCGCTGCCCCGGCACCGCGGCCAACAGCGTGCGGGTGTAGTCGGAGGCAGGGCGGGTGAACACGTCGCCGACCGCGCCGGACTCCACCACCTCGCCGTGATAGAGCACCACGACCTCGTCGCTGACCTGCTCCACCACAGCCAGGTTGTGCGAGATGAACAGCATCGTCAGGTTCAGCTCGTGCCGCAGCCTGCCGAGCAGCCGCAGCACCTCGGCCTGCACCGAAACGTCCAGCGCCGAGGTGATCTCGTCGGCGATGACGACCTCGGGGCGGGTGATGAGTGCACGGGCGATCGCGATGCGCTGGCGCTGGCCGCCGGAGAACTCGTGCGGGTACCGGTCGATGGCCTCACCTGGTAGCGCGACCTCCGCCAGCGCTGCCTCGATCTCCGCCCGGTGGCTGCGCACCCTGGCCCGCACCGGATCCAGCGCCTCCGCCAGCGTCTGCCCGACGGTGCGGCGCGGGTTGAGCGAGGAGTACGGGTCCTGCGGGATCATCTGGACCCTGCGCAGGAACGCGTGCCGCTGCCTGTGTCCCAACCCGCTGACCTCGGTCCCGTCGAGTCGCACCCGGCCCGCGGCGATGGGCACGATCCCCAGAATGGCCTTGGCCAGCGTCGACTTGCCCGATCCCGACTCGCCCACGAGCCCGACGGTGTGCCCGGCCGGCACGGTCACGCTGACGTTGTCGAGCGCGACGGTCGCCCCCACTCCGCGGCCGAACCGTACGGTGAGCCCGTCGACGGCGAGCCCCTCGGCAGGTCCGCTCATCGGCGGACCGCCCCGTGTCCGGACAGGCGCGGCACCGACTCCAGCAGCATCCTGGTGTAGGGCGAGCTGACGTCCCCGGCGCGTAGCGCCTCGCGGGACAGTTCTTCCACGATCACTCCGTCCTTCATCACCAGCACCCGGTCGCACAGCTCCTCGACCACCCCGAGGTCGTGGGAGATGAACAGGGTCGCCGTGTCGGTCTCGTCCCGAATCCGGGCGAGCTCACGCAGAATTCCCGCCGCGACGGTGACGTCCAGCGCTGTGGTCGGCTCGTCGGCGATGAGCAGCGCGGGCTCGGCGGCCAGCGCGGCGGCGATCATGGCGCGCTGCCGCATACCGCCGGACAGCTCGTAGGGGCGGGAGCGCATGAGGCGCTCCGGATCGGTGATGTGCACACCGGCGAGCAGGTCGGTGATGATCGTGCGAGCCTCCACTGTGGACTTCCCGCGGTGGACCCGCAACACCTCGGTCAGCTGAGCGCCCAGCCGGAGCGCGGGATTGAACGTCGTGCCCGGATCCTGATAGATCATCGCCACCGCGTCCGCCAGTTCGCGGCGCGACGGCCGGCCGAGCAGGTCGGTCTCGCCGGTGCGCAGCGCACTGGCTTCGGCGGTGAGCCCGTCTGGCAGCAACCTCGCCATTGACAGTGCGGTCAGTGACTTCCCGCTGCCGGATTCGCCGACGACGCCCAGGATCTCGCCGCGGTTGATCTCGAACGACAGGCCGTGCACCAGCGACGTCCCGTCCGCGCGCCGCACCACGAGGTCGCGGACCACGACCGGTGCGCTCGACTCGCTCTGCTGTTCGCTCTGCTGTGACTCCGGCACGGGCTCGGCTGAGCGGGGCCGGGTCGTCACGGCGGCCCTGCCGGCCGGTCTGCGGGCGAGTCGCGGATCGGCTGCCGCGGCGAGACCGTCGCCGACCAGCATCGCGCCGATCGACAGCAGCAGGATCAACAGCGTCGGCCCGACCACTTCCAGTGGGCGGGAGTAGATCGACGGCAGCCCGTCGGCGAGCAGGCGGCCCAGGTCGTAGTCGGGGGTCTGCACGCCGAGCCCGACGAACGACAGCGCCGACATCGCCACCAGACCGGTGGAGAAGCTGGCCGCGAGCTGGATGAGCAGTGGTTCGGCCATGTTGGGCAGCAGATGCCTGCTGATCAGCGCGCGGCGTGGCACGCCGGTCAGCCGCGCTGTGGTCACGAAATCCCGCTGGTGGATGGCACCGCTGAGGTTGGCGGTGAGGCGGGCTGTCGCCGGGATGTTCGCCAGCGCGACGGCCACCACCAGCTGCCAGCGGCCTGCGCCGAGGATCGCCGCGATCACCACCGCGATCAGCAGCTCCGGGTAGGAGACGGTGATCTCCACGATCCGCAGCGCGACCTCGCGCAGCCGGCGTGGTGCGGTCCAGATCGCGGTGCCGATCAGCACTCCGGCGATCATCGAGATCGCGGTCGCCGCCAGCGCCATGACCAGGCTCGCCTGTGCGCCGACCAGTGCCCTGGCGAGCAGGTCCCGGCCGAAGTCGTCGGTGCCGAGCCAGTGCGCCGCCGACACCGGCTGGGCGGTGTCGGCGCTCAGGCCTTCCGCGGTGCCACGCAGGGTCAGCGACGCGATGACCACGGTCACGCCGGTCAGCGCCAGCAGGACGGTACCGACGACGAGTGGGGGATTCCAGCGCAGCCGCCCCGGCCGCACTGCTGCCTGGTCAGCCATCGTGATCTCCCCGCACCCGCGGGTCGACGATCCCGAGCAGGATGTCGACGGCCATCGTCATCAGGGCGGAGACCACAGCGAGGACGAGCACGATGCCCTGCACGAGTGGATAGTCCTTTGTGGCCACTGCGTTGACCACGCCGAGGCCGAGACCGGGCCAGCTGAAGACCGTTTCGACGCTGATGGCCCCGCCGAGCATCCCGACCAGGATGATGCCGCTGAGCGTCAACGTGCTGGTGAGCACGTTCGGCAGCGCGTATCGCGTGGCGGTCCGCAGCGTGCCGAGCCGCCAGCCGCGCGCCGTGCGCAGGTAGTCCTGTTCGAGCACGACGGCCGTCTCCCGCCGCACGACCCTCGAGATGAGACAGATCGACGGGATGCTCAGTGCGAGCGCAGGCAGCAGCATCGACACGCCGGGCTGCGACCGCGTGTACGCGGGTGGCAGCAGCTGCAGCGTGACGGCGAACAGCAGCACCAGCAGCGTGGCCATCACGTACGGCGGGATCGCGGCGACGAACGCCGTCGTGTAGTTGAACGCCGCATCGAGCTTGCCTCGCCTGCCACCTCGGGTCAGTGCGCTGACCGCCATCCCGAGCGGTACAGCCACGACGAGAACGACCAGCAGGGCGAGGAAGGAGAGCCCCGCGGTGAACGGCAGCCGGCTCGCCACGATGTCGGCGACCGGAGCGTTCAGCGAGAACGAGTGCCCGAGATCGCCCTGCAGCAACCCGCCGACGTAGTCGGCGAACCGCTCGAACACCGGCCGGTCGAGCCCGAGCTCGGCGCGGGCGGCCTCGATCTGCCGGACCGTGGCGTCCGGCCCGGCCGCGCTGACCGCCGGATCGCCAGGGATCAGGGGAACGATCAGGAACGTCACCACCACGGCGGTGACCACGGTGCCCACGAGCCCGGCGAACCGCCGCATCGCGAACGCGGTCCACGACGACCCGCCGCGCGCCCGGCGTGCCCCCGGCCCGCGGGGCCGCGGGGCGGGGGTGTCCACAGTGTCCACACTCATGCGGCACCCAACCGCATGGTCGCCAGGTCGACGTAGTCGTCGAACACCGACACGGTCAGGTCCGGGCTGGTGACGTAGGTGTTCGGGTTACCGGCCAGCGGAACGATGTCGACGCGCTCGAACAGCGTTCGCTGGGCCTGTTCGAAGGCCGCGCACCGGCTTGCCTCGTCGGTGCTGGCAAGCCCTTCCGCCAGCGCCGCCTCGCCCTCGGGATTGTCGGAGGCGCTGTAGTTGCGGCCGCCCTCCTCGATGCTCGGGCCGATGACGCGGTCGAGCGAGGCGCTGATCGCACCCACGGAGTTCAGGTCACCGAGGAACACGATGTCCCAGTCGGAGCCGCCCTCGGCAAGCGTGCTCCAGAAGGTCGCGTTGTCGACCTTGTTCATGCTCACCTGCGCACCGGCATCGGTGAGCACCTGGTAGATGTAGTCCGCTCCGCCGCTGTACTGCCGGTTGGCGGTGTTGCCCATCAGCTTGATGTCCCCGAGCCCGGACAGCGCCGCGGCGGCAGCGTCCGGATCGTGTGGTTGCAGCAGCGAGCGATCGGTGTTCACGCAGGCGAAGCTCTCCGGCACCACGGAGGTCAGCAGCTCCGCTGTCCCCTTGCTGAACACGGCGTTGAACGCGGCCTGGTCGATCGCCGAGGCCACCCCGCGCCGCAGCTCGGGCCGGTCGGCGAACGGGCGGCCCTCGCGCTGGTTGAACACGACGTAGGTGGTAGCCGAGGTCACCTGGTACTGGTGCACGTCGGGTTGGCTGGCGAACCGCTCGGCCACATCCGGGTCGGCGAACTGGCCGAGATCCAGGTCTCCCGCGAGGATCTGGTTGGCCACAGTGGACTGATCGGTGGAGATGCCGACCTCGATCCGGTTCGGCGGCGTGCCGGTGAGCGGCGTGGCGAACTCCGGCCAGGCGGCGTAGTCCGAACGCAACGCGAAGGTGTAGCTCAGACCCTGCTCGGCTTCCTCCACAGTGTACGGTCCGGAGAACGCGCCGGGCACCGTGCCGGCGGCCAGCCCTTCCGGATCAGCCAGCCCCGCCGGGCAGACGATGCCGGACTGGGCGATCGCCATGCCCTGCGGGAGTGTGGTGAACGGTTCGGAGAGGGAGATCCGCACCGTCGACGCGGCGTCGTCGGCGGTGACCTCGACGGTGCCGAGGCCGAAGACCAGGTTGCGCCACGTCGACTCCGTTTCGGGATCGGCGAGCCTGCGCAGCGAATCCGCGACCATGGACGCTGTGATCGGAGTGTCGTCGGAGCAGGTGGCGTCCGAGCGGATGGTGAAACTGAACTCCGACGCGGATTCGGCCTCCCAGCTCGTCGCAAGTCCACCGACCAGCGCGGCGTCACTGTCCCGGCGGAGCAGGGTGTCGTAGAGCAGGCCCGCCACCTGGAAGGTCTGCTGCCCCTGCGCCTCCGCGGGGTCGAAGCTGGACGGGTCGCTGTTGAGAACCGTGCGCACGGTGTCTGTTGGCCCGGTGCCGATGGGATCGGCCGCGCAGCCCGCGAGGGCCGCGAGGCTGACGACGGATGTCAAGGTCACGAGCGTGCGGGGCAGCCGTGCGGTGCGGGGCGACGATGAGTGCTTCACAGGGAGCCTTCCTCCTGCAGTGCCGTCATGGTGGGGAAGTGCAGGGGCAGTGCTGCGGTCCCGGCGGTTCCGCCGCCGTCGACGCGAAGCACGGCCCCGGTGATGAACGCGGCGTCGTCGCCGGCCAGCCAGACCGCTGCCGCCGCGATCTCCTCCGCTCGGCCGGCGCGGCCGAGCGGATTCGCCGAGACGGCGCCGGCGTATTCCTCGGTGACCGGGTTGACAGGACTGTCCACTTCGACATAACCGGGTGCGACCGCGTTGACGCGCATTCCCTGGCCGGCCAGTTCGACCGCGCAGGCTTTGGTCACCATGTCCAGCGCGGCTTTCGAGGTGCAGTAGTGCGCGGCGCCCGGTCGTGCGCGGGTCGCTGCGGACGAGCTGATGTTCACGACCACCGCGGGCCTGCCCGCCGCGGCGACCGCCTGCGTGAGCAACAACGGCGCCCGCACGTTCACGTGCTGCACGTGGTCCCATGTGGACGGTGTCAGGTCGGCGAACGCGGTGGCGGGGTAGATTCCCGCGGCGTTGACGAGCACGTCGATCGGGCCGTCGGCGGCCGTGGCTTTGCCGATGACCGCGGCGCACCCCGGATCGGCGAGGTCGGCGATGAATGCCCTGCCGCCGAGCGGTGCCATCGCCGCGAGGAGCTCGGACTCGCGGGCGTCGACGCCGGTGACGATGTCGCCGCGTCCGGCGAACGCCATGGCGATCGCCAGACCGATACCGCCGGCAGCGCCGGTCACCAGAACGTGCCTGCTCATGTGTGCTCCATACCGTGAGTCGTCGTCGGGACGGGTGGGTTCGGCAGGCAGGTGCGCGCCACGTCCGCGTGCGTGCCGAACCACACCCCGGAGTGGTCTGCGATGTGCTCCAGTAGCCGGCGCAGCACCACCAGCCGCGAGCGGTGCCCGATGACGTGCGGGTGCAGGGTGAGCTGGAACAGACCACCATCGGCGTAGGCGGCGTCGAACTCGTCGCGCCAGATCTCCAGCAGCGCGCGCGGCGGGGTGTACGGGCGCAGCGCGCTGTGCCGTTCCATGCCGAGATACGGCATGTCGTCGCGGATCCACTCGACGGGTAGCTCGACGACCCCGGTCGGTACGCCATCGGCGAGCAGTTCGTACGGCTCGTCGTCGGCCATCAGCGACGAGTCGTAGCGCAGCCCGAGCTGGCGGATGATGTCCAGAGTGGACTCCGAGAAGTCCCAGCTGGGCGTGCGAATGCCGACCGGGCGTGTGCCCGAGAGCCGCTCGAGGGTGTCGCAGGCCCTGGCGGTGAGGTCCAGTTCGTCGGCCGGGCTCAGCAGCGTGTTCCGTTCGTGGATCCAGCCGTGCGCGGCGATCTCGTGCCCGGCCGCGACGTAGGCCTCGATCTCCGCGGGGTGCAGCAATGCGGACACGGCCGGTACGAAGAAGCTGGCCTGCACGTCGAACTCGGTGAGCAGCCGCAGGATGCGCGGCACGGCGGCCCTCGCGCCGTACTCGCCCTGCGCGAGCCTGCCCGGGCTGGTGTCGGCGTCGCGCAGCGGGATCGTTTCGTGGTCGGCGTCGAAGGAGAGTGCCACGGCCACCCTGGCCCCGCCGGGCCAGCTCGGTGGTGTCAGGTTCGCCCCGGCGCGGACCCGGTTGACGTGCCTGCGCCAGATCGGTTCGTCCCATTGCCACGGTTGCAGGTCGGTGTCGGTCATTCCGCGCGCCTGCCGTCGTCGTCGATGCGGACCCAACCACGCTTGAGGGTGCGGGCCTGCAGCGTCATGTCCGCGGCGTGGACGCCCGGTAGCGAGCCGACGACCTTGGTCAGGTAGTCGTACAGGTCGCCGTAGCCACGCAACGCACCATGCAGGCAGAGGTTGAACCGGCCCGTCGTCGCGCTCACGTAACGGGTCGATGGCTCCTGTGCCAGTCGGGTGCCCACGTTCTCCAGCTGGGCCGGCTCGACGGCGAGCCACTGCATGAAATTGACATCAAGCCCGAGGACCGGGGTCTCGAACAGGGTGCGGAAGCGCAGGCAGCCGCGGGCGACGAGGGAATCGACGCGCCGGGCGGCCGTCGACTCGCTGGCACCGACCGCGGCGGCGATCTGCGCATAGGTCGCGCGGCCGTCCTCGGCGAGCACCCTGGCGATCGCGAACTCCTGCTCCGTGAGCTGCTCGGTCTCGTGCCAGGACCGGTGATCGGTGACCGGCGCGGGGTGGCGCAGCTGCGCGGCGGCGTCGGGACCGAGCAGGCCGGTGTCCCACTCCTCGAACGCCATGAACTTGCGGACGACCACCATCGACTCGGTCTCCACGATGTCGTCGGGCCGCGGGAGATCCTCGACCAGCACTGCCGCGACGTCCTGATGTTGCTGGACCACGATCTCGGCGGCGACATCGGCACTACCCGAAACAACGGTGACGAAGCGCGTCACGGGCAGGTCGGCCAGTGCTTCGGCCACGCCGTTCGCCCTGCCGGGGCGGCACCGCAAGCGGACGATGAGGGAGATGCCGAGACCGCAGCGCAGGTGGTCGAGTACCCCGGTGACGCCGACGACGCGGGACTCGATCAGTTGTTGTCCACGCCGCGCGACGGTCGATTTCTTGGCGTCGATGACGGCCGCGATCTGCTGCCAGGACGCCCGGCCGTTGAGTTGCAGCGCGGCGACGATCCGCCGGTCTGACTCAGCAAGCTTGACGACTTCGCCCATGCGGGTAATTTGGCGTGAAGGTATCTCTCAAGTCAAGGAGAAAATATGGGTGACACACCCATTTAACGTGGGCGAAGTGATGGCCGACTGCGGCCGGGTGACGTTCTGGGTTCTAGCTGCCGGCGGCGGGCTGGTGGTCGAGCTGGGCTGCGCAGGCGGCGCAGGTGCCGACGATCTCGACGGTGTGGCTGATGTTGGAGAAGCCGTTGCCCGCGGCGATCTTCTCCGCCCAGCGTTCCACCGCGGGACCCTCGACCTCGACGGTGAAGCCGCAGGTCCGGCACACCAGGTGGTGATGATGGTGCTCCGAGCACCGCCGGTAGAGCGCCTCGCCGGATTCGGTGCGCAGCACGTCGATCTCGTCGGCCTCCGACAGCGACTGCAACGTGCGGTAGACGGTGGTCAGGCCGATGCCCTCACCGCGCTTGCGCAGCTCGTCGTAGAGTTCTTGCGCCGACCGGAAGTCGTCGATCTCGGCGAGCAGCTCCACGACGGCAGCGCGTTGTTTCGTCGCCCTGCGGCCCGGCATCGGTGCGCGCCCGCGGCTCAGCGAAGTGCTCATGGACGTTCCTGCTCCCCTCGTTCCTCGGTCCGCAGCAACGCCCATGAGGCACGAGCGCGCTGTGTCAATCTGAGCGATTCCTCCCTCCGGTCGTCATCGCTCATGCCCGGCCCTCCTCCTGCACGTGTGCGACGGCGTCGATGACGATATGAGCCAGGTGGTCGTCCACGAGGCGGTAGGCGACCTCGCGGCCGCGGCGCTCCCCGTGCACCACGCCCGCGGCCTTCAGTACCCGCAGGTGCTGGCTGATCAGCGGCTGGGCGACATCGAGTGCATCGACGAGCTCGTGCACGCACCGGTCGCCCTCCCGCAGCTGCAGGACGATCGCGATCCGCACGGGCGCGGCGAGCGCCCGCAGCAGCTCACCGGCGTCGGCGAGCGTCGCGCCGGGCAGCGTCGGCGACACCGGCTGCCGTTCGTGCGCCGCAGAGTGCTCGTGCCGCTCGGGCTCACCGGGCAGGGGAGTGTGCGCCGCGTTCGAGCTCGCCGTCGGCATGTTCGGTTCTCCAGCCCTGGTCGTCGCGGGTGATCACGGGATTGCCCTACCATCCTAGTGCTCCGGTGGCTGTGACCTCGGCTCCGCGACCTGGTGCCTGTCGCCGGAGGGGGTGGGTTCGATACGTTCGGTTCCGGGCGGTGCGTGTCGCGGGCCGCAGTGAGCGGTCGGCGCACACCGCGTTGTACTGGTTAGGGACCACGCTGGGGGAAGCATGAGTCGCTTCGTGAGCACGCTGGCTACCGGCGCTGCCGCACTCGTACTGGCCGGGCTGCCGGGCCTCGCGCAGGCACAGGAAGCCGTCGACGAGCGCACCGGCCCGGTCGCCTACGCCAACGCCGCGGCACTCGCGATCGGCGATGACGGCGGTTCGGTCATCAGCGAGACGCAACGCTCGCCGCTGGTGCCCGGCACCTCCACCCTCGCGCAGAACCGCTTCGCACTGCCGGGCAGCGACGGTGAACGGGATGCTGTCGGACCCAACTACCTGCTGACACTGGGCACCTTCGCCGACGGTGAGAGCCCGTTCCCTGATGGCGTAGCAAGCCGCTCGCACCGTGTCACGGCGACGCTCACGGACACCACCGTGCCGACAGCGACCGCCGAGGCCAACTTCGCGCTGCGGGACGTTGCCGCGGACGCGACGGTTGTGGCGTTCGAGGGCGCCAGGAGCCACGTCGAGTGCGCCGGGGCCGACTCGGTCACCAGCTCCACGACCGCCGAGAGGTTGTGGGTCCGCGACGAGGACGGCGAGCTGGAACCGGTGGACCTGCCCGAGGGCGACGAGCCGCTCACCCTGTCCAACCGTCGGTTCGGACCGCCGATGGAGGTGCCCGACGCCGCGCCGGAGACGACCGTGTCCGACGTCGCGATCAGCAGGGTCACCGCTTTCGAGCAGCTGCTCCGGCAGGAGCAGTGGCGTGACGGCGACGTGACGGCCGCCGCGGGCTGGCAGGTCGAGATCGTCAGCCATGTCAGGGATGCCGAGGGTGCCGATCTGCGTGACGTCACCACGCGGCTCGTGCTCGGCGGGGTCAGCTGCTCGCTGCCGGACGGCTTTACGCCGGCGACGGCCGACAGAGCTGACCTGGCTGACGAGACCACGCCACCACAGGTGCCTGTGAAGATCCCCGCAGGCGCCACCGCTCAGGACACCGCGAACGGTGCGCTGCCGTGGGGGCTCGGCCTGCTCGGCGGCGGACTGGTCCTGGGCACCGTGGCACTGCTACTCGTCCGGCGCCGCACGGCCGCACCCGTGGCCGAGCGGGAGCGGTGAGCGTGCGGCGCACCCGTCTCGCGGCAGGGCTGGGCGCGCTCGCCGTAGCCGCTGGGCTGGCCGGCGGGGTGGTCCTGCTGCAGGGTGAGCGGGCGCCGGAACGGGCGGCCGTCGCCCCGCCGCCGGCGGTCGGCACGACCATCGGGGCGACGGCGGCGCCACCCGTCGAGCCGGTGCCGGTCGCGGAGCCGGTGCGTGACCCCGCCGCGGCGGGGCAGGCGCCCGGCACCGTGCGGCTGCCGGGTGGCGGCACGGCCAGGCTCGTGCGCAAGGAGGTGTCCGCCGACGGCACCCTGCCCATTCCCGACGGCCTGGACGAAGCCACCTGGTGGGGCGCCACGCTGGGCGCCGACCGCGGGGTGGCCCTGCTGTCCGGGCACGTCAACTGGGCGGGGCAGACGGGGCCGTTCGCGGAGCTGTGGCGGACGGCGCCGGGGGCGGAGGTCACCGTCGTCGACGAGGGCGGCGGCCGCTGGGTGTACCGGGTCGCCGAGGTGCTCACCGTCCACAAGAACGAGCTGCCAGGGCAGGCCCAGCGGCTCTTCGGGCAGGACGGCCCGCACCGCCTGGTCCTCGTCACGTGTGGTGGCGACTATGTCGGCGGCACGGACGGCTATGTCGACAACCGGATCGTCACCGCGGAGCTGGTCACCCGTCCGTAGCCGGGTCGCGCACGCCGGATACGCTTGGGAATCTAGCCGCAACACAACTTTCCTTCCCGGAGCGTGGAGTGCCCGCCAACACCATCGAGACCGTCGTCAATCTGTGCAAGCGTCGTGGCTTCGTCTTCCCTTCTGGGGAGATCTACGGCGGCACCCGGTCGGCGTGGGACTACGGACCGCTCGGTGTCGAGCTCAAGGAGAACATCAAGCGCCAGTGGTGGAAGACCATGGTGCAGAACCGGGACGACGTCGTCGGCCTCGACTCGTCGGTGATCCTGCCGCGTGAGGTGTGGGTCGCCTCGGGTCACGTCAACGCCTTCCACGATCCGCTCGTCGAATGCCTGTCGTGTCACCGCCGGTTCCGGTCCGACCAGCTGGCCGAGGAGTACGCCGAGCGCACGGGTTCCGCCGTGAACGAGGACGATCTCTCCGAGGTGCCCTGCCCGAACTGCGGTACGCGCGGGCAGTACACCGAGCCGCGCGAGTTCAACATGATGCTCAAGACCTACCTCGGCCCGGTGGAGTCCGAGGAGGGCCTGCACTACCTCCGTCCGGAGACCGCGCAGGGCATCTTCGTGAACTTCCTGAACGTGCAGACGACCTCGCGCAAGAAGCCGCCGTTCGGTATCGGCCAGATCGGCAAGTCGTTCCGCAACGAGATCACGCCGGGCAACTTCATCTTCCGCACGCGTGAGTTCGAGCAGATGGAGATGGAGTTCTTCGTCGAGCCGGGCGAGGACGAGAAGTGGCACCAGTACTGGATCGACCTGCGCACCGACTGGTACACCGACCTCGGTATCGCGCGGGAGAACCTGCGCCACTACGAGCACTCGAAGGAGAAGCTCTCGCACTACTCCAAGCGGACGGTCGACATCGAGTACCGGTTCCGGTTCTCGGCCGGCCAGGAGTGGGGCGAGCTGGAGGGCATCGCCAACCGCACCGACTTCGACCTCACCACCCACTCGAACCATTCCGGTGTGGATCTGTCCTATTTCGACCAGGCGTCCGGCCAGCGGTACCGCCCGTTCGTCATCGAGCCGGCAGCCGGTGTGGGGCGCCCGATGATGGCGTTCCTGCTCGACGCCTACACCGAGGACGAGGTGCCCAACGCCAAGGGTGGCGTGGACAAGCGCACGGTGCTGCGGCTCGACCCGCGGCTCGCACCGTTCAAGGTCGCCGTGTTGCCGCTGTCGCGCAACGCCGACCTCACGCCGAAGGCCCGCGACATCGCGGCGGCGCTGCGCAAGCACTGGAACGTCGATTTCGACGATGCGCAGTCCATCGGCAAGCGTTACCGCCGCCAGGAGGAGATCGGCACGCCCTACTGCGTGACCGTCGACTTCGACTCGCTGGAGGACCAGGCGGTGACCGTGCGCGAGCGCGACTCGATGGCGCAGGAGCGCATTGCCATCGACAAGCTCGAGTCCTACCTCGCCGCACGCCTCGTCGGCTGCTGAATCGCTCCCGAGGGACGTCGAATTGCTCCCAAGGCCACCAAGGTGGCCTTGGGGGATTTCTGAACATCCGCACAGGGCTCCTGTTTTTGGTAGGAATGGACCAGTGACCGGCACTCTTCGGCACACCCGGGCGCACAGCTGGGTCCGCCGGGCGTTCTTCGGCACCGGCCTCGTGGTGCTGCTCATCGTCGGCGGGACCGCCTTCCGGGTGTGGCACGTTGCCAGGGCGGACGAGCGGCCGCAGGTCGACGCGATCGTGGTGCTCGGAGCCGCCCAGTACAACGGCACCCCGTCCAGGATTTTCGCGGCCCGGCTCGCCCATGCCAGGGACCTCCTCGCGGAGGGCGTCGCCACCCACATCGTGACCTCCGGCGGCAAGGGCAGGGGCGACGTCTTCAGCGAGGCCGCGGCCGGGGCGAGCTGGCTGGCGGCAAACGGGGTGCCGGAGGAGAACGTCATCGCCGTCGGTGCGGGCAATGACACCCTCGGCTCGCTGCGTGCGGTGGCCGGGGAGCTGGGCGCCCGGGGCTGGAGCACCGCCGTGATCGTGAGCGATCCATGGCACTCGCTGCGGGCAAGGACGATGGCCGAGGACGTCGGCTTCCGCGCCTGGACGTCGCCGACCCACACGGGACCGATCGTGCAGACTCGCGAGACGCAGGCCCGCTACATCGTCAGGGAGACCGGCGCGCTGTTGTACTACCGGTTGTCGAAAAACCCGGCCGACAACATCGGCGGCACGGGCTTGCCCTAGCGCATACAGTGGCGCGATGGACGCCGTGTACACCGAGCACGATCGCGAGCGACGGCAGCCCGAGCCGCCCAAGCGTGCCGCGCTGCCCGGTGCCCGCGGGGACGGGCGAACACCGTTCGCCAGGGACCGGGCCCGGGTGCTGCACTCGGCCGCGCTGCGCAGGCTCGCCGGTAAGACACAAGTCGTGGGCCCGGGGGAAGGCGCGGAGGTCAGCGGCGTACCGCGTACCCGCCTCACCCACTCGCTCGAGGTCGCCCAGATCGGCCGCGGGATCGCCGAGGAGCTCGGCGCCGATCCCGATCTGGTGGACACGGCCGGTCTCGCCCACGACATCGGCCACCCGCCGTTCGGGCACAACGGTGAGCAGGCACTCGACGAGGCGGCGCGGCCGTGCGGCGGCTTCGAGGGCAACGCCCAGACGCTACGCATCCTCACCCGGCTGGAGCCGAAGGTGCTGGGAGATGGTGACGCGGCCTTCGGGCTGAACCTCACGCGTGCGTGTCTCGACGCGGCGACCAAGTACCCGTGGCCGCGCCGCTCGGGGGTGACGAAGTTCGGCGTCTACCCCGACGACCTCGACGTCTTCGCCTGGATGCGTACCGGCGCACCGGAGGGGCGCACCTGCATCGAGGCGCAGATCATGGACTGGGCCGACGACGTCGCGTACTCGGTGCACGATGTGGAGGACGGCGTCCTCGCCGGCCGGATCTCGCTGGGCGTGCTCGGCGATCCGGACGAGCGCGCCGCGGTGGCCGAGCTGGCCGCGCGGCACTTCATCACCAGCTCGGTGTCCACTGTGGAAAGTGCGGCGAAGGAACTGCTGAACCTGCCGGTGGTGGCGGAGCTGGCGGGGTCGGGATACGACTCGTCGCTGGCGGCTCAGGTCGCGCTGAAACGGCTCACCAGCGAACTGGTGGGCCGTTTCGCCTCCGCTGCCGTGACCGGCACCCGTGCCGCGCACGGCGAGGGCCCAGTGCGCCGTTACGACGCCGCGCTGGCCGTGCCGGAGCAGGTCGGCGCGGAGGTGGCGCTGCTGAAGGCACTCGCACTGCGGTACGTCATGAGCGACCGCAGGCGCCTGGTGATGCAGGAGGGACAACGCCAGCTGCTCGCCGAGCTCGTCGAGGTCGTGGCACGGCAGGCACCGGAGTCGTTGGACCCGATCTTCCAGTCCGCCTGGCACGCGGCCGGCGACGACAGGGAACGGCTCCGGGTGGTGATCGACCAGGTCGCCTCGCTCACCGACGCGCAGGCCTACGCCTGGCATGCGTGGCACACGGGGCGGCACAGCTAGCGAGCGAGGAAGGCGGTAACGTCGGAGAATGCCTGTCAGCGCCTCAGAACGGGCCCACCTGCGGTTCGCCCTCGCGGTGCATCGCACCGTCGCCGGTACCGGCGACTCCTGCTTTTCGCCGTACTCCGCAGCCAGCGCGCTCGGGCTGGTGACGACGGCGGCGCGTGGCGCCACGGCGGAGGAGACCGCCGCACTCCTCGCGGGCGAGCAGGAGGACGTGCAGGCACAGGCCGACCTGCTGAGCAAGGCCGCCGTTCTGGAGGCGCGCACGGGCCAGGAGGAGCCGGTTCTCGCCGTCTCGAACACGCTGTGGGCCTGGGACGCCCTGCCGCTCAAACAGGAGTTCGTCGACGAGCTCGCCGGCTGGCCGTCCGGTGGGGTCGCGCTGGCGCCGTTCGTCGAGGACCCCGAGGGCGCACGTGCCGCGATCAACGCCGACGTCGCGGTCACGACCAGGGAGCTGATCCCCGAGCTGCTGCCGCCGGGAACGCTCGACGAGGACACCGTCGCGAGCCTCGTCAACGCCCTGTACCTGCGGGTCGGCTGGACGTTCCCGTTCCGGGGCGCCGCGACCGAGGAAGCGGACTTCCACACGCCGTCGGGACCGGTCGGTGTCGCCATGATGCGCCAGTCGGAGCGGCTCGGCTATGCCCGGCAGGGCGGGTGGGAGCTGGTGTCGCTGCCTGCCGTCGGGGGAGTCGAGGCGGTGGTGTTGCTGCCGGAGCGGCGACTCGCCGAACACGAGTCCACCTTGGACGAACAACTGCTGGCGGAGCTGTTGGCGGCGCGTCGGGACACGATGGTCGACCTGGCGCTGCCCAGGTTGGCGCTCGACGTCCGCACCCAGCTCAAGCCTGCTCTGCAGGCGCTGGGCGTGCGCACCATGTTCACCCCGGCCGCGGATTTCGGCGGCCTCACCGAGGACCCCCGCCTGCAGGTGTCGGACGTGCTGCACGAGGCGGTGCTGCGGCTCGACGAGTCCGGCCTCGAGGGCGCTGCCGCGACAGCGGTGACCATGCGGCTGGTGGCGATGCCGGCCGGTAAGCCGGTGACGGTCGAGGTGAACCGGCCGTTCCTGCTGCTCGTGCGCCACAGTGGGACCGGGGCGGTCTACTTCCTCGCCAGGATCGTCACCCCGTGACGGCCACCGCCGAGGTGCGGCCCCAGGCCGCACCGGATCGACGTGTGCCCCGGATCGCCCCACAACACCTCGCCGACGCCGCGGTCATGGCAGGCTTCCTGGTCGTCGCGTTCCTCATCTACCGTCCACTGTGGATGAACCTGGGCAGTGGTTACCTGACGAGCAGTGGCCAGGACCAGAACATGTGGGAGTGGTTCTTCGCGGTCACCGCGCGTTCCGTGCTGACACTGGACAACCCGCTGTTCAGCGACCTGCAGAACTACCCGCTCGGCGTGAACCTGATGGCCAACACGGTCATGCTCGGCCTCGGCGTGCCGCTCACACCGGTCACCGTCGTCTTCGGGCCGACCGTGACCTGGGCCCTCGTGCTCACCGGTGGGCTCGCCGGCACCGCGGCCGCCTGGTACTGGGTGCTTTCCCGGCACCTCGTGGCGACGCGCATCGGCGCCGCCATCGGGGCCGCGTTCTGTGCGTTCGCGCCGTCGATCATCTCCCACGCCAACGCGCACCCGAACTTCGTGGCGTTGTTCGTGTTGCCGTTCATCGTCCTGCAGTTGCTGCGGCTCGTGCGCGGCGAACGCGTGGTGCGAAACGGTGTGCTGCTCGGCCTGCTGGTCGCCTACCAGGTCTTTCTCGGTGAGGAGCCGCTGCTCATCGCGGCGACCACGATGCTCGTGTTCGCCATCACCTACGCACTGTCGCGCCCGGAGGAGGCGCTGGCGATGGTGCGCCCGCTGGGCACCGGGATCGCCGTGGGAGCCGGGGTCGCGCTGGTGCTGGTGGCGTTCCCACTGTGGTGGCAGTTCGCGGGCCCGCAGAGCTACGCCGGTCTCGAACACGGCCTGAAGGGCAACGACGCCGCCGCGTTCACCTCGTTCGCCACGGAGTCGGTCGCCGGTGACCCCGAGGCGGCCAGGGAACTCTCCATGAACCGGACCGAGGAGAACGCCTTCTTCGGCTGGCCGCTGGTGGTGCTGCTCACCGGCGTGAGCATCGCGCTGTGGCGGGTCGTGTCGGCGAGGGCGCTCGCGGTGGCGATGTTCGTGCTGGCCTGGATCTCCATGGGTGTCGTCCTCGTCGTCAACGGCGCCGGGACAGCGATTCCCGGACCATGGCTGCTGTTGTTCGACCTGCCGCTCTACGACTCCGTGCTGGAGTCGCGGTTCGCGATGGGCAGCGTGCCCGTCGCCGGGATCCTGCTGGCGATGGCGACCGAGCGGGTGCTGCGCTACCGCGCTCCCGACGAATGGCGCTACACCGCACGGATCGCCTGGTTCAGCGCACTGACGTTCGCGCTCGTCCCCATCGCGCCCACCGAGCTGCGGGTGCACGAGCGCGAACCGACGCCCGAGTTCTTCACCGCGGGAACGTGGCGGAACTTCGTGGAGCCCGGCGGTTCGGTGGTGGTGGTCCCGTTACCCGACACCGGCGATGCGAAGGCGTTGCGCTGGCAGATCGATGCCGGGCTCGGCTTCCCGCTCGCCGAGGGCTATTTCGTCGGGCCCTACACCGATGGGCGCGGCGCCTACGGTGCGGTCCGCAGACCCATGTCGAGTCTGCTCGAGGACATCGCCGACACCGGAACAGTGCCGGCCATCGCCGCCGGCGGGACGGCGCAGGCGATCGCCGACCTGCGGTACTGGGAGGCCGACGTGGTCGTGCTGCCTGCCGACGCCGGCGAGGTCGACGCGTTGCGCTACACGATCGAACAGCTGCTCGGCGAGCACGGCCGGCTCGTCGACGGCGTGTGGTTGTGGGACGTCCGCGTGCTCACCCCTGGCTGAGCTGCCGGACGATCCTGGCCAGCTTCTCGGGGTTGGCCTGGTCGTAGATCGCGACGATCAGCCCGTCGCGCACGGTCATGGTCTGGACGTGTGCGTCGAGGTCGCGGTAGCCCTCGCCGCCCGGCGCAGCGGGCACGTACATTCCGAGGTCGCCGTTGACGAGCACCGGCTGGGCGGTCAGGAACGCGCCGGGCCGGTAGGTGGTCAGCAGTCCCTGGAAGAAGCGGGTGATCTTCTCGGCGCCGACCATGGTCCGGCGCGTGGTCCTGGCGCGGCCGTCCGAGTCGCCGACGAACACCACGTCCGGGTGCAGCACCTCGGCGACGGCCCGCACGTCGCCGCTGGCCACCGCGGCCATGAAGCGCTCGAGTACCTCGCGCTGGTCGTCCAGGCTCGCCCGTGACGGCGGGTCCGCGGCCGCGACGGCACGCCTGCCGCGTGACGCGTGCTGCCGGGCCGTGTCGGCCGAGCAGCCAAGAATCTCGCCGATCTCGGCGAACGGGACGGCGAACGCGTCGTGCAGCACGAACGCCACCCGCTGCTCGGGCGACAGTGTGTCCAGCACCACCATCGCGGCCATGCGCACGCCGTCCTCACGCACCACCGCGTCCAGCGGGTCCTCGCCGGGCTGCCCGCCGAGCGGGGTGATGATCGGCTCCGGCAGCCAGTCCCCGACGTACTGTTCGCGGCGCGCCGTCGCTGAGCGGAGCCGGTCGAGGCAGATGCGCCCGACGACCGTGGTCAGCCAGGCACGCAGCTCCTGGATGGCGTCGCGTTTGGCGGCGGGCAGCGTGCGCAGGCGCACCCACGCCTCCTGCACGGCGTCCTCGGAGTCGGCGAGTGATCCGGTGAGCCGGTAGGCCACCGCGATCAGGTGGGACCGCTGCGCAGAGAACTGCTCGGTCAGGGCGTTCTGCACCGGAGCCATTGGGTGAGTATGGCCGAAGCGCGTGGGTGCCTGTGGCCTAGAGTGGTGCCGTGGCGGGAAGGATCCGGGAAAGCGACATCGCGCAGGTCCGCGAGCGCAGTCGGATCGACGAGGTCGTCGGCGAGTACGTGGCGTTGCGCCGGGCCGGTGGTGGCGCGCTGAAGGGGTTGTGCCCGTTCCACGAGGAGAAGACGCCGTCGTTCAACGTGCGGCCCACTCACGGCACCTTCCACTGCTTCGGCTGCGGCGAGGGCGGCGACGTCATCAAGTTCGTGATGCAGATCGAGCATCTCGGCTTCGTGGAGTCGGTGGAGCGCCTCGCCGACCAGATCGGGCTGCGGCTGACCTACGAGGGCGGCGGCGCCAGCGTCCGGCGCGACCGCGGGACCCGGCTGCGGCTGGTCGAGGCACACAAGGCCGCGCAGGCGTTCTACGCCGCGCAGCTGGCCACTCCCGAGGCACAGCGTGCGCGGGAGTTCCTCGCCGAGCGCGGTTTCGACCAGACCGCCGCGGCCACGTTCGGGTGCGGTTTCGCGCCGGGCGGCTGGGACAAGCTCACCAAGCACCTGCTCAACAACGGCTTCGAGCTCGCCGAGTTGTACAAGGCGCAGATCGCCAAGGAGGGCAGGCAGGGGCCGATCGACCGGTTCCACCGTCGGCTGGTGTGGCCGATCAAGGACCGCGGTGGCGACGTCGTCGGGTTCGGTGCGCGCCGGCTGTTCGACGACGACCCGATCCAGGCCAAGTACCTCAACACCAGCGAGAGCCCGATCTACAAGAAGTCACAGGTGCTGTTCGGGCTCGACCTGGCCAAGCGCGAGATCGCGCGGCGGCACCAGGTCGTGGTGGTCGAGGGCTACACCGATGTCATGGCCATGCACGAGGCCGGTGTGCCCACAGCGGTGGCGTCGTCCGGTACCGCGTTCGGCGAGGACCACATGCGGGTCCTGCGGCAGCTGATGATGGACGACGACGCCTTCCGCGGTGAGGTGATCTTCACCTTCGACGGTGACGAGGCGGGGCAGAAGGCGGCGCTGAAGGCGTTCGAGGGGGACCAGACCTTCGCCGGCCAGACCTATATCGCGGTCGCCCCGGATGGTATGGACCCTTGCGAGCTGCGGCTCGCCAAGGGCGACACCGCGGTGCGCGACCTCGTGGCGCGCCGCATCCCCCTGTTCGAGTTCGCGATCCGCAGCCTGCTCGCCGAGTACGACCTCGATTCGGTGGACGGCCAGGTCGCCGCCCTGCAGCGGACCGTGCCGCTCGTCGCGCAGATCAAGGACCGCGCCAAGCGGGACGGCTACGCCACGAAGCTGGCGTGGTGGGTCGGCTGGCAGGACGAGGCCATGGTGGTGCGCCGGGTCAGGGCGAGCTCCGGGATGCCGGTGAAACTCGCCAACGGCGGCAGGCCCGCACGCAACGGGGCGGCGCCCGAACGCGGCCCCGACGTGGAACGGCCCGATCCCCGCCATCCCGGGCTGCTCGCCCAGCGTGAGGTGCTCAAGGCCGCGTTGCAGGAGCCGGCACTCGCCGGGCCCGCCTACGACGCCCTGCCCGAGGATGCGTTCACGCATCCCGCGTACGTCGCCGTGCACCGGGCCGTGCTCGGTGCAGGCGGCACCGGTTCGGGGTTGTCCGGTCCGGCGCTGATCGATGCGGCGAACCAGCACGCTCCACAAGGGACGATCGACTCGTTGCTGTCCGAGCTGGCGGTGGAACCCATGCAGGCCAAGGGAGAAGTCGACATCCGGCATGTCGCCGGGATGCTGGCGGCCGTGCAGGAGAACCTGGTGGGCCGCCAGATCGGTGAGCTGAAGTCGAAGCTGCAGCGGCTTTCGCCGGTCGATGCGGCCGACGAGTACCGCGCGCTGTTCGGCGACCTCGTTGCGCTGGAGCAGTACCGCAAGGCACTGCGTGAGCAGGCTGCCGCCGGGTTCGACTCATGAGCTGGCTGCGCCGGATCTTCGGGGAGCCGTTGCCGGAGGAGCTACGTGGCGTGCTCGCCGAGGACGAGCACGTGCTCGGCGCCGCCGCGACCAGCACGGGCGGGCACGTGGCCGTCACCGCGCTCGGCCTGTGGCTGCCTGAGGCGGCGGGTGCGCGGCGGGTCGGCTGGCATCTGATCAGCAAGGCCGTGTGGCAGGGCGACACGCTGACCGTCACCGAGGCCGAGGAGGAAGGGTACGCGGGCAGGGCGGTCGTACTGGCCGACCGCCCGCCGGTGCGCTACGTGCTGCCGAGGCCCGGCAAGGTGCCGTTGCTGGTGCGTCAGCGGGTGGAGGACGCCATTCGCGCCCGGTACCGCAAGGACCTGCCGGAGGGGGGCGCGTGGTTCCTGATCCGCAAGGTTCCCGGCACCGACGGCGTGGTGCTGCAGGTGCGCCCGGACCCCGGCGCCGACCGCGAGCTCGTGGCGAGCATGGCCGAGGAGGCCGCCGACAAGCTGGCCGGTGGATCGCCATAGCAGTACGCTCGTACTGGGAGGCGATATGTGGGATCCAGCGAAGTACCTCGACTACGGCGACCTACGCGCCCGGCCGTTTTTCGAGCTCGTGGCGCGGATCAGCGCCGGGGAGCCGCGGCGGGTGGTGGACCTCGGCTGCGGGCCCGGCAACCTGACGGGCACGCTGGCCCGGCGCTGGCCGCAGGCAACGCTGGAGGCGATCGACAGCTCAGCCGACATGGTGGCGGCGGCGCGGGAGGCAGGCGTGCCCGCACGGGTCGCTGACGTGCGTGAGTGGTCGCCGGGGCGGGACACCGACGTGGTGGTGTCCAACGCCGTGTTGCAGTGGGTGCCCGAGCACCGGCACCTGCTCCGCCGCTGGGTCGGCGAGCTTCCCGCGGGTGCGTGGCTGGCCATGCAGGTGCCGGGCAACATGGACGCCCCGTCACACACGCTGACCAGGCGGCTCGCGGCGAGCCCTGGCTGGGCGCCGAGGCTGGCCGGTGCGGTGCTGCGGGAGGACGACGTCGGCACCCCGCAGGAGTACGCCGAGCTTCTCGCGGATCTGGGTTGCCAGGTCAATGCCTGGGAGACGACCTATGTTCAGCGCCTCACCGGTTCGCAGGCGGTGCTGGAGTGGCTGACGGGCACCGCGTTGCGCCCGGTCAAGGCTGCCCTCGATGCGGGCGAGTGGGAGGCCTTCCGCGAGCAGCTGGCGCCTCTGCTCGACAAGGCCTACCCGCCACGACCCGACGGGACGACGTGGTTCCCGTTCCGGCGCGTGTTCGCGGTCGCACGGGTGCCGTAGCTACGCCTGGGTGGCCTTCGGCTCCGGCGCGTACTGCCCGTTCGTGTCGTGTGTGGCACGCTGCCGGTGCACGAACGGCAGCCGGCCGCCGACCTTCTCGCTGACTTTCGCCCTGGCGACACCGGCGGCGCCCTGTACCGCGGGGTGGTCTGCAATCTTGCGGTAGGTGCGCACGATCTGCTCGTACCGGGCACGCCCGGCCCGCGCGCCCAGCACATAGCCCACGGCTGCGCCAAGCAGGAAAGTCTTCATGCTCTCGATGCCTCCCTCGTGCTCCTCGACCTGGGGCTCCATTGTTGCGCAGTCACCCCCGGCCTGCTCGGATCGTGCGGGCCGGGGGTGGTTTCGGGCGTTGATCGGGCATGGTCTACAGTGTGTATCCGTTGGCCGGAGCGATCCGGTCGGCGAACAGCGTTCCCCTGTAGCTCAACTGGCAGAGCATTCGGCTGTTAACCGAAGGGTTGTTGGTTCGAGTCCAACCGGGGGAGCAGGGCAACAAGGCCTCCAAATTCATTTGGGGGCCTTGTTTGCATTCACGGTTGACATCAGTTGTCGTCGGCTAGCCGGTTCATTCGCTCGGCCATCTTCCGCAACGACACAGGCGACTTGCTGATGATCGAGCGCACCGACAACGGACTCTGGGCCATCCCAGGCGGCGCCCAGGACATCGGGGAAACCATCACCGACGCGGTTGTCCGCGAGGTGTGCGAGGAAACCGGCATCGAGGTCGAGGTGACCGGCCTCTCCGGCATCTACACCGACCCCCGCCACGTCATCGCCTATGACGACGGCGAAGTCCGCCAGGAGTTCTCCATCGACTTCCACGCCCGCCCCATCGGTGGCGAGGTCCGGACCAGCAACGAGTCCCGGCAAGTCCACTGGGTACCGCCTGACAAGCTCGACGATCTCACCATTCACCCATCCATGCGGCTACGCATCCAACACGGCTTAGAGGACCGCATACAGCCGTATCTCGGCTAGCAATCGTCGTTCATCGCCGCGACCGTTACGCGGTCGTCAAGTGGTGAAACCGCGCCACAGCCTGGGCATTCCACCTCGCCGGACAGGTGCCTGAAGGTTAGAGGCGAGGGCGTGTTCGTTGACGCTGACGGCCAGCTCGTGGAGTCGTCGGCCGAGGCGCCGTAGGTCCACTGGAGGCGAGGGTCGGAGGGGACAGCGCTCGCCGCTGGGGTTTTCGGAGAAGGATCCGTCAGCGTCACTGATCGTGACGAGTAGTCCGAGTCCGCAAACACGACAGCTGATCTCGTACTCGCCGTGGACCAGCCGGTCGAGTTCGCGGCCCCACACCGGTACGCCCTCCAGCGCCAAGTACGCCTGCAGTCGGTAGACATATCCCTCGCCTGGATGGTGGAGCAGTTCTTCGGCGGCGCTCTGCAGGCCGGTGATTTCGGCCGCGTAGCGTTGCTTGATGGGGCCAGCCTGGTCAGGGGTGGACGCGACGATCGCTCCGGCCAGCAGGACCGCATGTTCCCTCTGACTGTCGTCCTCTCCCCGGGCAACACCTGCCAGCCATGGGAACGCAGCGAAGCTGGCGGAGTAGGTGCTGCCTTGGTGGCACAGCCGCGACCACAGCTCTCCCCACAGCTCGCCGGTTGGTTCCGTCTCCAGACGGTCGAGTAAGGCCGGAAGGTCCTCTGCTGAGCCGTAGGCGTGGTTGAGAGCGGCCCAGTTCGTCACTCGACGATCCAAGCAGAGGCGCGCGGCAAAGAGTCAACCTGCCCGGGGCCCATTGGCCTGAACCACCGCTCCGTCACAGCTGGGCGGACAGCCGTTGCTCGGTGCGCTCGACGGCTGCCAGCAGCTCCGGAGACGCGCCGGTGATGAACCGCGTGACCAGGTCGTCCGGGCCGTAGCGTTGCTTGATCTCGGCAATGCGCTGGTCCGCACGGACGGTCTCGCCATCAGGCGAAGTGGTCAGGTCGCAGTACCACAGTGCATCGCGGATGGGGCCGCCCTCATCGCGGTAGCCGGCCATGTGCTGACTCAGCCTCCGCAGCTCCGCTTCGTAGATAGCGCAAGAGTGGTGCGCCACTAGGTGCACCAGCCGATCCGGCGCCCCGATGCTGGTCAGGTAGGCCGCGCCGTCGATTGGGTGGAACCCCGTGCTAACCAGGTCCGGGGCGTAGCCGACATCGTGCAGTACCCCCGCGGCTTCCAGCAGCTCAGCATCCGCACCAGTAACGGCCCGCAGGGTCCGGGCCTGCCGCGCGACTCCCTGCACGTGCGCCCAGCGACGCGGCAACGGGGCGGCCAGCTTGCCCTCGGCCACGTCGTTGCCCAATCGACCAGCGCCATCGCGCCAACCTACCGAACCAGCGCCGTTCACGCGTCGGGCAGTTCGAAGGCAGCCTCAACCGCTGTCTCGACTCCGGTGACGTCGATACCCGCCTCGCCGGCTTCGCAGGTACCGAGTTCGAGCAGGTGACGCGCTCGCCGCCGTAGCACCGGCAAGACCGCATCGTCGCCATCGTCTTTGCGCTCGTAGAGCCGACCAACGTCCGCATCCACCGCACGGTCGATGCGGCGCAACATGGCATCCGGGTCATCGGTCGGAACGGCCAGTTCATCCCCTGGCTGGCTACTCAGACGGGCCAGTGTCTGGAGGCTGGTCAAGACTCGCTCGAGCACCCCGGCGAGATCCCGCAGATCATCGACCACGGTCGGGCCTGAACCGTTCGGCGAGGCTGGGACCTGCGCCACTGGCAGACCTGTCCGCTCAACCACAGAGCAGGCGTGCTCCAGCAAGTGGGCACCGAGCTGGCGCAGAGAGTGCGCGAGCCGATCGTCACCGGCCTCCCACCGCTCGAACAAGTCGGCGATCTCGGACCGGATGGCACCATCCAGCCGCCGCATTGCCGACGCCAGATCGACGTCGGCCGGAAGACGCAGCGAACGGACGTGCGTTGCCCACTTGCGTTCTTGCTCGGTGAAGCTCTCCTTCGCAGGCAGCGCCTCGCGTGGGTACCGCGCCGCGTACAGCATCACCTCAGCCTTGCCTACGTCGTCGTCGGCCAACGCCGACGCGATCTCCGCACACTGCTCCTCCGTCAGCACCACGGGCTCCTCACGCTCACTCCCAATCACGACACATCGCCACCTACGAGCACGGTGAGGCCGTGACCAGCAGAGTTCCGCGTACTCATGTCCATCCCTTCGTCCACCGTCAACTGGCGACAACGTGGAGCGGCCCGAGACCCGGGCAACACCAGGAAGACACGAGCCGCACCCACGATCACGTGCGGGGGACAAGCCCCACCGGCTCATGACAGGGATCGGAACCGCCCGGCACAGGCGGCAACAACCGATCCACCGGCGGCCCTCCGGTACCACCTCAACCAGCAGCTTCGGCACCAAGGGCACACCGCCACAGTATCCGATTTTGGGATACTCGCAAGCGCTGCGGTCGGCTTGCCCAGTGGAGAAGTCGATCTACTCGGCCGAATACCAGCGCCTCTGCCAGCTCCTCCGCGAGGCGCGCCACGAAGCAGGCCTCACCCAAGTCCAAGTCGCCGAGCGACTCGGCGTACCCCAGTCCTTCGTCAGCAAGTACGAAACCGGGGAACGACGACTGGACGTGATTGAGCTACGGCACGTCGCACAGGCACTCGCGCTATCGCTAAGCACAATCGTCTCCCGCCTCGGTCTAGAACCGTCGGACGATCACTAAGCCTTGCCGGTGCTTCAGGAGGCGGGTACGGCGTCTCGTGTCCATCGACGATCTCAAAGCCAGTCCGTTGTCGGCGCGTTGCACGTCACAGATAGATCTCGATCCGACGCCCGCTAGGCGGAGTCGCTAACGTTCAGTCACCACCAGTCGACTCGATGAGGTGATCTAGTGCCGGGAAGGAGTTGGATCGTTGAAGGCACGTGTGCATGAGCTCGCGCGAGAGTTGGGTGTCACTTCAAGGACTGTCTTGACTCGCTTGCAGGAGCAGGGCGTCTCTGTGAGGAGCGCATCTAGCACCGTCGATGCAGGGGTCGCCAGACGGCTGCGGGATTCCTTTGGCCACTCTGAAGTTGCCCTCCAAGCTGGAGCCTCTACAGCTCGCCAGTCGAGCTGGCGAGCCGGTGCCATCAGGCACCGCCGTCGAGTCTCGATTTGGTCCAACGGATCAGTAATCTTAAACGTGCCTTTTCAATCGCCCACGAGCACGACCGATTACTTCAAGCGGTCGGATCTGCAATCGTATACGCGGCGCCTTGTAGAATAGCTGGATTTGACGAGTGCCATGTTGCAATGGTCCGATTTAGTGGAGCTATTGAGTCCGCGTTCGGGTTGACTCGCGAGGTAATGTCATTTTATTCACCTCATCCGGATCTGCAAATAAGAACATTTCGGGCGGCGAAGCAAGCATTGCGCGAGATGCCTCGAGAGATTACGCCCGATCTAGTGTTCTTCTGGAGCTCGGATCAACGCCTACGTGTCAAGCTAGATGATTGGAACTCAGGCGCTTTCCTTGCGATACCCCTGAATATCACCGACGACGACGGGCCGGTAGGGTTCGTTTCTCGTCTCCGGGACTATATATTCGCTCGGGACCTGTTCTATGAAACAACGCCCGTTCGAGGTGACAGCTTCTTTGGTCGTAAGCAGCTTTTGCAAAATCTAAAAGATGATATCGAACAACGTCGTGTAAGTGGACTGTTTGGCTTGCGCAAGGCGGGAAAACAAGTGTACTTGCCGAACTGAAAGACGTTCTCTCTAGCGAACATACAATTCTTATTCTACGCGATCTAGAGAGCCTTCCGTCCCCTCCGGCGGATCCTGTTCCGGACCTCCTAATGGATCTAATTGACGATATCACGGCAGAATTGCGTTCGCGCAGTTTCGGCACGATAGATCTACAGCGAGTAACGCAAAATAAGTCAATATCTGAGTTCAAGCGTGGTTTGCAGCGGGTTCTTCGAAAACTGGCCGCCTCTGATGTGTCGCTTGTCATCATGTTCGACGAGATCGAATACCTAACACCTTCGGACAGAATCGATATCGCCGAAGGTGATATGGCTTCGATTGCGCAATTGCTCGGTACGCTGCGAAGCCTGGTCCAGGAGAATGAAAACTTCACTTTCCTCCTTTCTGGTCTAACAAGCGCAATTGTTGAGAGTGGGCGACTATATGCTCGCCCGAATCCACTCTTTTCCTGGGCTAAGGCGCATTTTCTAGCACCATTCGAACGGAGCGAGGCGGACGAGTTAGCTCAGTCCGTCGGCAGTAAAATGGGGATCACAATTGAAGATGACTCCCTCGAAGCGCTATTTGACGCGTCCGGTGGGCACGCGTTTCTGTACAGGCACCTGGCCTCGACCGTTGTTAAAGACTTACCGGTAGATGTATTTCATAGAAAAATGTCGCGGCCGAACGTCCTCCGGGCTATTGAAAAGTGGCGCGGCTTAGCGGCTGGCAATATGCGTGAGATGCTCGATCATATAAAGCGGTACTATCCGGATGAATCTTACCTCCTGGAAATACTGCGTGAAGACCCTGCGGTGTTCGCCTCAATTGCTCAGGAAGAACCCCAAGCCGTAGGTCATTTAACCAATCTTGGCCTGGTACGCCAGGTAGGCCGCAAGTATGAGTTAACGCCAGTGTTGGAGTTGTTGTGACCGACATGCTGGTGCAGAAAGCGGCAATTAAACGAGCTACTGAGCTGCGCCAAAAAATGAGGCGTAATAGATTGGTATTTGTCCAACTCGGCGCCGTGCACGATGTACTTCGCACATCGATCTTGGAGTCGATGTCTTCAACCATTAAGAGTGCCGTCGAATTCTTGGAAGAGCCTTTCGAGATTGAGTTGATAGAGTCAAGCTCTATCGTGCTGACCGAAATTGAAAAGTTTTCTGATGGAGGCCCGAGAGGAAGTCTGCGACTTGGCGCACTTCGTCAAAAAATAAACGAAGTTCTCGATGACGATATAGACGTATGCATGATATCGCGTACGCCGCGGGCTAGCTTTGGGTCAGTACCCGGAAGTTCAATTATTGAAGACTCGTCAATTTATTGTCTACCGCTATTGGACGATAGCGAGCGCGTCGACGATTACAAGCCCCATCCCGCTGCGGCGCTGCCCTGTTGCGGATTGGGAGGCTGCGAGGATCTCTCTGCTCTGTTTCACGATTCTCTGGCGGAACTCGGGGTAAGCGTGCTGGCGGCGTTGGATCAGGCAATATTCGAAGCGCCGCCCAGGGTAAACTTTTTGGATCGTCTCGATATTAGGGATGTTGAAGCACTTCGGGGTGCGGGGTTAGTTGTCGTCAACAACGAGGGGATTGGCTTCACCGTAGACAACAGAACAAGCGAGTTTCGCGAAGCCGTGGCTGATGTATTGGCAGGCGTTACGACCCCGCAGTCGGATCTTCCGGCGATAATCCAAGGTCTTTGGTCTATTGAAAGGATCATACGACGGTCCCTTAGAGATGCTGCAGTCTCTAATTTTGGTAACAAGTGGCGGGTTCGGGTATTGCATGGCGATCTGCCACAAAAAGTCCTTGAGCGAGCACGCTTGGATGTTCACGTTTCGGCACGATCGGTATCCGAGTTGCGCGATCCGATCGAATGGCTTTCCCTTGGGGAACTGATCGAAGTTGCAAACTCGCACACGTTCGATGGACTGAAGTTCGATCAGATCGCATGGGGAAAGTTCAAAGAAAAGGTAATGCCCATCAGGAATCGTATATCTCACATGCGGCTCATGCGCAAGGGTGACAAGCAGGTCGTTGAGATGTGGCACGCGCTCGTTCACCGTAATTTCTCATGAGTTGATAGTCCTGACTTCCGTCATGGAGACTGAGGTTTTGAACCTCCACGACCGGCGCAATGTTGGCTAGTACTCCAGCCGAGCTTTGTGATTGGGGCTGGTGAGGGGCAACGTGCAGTTCGCGACCAAACCTGCTCTGGCCTCAACCATGATTACGCCGGAGTCGATGTGCCGGGGGTGACGGGCGACGAGGTCGATGGTGCCGACCCCCGGCGGCGCGCGGAGCTGGAGGGCCGCAGCGTCGGCTACATCCTGGCGATCGGATGCGACCGGGGCGTTACCACCGGCCCCGGAACGCTCCCCCGGCGAGTTGGCAACACGGCTACCCAGACACGGGCGTCCTCACCGCAGAACGAGCAGACAGCACGATTCCAGCTCGGCATGCGCTCCGGCTGGGACCTGACACCCGACATCAACGGCGCGATCTTCCTGCGCCACCCTAACCACACGCACCAGCACACTGTCGCCCTCGAGCCGACGCACAGGCCCGCTGTCACGAAGGAGCAGGCGAGGGGCCTCGACGTGTCGTTTCGCGACCCGCGCATTCGGCACACCGAACGCGAATGCTGTCCGACGCCAGGGGGCGGTTCACCGGCGGCCGCGGCCATGAATCCGGCCTCTCCGTCTCGGTTCACCCAAGGAGGGGAAGCCTGCATCCGTTCACGCATTTGGCGGTATGTGGCTTGTTGGGCATGATGCCGGGAGTCAGACTTCCGGCGATCTTGAGGCTCGCCAAGTGGGGGAACGAAATTGGGGGAAAATTGAAATGTGCTCTTACTTTTTGGCGCTAGTTCTACGAGCGTTGCGGACGATCTGGACGCCGTGATTGGCGTCAACTTCGCCCGTGGTCACTCTGTCACGGAATTTTGTATTCGCTGACGTTTGTCCAGACTCCACTTTCAACCCATTTGGGTGTTCATCAGGAATACTGATATCTCCCGTCGACTCGACTGAGCGGGAGACGTATGTGTCAAGAACGGAGCGAAAATGAGAACAAATCGTGTCCGGTCTTGGATGGCAGCAGGACTCACCGCCGCCGGACTGACGGTTGGTCTGATCGCCGCGCCAACCGCTGCGGCAGCGTCAGCCACGACCGTGCCGCAAGCCGTTTCAACGACAGCCGAGGCGCCGATCACCGTCTACGCGCGTAGCGGCTCCAACAACATCAAGGGCGGCTGGAGGATGGGGAACAACCAGTCGGTGTACTCCCCAGACGGCAAGACCCGCCTAACCCTCTTGCGCGGCCTTCTGGAGGTCTGGGTGGATGGGCAACACCGCTGGACCGCGAATCAGAGCTCTGCCGGCCATTACGTCACCTTCCAGAATGACGGCAACCTCGTGGTCTACAGGGACAACGGCGGGGCGGTCTGGTCAAGCAGGACGAGCATCGCGTGCTCCGGCTGGGCTGGCTGCCACCTTGCGATCGAGAACACCGGCAACGTCGCGGTCGAAAACAGCTTGGACTACTACAACTACTGGGAGTCCAACACCGAACGCTAAGCGCAGGAGGGGAGCGGTCGCCAACCTGGAGACCGCTCTCCCCTCTAGTCAGCCTTCGAAAGGACCAACCTCAAGGGATGCTGAGGGGATACCAAACCAGGGCCATTCCGCTGTCACTTCGAACTTCCCGGTCGGCCGAGGCCACAACCACATCGTTTGCCGAGTGTCGAGCCGTGGCCCGTCGATCTTGAAACCGGGCCCGCCCAGGGTCGAAAGGCAGGGCTGCGTTGGCTCGGTTGTTGAGTCGGCAACGTGGTCGAGCGTGCTCGCGGTGCTCTCGTCGGACAGCCGCACCCTAAACCGCAGGGCGGAAGGCGCGGGGTCTTCGTCCGACGCCATGCCTTCGCGTAGTTCCTCGCCCGCGTCGCCCTTCTCGCTCATGGCATTGGCCTCGATCGTGATAGCCAAGCCAGTGGAATACGTATCGACACTGATTATCTTGATTGAGGCGCGGGATGCCTCGGCCAGGTAGCGTTCAATTTGGTGTGAAGATATGGGATTGTCGTCGGCTCCCGGGCCTACCCAAGGAGCGTTTCCCCCGCTGTGTGTCATCCCCCGACCGTAGCACGCGAAACAGCAGGCCGTCCCGAGGCGAAATGCCGCTCGTGTAGTGCGAGTGGGCGCCCGTGCCGTGGACGAGCTCGTGGATCTTGGCGGACAGCCCGCCGCGGGAACGGCCGAGAGCGTGGTCAGGCGGCGACCCCGCCCCGACGAGCTGGCCACGCGGCTACCCAAACACGTGTGGCAATGCTTGTCGGCCTGCCTGGATCAGCACCAGGTCTGCCGCTGGCTCTCGTGGCACCGCTGGACCGTTCTGGCGATGCTCGAATACGCGTTCCTCACCGTCGTTGCAGCGACCGAACGCGCCCGAGGACCGGCATCGACCGACTCGATTCCCTTGATCTGCAACGAAATCCAACACCTGTTCGCCACGCTCGCCATCACGCCGATCAAAGACAGTGCGCATCGACTTGGCGTCTCGGCCTGGCGGCAAATGGCATCAACATCGAGCCCGCCAGGCCCACTACCAGCAGCAATCCACCCGGACAACCATGATCATCACGATCTACGGCTGGAGTACTAGCTGACTGGACGCGGTGAGGACTTTCTGTACGGTTTCAAGCCGCCCTGCCGGGCGGTCGCGCGGGCCGAACTGGCGCGCGGCCGAGCTGGGTCGCTCCGCTTGGCCCGGCCGCGCCGGACGCCGTCGGCCACGCGCGCTGAGCACGGCAGTGCGCATACCGAACAGGAAGAGTGCTCAGCGTCGGCGGCTGCCGGTGGGCACACCATCCCCGCGATGGCCGCATGGTCAAAGCCGGGCCAGACGCTGTCAACCCCGCTTCGCGCCGATCACGCCGGCTGTGGTCGCCTTGCGTCCGCCCAGTCATGATCCGTACTTCGTTCAGTAGGCGTGATCGGTTACAGGGTTGACAGCGCCCGTCCCGGCTGTGGGCGGCTGAGGATCGCGGGAACGGTGGCGCCTGCGTGGCTGCCGGGCAGCTGACCAGGGCGGCAACGGTTGTGGCCCGCCGTGCGGATGACATCCATTTGTGACATCAGCCGGGGTGAACAGCGGTGGACCAGACCGGTCCGACATGGCGGTTCGAGAACCTATCTGCCGTGGTCAGGCCCAGGTCAGGAGAGTGGATCATGTAACTGTTAACCGGAAACGACAAACAGTCGCGGCTGGGTTCGTGGCTCATCGACACCTACAGCGCAGCCTTCACCCCGCTGGTGGCGCACCACCTCACCACTGTGGTCCTTGAGGCCGCCTGGCGCCGCACGATCACCGAACACTGCCAACGCATCCTGCAGGCGGTGGAGGACAGCCCCACCGACGTGCTGGCCAACCTCGTCGCCAGCACCGAGGTCGTCGACGAGGCGTGGCGTCGCTACCGACGTTCCCTTGACGGCGCCACACGCGGCCCCTACCCGCTGCCCGAGGCCGCCTGAGATCCCGACTTGCACGCGCCGGTCACGACGGACACCGTCCGTCTGCGCTCCTGTGGCACCTGCTGCGCGACGGGGCCGGAAGAACCTTGTGCACCAACAACCCCTGCGCGAACGGAGTTCCCACCATGTCCACGTCCACCCTCCCGGCGCGGCAGCCAGCCGCCCCGAGCAGCACCCTGGAGATCGGCACGATGACCGACCCCGCCTGGCACGGCGGGGCCACCCTTCGCGTCACGGCCGCCAGCTCCGGGGCGTGGAAGCGATGAAAGCGATTACCACCGTGCTGCTTGCCGCGACCGTCGGCGACATTGCGCTGATCGGTTCCAGCTACTTCCACATCACCGGGGTTGCCGACCCCACGTATCCAGCCGCAGGCGGCGTGGTCTGGCACGGCTACTGGTGGCGCTCCGACCACGGACACTGGGGCGAGCCGACTGTGTTCCACATGCACGAGGGCAAACCCGTACCGCAACTGCTCACCGCCGCCGAACGCCAGGCGTGTGGATGGGGTGAGCTGCCGTGATTGACCTTGCCCCGGACTCGCCCCTGGCCGAGCGCATCAACCGCGCGATTGCCACCGTCGACAACGCCCAGGAGCAACTGCACATCCTGCGGATGCTTGACGTCGCTCGGATCGCGCGTGAGGCCGTGCCCACCGCCGAGGCGGTTATCGTCGATGACTCCGACTACGGCGTCGATCCCGATGGCCTACGGCTCCACGCGATACTCGACGACAGTGACAAACCACTGTGGACCCGGCGGTCAGCACTGCCGATCACGTCGACCTCGTTCGCCGAGTCGTCCGACGGCACTGACTGGGAATACGTTGTCGTCTCCATCGAGTACGTGCTGAGCCGTTCGCTCGGGGCCGCCCCGCCGCGATCGTGGTGGCAGCCGGAGGGCGAACCCGCGGAGGAAAACCTCTATCGAGCCGAGCTGCCCAGCCGTGACGCCGTCGCCGAGGCACTGGACGAGCAGACCACCCCACCTGACCGCAACTCCGACTCCGCTACCGGCGCCCCGAACGCCCGAGGCCCACTGGCATGTGGCCAGCCCCTCTTGCCACGACGCTGCATCGCAGACTTCAGCAAGGGGCCGGATTCGATCATTGATCCGTGCCTTGCCGCCACGGCGTGGCACGCGAGCGCCTCCAAACTCGACGTAAACGACCTTCGTTTGGCCGCGCTGTCCGATGAGGCCGAGCGCACCGGCAACTTCGCGCCCTACGACGAGCACCGCGGCTACGAGGTCTACGACGCTCTCCGGGAGACGGTCGCCGCGGCCGAGTCTCTACTGGCTTGCTACGGACACCGTGTGCCGAGTCCTGAGTGACATCCGATCGGCCCGGGGCAGTTCCATGCCCCACCTTGTGTGGTCGCGGCCGAGGTGATCAGTACTCGATGCCGGCGAGTCCGCGCCGATCACCCCGGCTGCGACACGTGTCGAGCGATCTGTGAGACGGCGCGCGAGCCGTCGCGGCCGGTGGGGCGACGCAACTCTGCGCCGGCGTCGGGTCGCGCCCACCCGCCACGACGGGTCGGGCACCAACCTACGTAGCGAAGGGGACTACTGCTATGACCACCACAATCGGACCCGCGGCTGCTCCAGAGCTCCCTGAGCCGACGCTCCACCTGAACATCGAGACGGTGTGGGTGTTGCAGCGCGCCCTGGCTGACCAGGTTCGCGATCGCTGGGACGATCACCGCGGGCTGCTGGCCCTCCCGGACAGTCCAGCAGATCTCACCGACAGCGCAGCCGTGCAGGCCTTCTACCGCCAGGATCTCGGCGGCGACCTGCCGCGCAAGGGGCAGCTGTTCGACGTCGGCTACGACATCGCCGAGCACCGCGTCCACGGCGCACCCGGCCGGACCACCGACGACGCGTCCGTGCACGGCGGATGGCCGGCCGACGATCCCGCTCCGCAGATGCTGCCCGGACACCGCAGCGGCGAGCAGTTGCCGTCCGAGCCCCTCGAGGCCCACGACTCGACCGACATCGACCGGGCCAGCCTCAGTCTCCGCCCGACAGGGGGCCGCGGTGACCTGCCCGGCGCTGTTCGAGTTCCAGCACACTGGTCCCACTCCGGTGTGCTGGAGCTACGGCATGGGCGCCGAATCCACCGCCGGCATCATGCGCACCTTGCTCGACCCTGGTTTCCGCCCACCTGAGCTGCTCGACGACCTGTCCAACCTGATCGTGATGACGGCCCAGACAGGTGACGAATAGTCGTCCACTGCCGAACTGGTCAAGCAACACGTGCTTCCGCTGCTACGCCAGTACCAGGTCCGGATGGTCGAGGTGGCCCGCGCGGGCCCGGCACAGCGCGACGGGATCGTGGTCTTGCAGGACACGCGCAACCCCAATCGGATGCACGCCGACCCGGACGAGCACGGCTTTTACGCGCTCAGCGCAGAACACCGCGGCAACGGGGTGCTCCCCCAGCTCGGCGGATCAAGAAAGTGCTCAGCCAAGGCGAAGGGCTGGCCGCTCGATATCTGGCGCGCCCGTGAGGTCGGCTCCCGCCCCTACCCACGCTGTCGGATTCAGTGCCGCCGAGGGCAACCGGATCGTCGGCGACGCCGCAGTCACCCTCGGCGGGCAACGTCAGGCGATCTACCCGATCCACGCCGACGGCATGACCCGCGAAGACTGCCGGGCGTATCTGCACGAGTTGTTCGGCATGTCGGCAATGCTGCTTCTGCGGAGGGAAGACCGGGGGCCGGAGCAACTGGCCCGGTTCCGAGAGCTTCCCGCCGAGGGAGCGCCACATCTGGTCAACGGCGGCCGTGGCGGCCGTCGGACGCTGCCCACCGTTGGGGGCCGAGGCGCGCTGCCGGAACACCCGCCGACCTGTCGGTCATCGGTCAAGAGGCTTCGAGAAGAACCAGCGGGATCTCGCGCGTCGTGCGAGCCTGGTACGCGGCGTACTGGGGAAAGGCCTCGACCGCCCGCCGCCACCACAGTTCCCGCTCCGTCCCCGAAAGGAGCTTGCAGGCGTAGTCCTTTCGCACAGGGCCGTCCTGGAGCTCCACCAGCGGCGACGCCATGATGTTGTGGTACCAGCTGGGGCTGGTGGGTGCTCCGCCGAGCGAGGCCACGACCAGGTACCGCCCGTGGTGCTCCACGCGCATGACAGGGCTCTTTCGGAGCTTGCCCGACCGCTTGCCGACTGTCGTGAGAACGACGATGGGCAGACCGTGCAGGGCGTTGCCTTCGGCCCCGTCGGTGCGCTCGTACAGCTCGACCTGATCCCGAACCGGCCCTCGCGTGCTGGGCTCATACTCTCCGGACAGTGGCATCTGGATTGCTTCCTTCTGTGTTTGATGGCGCGAGAGCCGCTATCACGCTCGAGGGGACTGTGCCGAGCGGCTGGGCTCTGGCGCTCACGCCGCCAGCTCGCTTCCCTTCGTCTCCTTCACGAAAGCGCAAGCGACCAGGCTGACCAGCGCGCACACCACGAAGTACCCCGCTGGCGCGAGCTCGCTGCCCGTGGCTGTCAACAGCAGAGTGGCGACGAACGGGGCCGGGCCGCCGAGCAGCATGTTGGTCACGTTGTTGCCGAGGGCGATTCCGCTGTAGCGGAAACGCGCCTGAAGCATCTCGGCGTAGACCGCGAACGAAACGCCGTTGACGACCGAAACGCAGATGAACAGCACTCCGGGCGCGACAGCGGCGAGCAGTGCGGGGCCATCGGACATCAACATGAACATCGGCACGCCGAGCACCGCGCCCGCGGCGGAACCAGCGATAAGCAACGGTTTACGGCCGACGCGATCGCCGAGGTAGCCGGAAATGGGCAGCGTGATCATGCCGAGGACGATGGCGATACAGATCGAGGCGAAGGCCAGCTGTGGTGAATGGCCACCGACCGTCTGTAGATAGGTCGCGGAGTAGACGGACGCGATATAGGCACCGCCGGTGATCAACCCGCCGAGGGCGATAATGATCAGGACTTCGCGCTTGGCCGACCTCAGTAGCGCGAACAGCGGCACCTGTTCGACTTCTTCTCGTCGCTGGAGTTCCTTGAACTGCTTCGTTTCGTCCAGCGAGCTGCGGATCCACAGTCCGGTGAGGCCGATGACCAAGCTGAGCAGGAACGGCAGGCGCCAACCCCACGCACCGACCTGTTCCTCGCTGAGCACAGATGTGAGCAGCAGCGCCATGAGCGCTGCACACAGCGACCCGATGTAGACACCGGCGTTGACCATGGAGGTATGGAAGGCTCGCCACCGTCGGGGCGCGTGCTCGGACACGAACGAGTTCGCGCCACTGAGCTCTCCGCCCGCGGCGAAACCCTGTAGGCATCGCGAGAGCGTGAGCAGTACGGTCGCCCACACGCCCAGCGTCACGTAGGTCGGCAGCATGCCCATGACCGCCGTGGCAACGGTCATCAGCAGGATCGTCCAGGTCAATGCCCGTTTACGGCCGTACTTGTCCCCCATGTGTCCGAAGAAGATGCCGCCGGGAACACGAAGGAAGAAGGCCACCGCGAAGGCGGCGAAGGTACCCAGCAATGCCGCGGCCGGGTCGTCCTTGACGAAGAACTGTGCGCTGAGCACGGTGGCCATGTAGCCGTAGATACCGAAGTCGTAGTACTCGACGATCGAGCCGAGAACGGCGCCACGGATGACCTTGGCGTTCGTTCCGGACGGGCGAGCGCGCGTGTCGTCGACCGTCGGGCCGGTCATGGCGGAAGCGTCGTTTGTCGTCATTGACAAGCTCCTAGTTCTGTTCAGCGGAGCGATTCGAATTCGTAGACGAGGTCATGGGGCGCGTGCAGGCCGACCGGCTGGCGGGACGAGAAGGCGGCCTCGCCCAGACCGTCGACGAGCCGGGACTTGCGGATCCAGTCGTAGACGACGGTGCGTCGCAGCACCCGCCACTCTTCGGCGCGCTTTTCGAAGACATCCAGGTACCGGCCGGCGAGGAATGTCTGGATACGCACCCCGTCCTCGCCGACCTCGAGAGCATGCAGGGCGATGAAGTACGCCTCGACATCGGCTTGGTCGCCACGAAGCGCGATGCTCGTGTTGCAGATCGAGTGAACCACGTGATCGGTGGGGGAGTATCCCTCGATCACCCGCTCGATCAACCCTTCCGGTCCACCCACGTACTCGCCGTGGTGATCTTCGGCGTCGGGCCAGTACGCGGAACGGATGGCGTCGACATCGACCCGGTCGACGCCACGGCAATAGCGATGAAGTGCCTCACGAATCGCTTCCCGGTCGAGTAGCTGCCGCACCATCGACTCCAGAGCTGTCGTGGCCGGCGGGAATACTTCAGCAGACATGGCCGCCATGCTTTCTCATCGACTGCGAACCTGACATCACCACGTGCTGTGCGTTATGCGCTCGAGCGTGCGCGAATTGCCTTGAGATTGCCATCGCTCGCCGGCAGTGTCAACGGCCGAGTTCGATCCGCCGACCGGCGCCGGAACCATCCACAATGGATGGGCGCGGTGGGCGATCGGAACCGGAGGGTCAGTTGAGCACGGCGAGATCTGATTCGATGCGCTTCGCGGTCTCGTGGAGACGTGGAAGAAGCTCGTTGATGAGCTTGCGTGCGGAGTAGGCGGCGGCCAGGACGCCGATCGAGATGGCGGCGACGACGGTGCCGTCCCGGTCGTGCACGGGAACCGCGATGGTGCGCAGCCCCATTTCGAGCTCCTGATCGCCGAGGGCGTATCCCTGGTCGGCCACGGTGATGAGCCGTTTACGCAGTGCCGGCTTGTCGGTGATCGTGTACCGGGTGGTCGGTGTCAGTTCCACGCGTTCGAGATAGGCCGCGCGTGCTTCGGCTGACTGGGCGGCGAGTAGTACGTGACCGAGCGGGCTCTGGTGGGCGGGTATCCGCAGTCCGACCCTGACGTTGATGCTCACCAGGCGCCGGGCCTGCACGCCGGCGATGTACACGATCTCGTCGCCGTCCAGGACGAACGCCATGGACGTCTCGTGGATCTCGCTGGTGAGCTGGGCGAGGTGCGGCTGGATGACGTCCGGGAAGTCCACAGTGCCCAGGTACGCCTGAGCCAGTTCGAGAACCCTGGGCCGGACGAAGAAGTTCGAGCCCTCGACCCCGATGTAGCCGAGCTCGGCCAGGGTGTGCAGCAGGCGCCGGGCGACGGCGCGGTCCACGCCGACCTCGCGGGCGACCTCGGAGATGGACAACCGGGTGCGGTCCTCGCCAAAGCAGCGCAGCACGGCGAGCCCGCGGTCGAGCGACTGGACGTAGGGGCCGTCACCCGCTCGAGGCATGTGGCTTTCCTTTCCCGCTTCTGGTCGAGGTATCCGGAAGCGTATCGCACACAGGTGCGCATACTGCCCGGTTCCCCGATCGCCTGGTTGACACACATTCCACCCGGATGGCACCCTGTGCGCTAGTAGCTCAAGTATGCGTTATCCGCACGAAGGGGTGCTGGTGTGACAGAGCGTCTCGTGTCTCGGCTCGCTGACCGGATGGAGATCCAGGACTGTCTCCATCGCTATGCGCGGGCGGTCGACCGGCTCGACTACGAGGGCATCGCGGAGTGCTATTTCGAGGACGCCACCGATGCGCATGGTTCGTATGTCGGACCGGCTGCCGGGCTGGTGGAGGACATCCGGCGCCGGCACCAGACGATCGACGCGGCACAGCATTTCGTGACGAATGTGCTCATCGACTTCGACGGTGACGACCGCGCGTTCGTCGAGTCCTATTGCCTGGCTTACCTGCGGCAGCAGCCCGTCGACGGCTCGACATCGCAGTCCGAAGCGATCACGCGGTGCCGCTATGTGGATCGCTTCGAACGGCGGGACGGGCGGTGGGCGATCGCCGACCGGGTCGTGGTGTTCGACGAATCGGTGTCGGTCGAGGTCGTGGACATACGTCGCGGCGACTGGGTCGCCTCGCGGCGCGACAAGTCCGACCCCGTCTATTGGTGGGGACGCGCCCCGCAGGCGTGACCCGTATCCGCAAAGCCACTATCTCGCACGAGAATGGGAAGACCGCGATGACCGCGATGACCGTTCAGGGACACTGGGAAGATCGGTTCGCCCCGCTCGCACAGATCCTGGAGAAGAACCTCGCTTCGGGGGAGGACGTCGGGGCCTCGGTCGCCGTGATGCTCGACGGCCGGCCGGTCGTCGACCTCTGGGGCGGCTGGGTGGATCAGGCGCACACCAGGCCGTGGGCGCGGGACACCATCGTGAACGTCTGGTCGAACACCAAGACGGTGACGGCGCTGGCCGCGCTGATCCTCATCGACCGTGGTGACCTGGACCCCTTCGCTCCGGTGGCGTCCTACTGGCCGGAGTTCGCCGCGAACGGTAAGGAACGGATCGAGGTCCGGCACATTCTTTCCCACACCTCGGGGGTGGCGGGCTGGGATATGCCGGTCACGATGGACGACGTCTACGACCCGGTGAAGTCGGTGGCGATGCTGGCCGCCCAGGCGCCGTGGTGGGAGCCCGGCACGGCCGGTGGGTACCACGGGCTGAGCATCGGCCACCTGGTGGGCGAACTCGTGCGCCGGGTGACCGGCATGAGCCTGGGCAGGTTCGTCGCGCAGGAGATCGCGGCCCCGCTCGGCGCGGACTTCCACATCGGGCTCCCGGAGTCCGAGGACTCGAGGATCTCGCCGCTGATCCTCCCGCCGCCCGGGCCGGCCTTCGACGAAGCGCTCGTCGACATCGACAAGGACAGCGTGGGCTACAAGCTCACCGCCGCCGGCCTGGCCACCGACCCGGCCACGGCCTGGGATGTCCAGTGGCGCCGGTCGGAGATCTGCGGTGCCGGCAACGGCCACGGCAACGCGCGCTCACTGGCCACCATTCAAGCGGTCGTCTCGCATGCCGGTGAGTTCCAGGGAGTCCGGCTGCTGTCGGAAAAGACCTGCGACCTGATCTTCACCGAACACGCCAAGGGCCCCGATCTCTATCTGGGGCTGCCCATCCGGTGGGGGGTGGGCTACGCGCTGTCCTACCCGGAGGCGTTTCCCTACCTGCCGGACGGCCGGGTGTGTTTCTGGGCGGGCTGGGGCGGTTCGATGGTCATCAACGACCTCGACCGACGCCTCACTTTCGCCTACATCATGAACAGGATGGAGCCCGGCGTGCTCGGCACCTATCAGGGGATCGTCGGTGGCGTCCGAAGCGAGGAACTGATCAGGGCGACCTATGCGGCGCTGGAGGCATAGCGATGGGAAATCTGGAGAACAAGGTCGCCCTCATCACGGGCGGCGCCCGCGGCCAGGGGCGCGCGCACGCAGTGGCGCTGGCGAGCCGAGGTGCCGATGTCGTGCTCGTGGACGCACCCGGTCCGGTGGCGTCGGTCAGTTACGGGCTGGGCACGGAGTCCGACCTGAGTGACACGGTCAAGCTGGTCGAGGAGCAGGGCCGGACCGCGCTCGCCGTCCAGGGGGACGTCCGGAGCTCGGAGGACATGCGGCGCGCCGTGACACTGGCCGTCGAGCAATTCGGTCACGTCGACATCCTGCTCGCCAACGCCGGTATCACCTCCTACCGGCAGCTGTCCGAAATGGACGACCAGCAGTGGCAGGACATGATCGACGTCAATCTGACCGGAGTTGCCAACAGCATCCGGGCCGTGCTGCCCCACATGCTCGAGCGCTCCTACGGCCGCATCGTCGTGACATCCTCGCAGGCCGCGCGACGCGGGATGCCTAACCTGTCCCATTACTGCGCGGCGAAGTGGGGCCTGATCGGACTGGTCAAGACCGTGGCGCTGGAGGTCGCGCCGTCGCTGGGCATCACGTGCAACGCGGTGCTGCCCGGTGGGGTGGACACGCCGATGATGCGCCACGACGAGGTCTACCAGGTTTTCGCGCCTGAGCTGGCGGCTCCGACGGTCGACGATCTGGAGGAGCGGCTGCGGCGCTTCAATCCCATGCCGACCGCGTGGATCGAGCCCAGTGACATCTCGCATGGCGTGCTGTATCTGGTGAGCGACGAGGCGCGTTACGTGTCAGGCACGACCCTCGACATCGCCGCAGCCTTCAACGCGTCCTGACCCATCCACGAATTTCAGAAAGGCAAGGCATGAACCAGGCGACGAACTGGAAGTCCGGCTGGACCGCGGCGAACCCACTGGACATCAAGACAGGGCTGGTCGGCAAGGACGACGGCACCTGGGTCACGGTGCCGGGCGCGTCCTATCGCGATCTCGGTCTTGCCGAGGCCACCGGCGGCCTGCTCCGCGCGCGGCATCTCCGCGGTACGGGCACCACCGACTGGCAGTTCCACGACCTGGACTTCCAGTGGTTCTTCGTGCTGCAAGGCGAGATCAAGATCCGCACCGAGGACGGCCGGGACCTCACGCTCGGCAAAGGCGCTTCGGCCTACCAGCCACCGTTCTGGCGCCACCAGGTCTACGCGGTGTCCGACGACTACGAGGCCATCGAGGTCACCGGCCCCGCCGACTTCGAAACGGTGACGGGCCGGGATGCGATCAAGCCGGCACGCGCCGGGGAGTTCGCACACCTGAAAGGGGTCTACACCTTCGACGAGCCGGACGAGTACGTCCGCGGTGACGGCCCGCGCGCCTGGTCACTGTACCGCGACCTGGGCACCCGCGAGCCCACGGACGGCCGGGTGCACATCCACATCATCAAGCTCGACACCGAGCAGCCGTCTCCCAAGGGTGGCACGGGCGAGCACCACCACTCGATGGCGCAGTGGTTCATGCCGATCCGCGGCTGGATCGACATTTCCGCGGAGGGACAGCCGGATCGGCGCCTGCACGCCGGCGACTTCATGAAGCTGCAACGGGGTGCGGCCCATAACGCGTTCGACGCGTCCCCTGACTACATGACGCTGGAGTTCTGCGTGCCGGCCGACTACGAGACGGTGGCGCGGTGATCCTCGCAACCCTGCAAGGCGGCGGGATCGACGGCACCCTGGTGGTGGTGAGCCGCGACCGCCGCCGGCTGGTGGTCCCGCCGCGCGGACCCCGGACGATGCAGCAGGCGCTGGATGAATGGCCCTCGTGGGAACACGCTCTCGAAGCCACGTTCGTCGAGCTTGACGACGAGCGACACGGCTTCCCGGTGGAGCACGCGACGTTCGACGCGCCCCTTCCCCGCGCGTTTCACTGGGCGGAGGGAAGCTGCTACCTCCAGCACATGGAACGCATCCGGGGCGGCCGGGGCGAAGCCCTGCCCGTCGACCACCTCCGCCAGCCGATCGTGTACCAGAGCGGCAGCGCACGGAACATGGCTCCATGCAGCGATATCGCGCTGCTGGACCCCGCATGGGAGCTCGACCTCGAGGCCACGGTGGTAGTGATCACCGGTCACGTCCGAGGCGGCGCGAGCGAGGACGAGGCCGCGGACCAGATCCGGCTGGTGGGCATGACCAACGACCTGACCTACCGGAAGCTGCTGGTGGACGAACGGCGGCAAGGGACAGGCGTCTACTCGTCCAAGCCGGGGCGGGCCTACGCGCCGTTCGTGGTCTCCCCGTCGGACCTCGGGCCGGCCTGGAGCGGGTCGAACCTGCGCGCGGTCCTGCGGTGTGAGGTCGGCGGGGACACACTCGGCGTGCCGCGAGCCGACCGGGACATCGCGTTCGAGTTCCCGCAGATCCTGGCGCACCTGGCGAAAACCAGGCCGTTGGTGCCAGGCTCGATCGTCGGTACCGGCACCGTCTCCAACGCCGATCCGGCAGCTGGCTACGCGTGTATCGCCGAGAAGCGCGCCGTGGAGCTTGCCAAGGACGGCGCAGCCACGACCCCGTTTCTGCGTGTCGGCGATACCGTCGGCATCGAGGCGCTCGGCGACGACGGGACATCACTGTTCGGGCGCATCCGCCAGACCGTCGTCCCCGCATGACACGAGGGAGCTCAGAAGGAATGTCCGGATTCGACGGACGGGTCGCGTTGATCACCGGTGGTGCTCATGGCCAGGGCCGCGAGCACGCGGTGCAGTTCGCGAAGGCAGGTGCGGACGTCGTGCTCGTCGACGTACCGGAGAAGGTCGCGTCGGTCCCGTACCCGCTCGGCACGCCCGAAGAGCTGCACGAAACCGCAGCCCTGGTCGAGGAACACGGGCGGCGAGCGCTCGCGATCGAGGCGGACGTGCGCCGCATGGACCAGATGAACGCCGCGGTGGCGCGGGCCGTGGACGAGTTCGGCGCCGTCGACATCGTGGTGGCCAACGCCGGCATCGTCACCTATCGACCGTTGTCCGATATGGACGATCAGATGTGGCAGGACACCATCGACGTCAACCTCACCGGGGTGGCCAACACGGTGCGCGCGGTACTGGCGCACATGCTCGAACGACGTTACGGGCGGATCGTGGTGACCTCGTCCCAGGCCGGTCGCCGCGGGGTGCCGAACCTGGCGCACTACTCGGCGTCGAAATGGGGCCTGATCGGGCTGGTGAAGACGGTCGCGCTGGAGGTCGCGCCCGCGCTGGGGATCACCTGCAACGCCGTACTACCGGGAGCCGTCGACACGCCGATGATGCACCACGACGAGGTCTACGCTGTCTTCGCGCCCGATGTTCCCTCCCCCTCACTGGCCGACCTCGAGGAACGGCTGGGGCAGCTGAACCCGATGCCGATCACATGGCTCGAACCGAGCGATATCTCCCACGCGGTGCTACACCTCGCGAGCGAGGAAGCGCGGTATGTCTCGGGCGCGACGATCGACGTCGCGGCGGCGTTCAATGCGAACAACCCGTGACCGGGCGGCACACATGACGAGCCCGCGCGTGCTGTGGCGACCGACGCCCGAATCCATCGCCGCGACCCGGCTCCACCGGTTCGCCACCTGGGTCTCGGAACGCCGTGGGATCACCTTCGGTGACAACACCGACTACGACGCCGTGTGGCGCTGGTCGATCGACCACCTCGACCAATTCTGGGCCGACCTGGCGGCCTGGACCGGTGTGTTACCCGAGCCGACCGGTCCGGTCCTGGCGAAACCGGCCATGCCGGGCGCGGTGTGGTTCCCGGATACCCACGTCAACTTCGCCGAACAGGCACTGAAGAACGGCAGTGACCAGTATCCCGCTCTGGTCGTGGTGGACGAGAATCTCGACACCGTCGAGATCACCTGGGCGTCGTTGCGGGCCCAGGTGGGAGCCTTCGCCGACACCTTGCGACACCTCGGCGTACAACGGGGTGACCGGGTCGCGGGTTACCTGCCCAATGGAGCCGAGGCGGTGGTCGCCTTCCTCGGCGCCGCCGCGATCGGTGCCGTGTGGACGGTATGCGCGCCCGAATTCGGTCCCAGTGCTGTGCTCGACCGGCTCGCTCAGGTCGAGCCCGTCGTCCTAGTGGCCGCCGACGGCTACCGGTTCAACGGCAAGGCTTACGACCGGCGCGATCAGGTCGCCGAGATACGGGCGGCGCTGCCCACGCTGCGCGCCACCATTCTGGTACCGGCCCTGTACCCAGCCGAGGAGCGGGAAGGGACCATGCCCTGGCGGTCCGCGGTCGCGAGCGGGCAGGAACCACGGTTCGACCGGCTGCCCTTCGATCATCCACTGTGGATCGTGTACTCGTCGGGTACGACGGGGCTACCGAAGGGCATCGTGCACGGACACGGCGGGATCGTGCTCGAACAGTGGAAGCAGGCCGCGCTCCACAGCGACATCGGTCCCGGTGACCGCTTCTACTGGTACGCATCGACGGCGTGGATCATGTGGAACATCGCCATTTCGACGCTGCTGTCCGGGGCGACCGTCGTCGTCCACAACGGCAGCCCGTCCTATCCGGCGCTCGACGTGCAGTTCGCGATCGCCGAGAAGACCGCGATCACCTATCTCGGGACCAGTGCCGGCTATCTCAGCGCCTGTGAAAAGGCGGGGCTGGAGCCACGAGACCGCTTCGATCTGTCAGCGCTGCGCACCATCGGCTCAACCGGCTCACCACTGCCCGCGTCGACGTTCGAGTGGGTCTACCGCTCGGTCAAGCCCGAGGTGTTCCTCAGCTCCTCCTCCGGGGGCACGGATATCGCGAGCGGTTTCGTCGGGGGCAGCACGCTGCTTCCGGTGGTGGCCGGTGAGCTGCAGCGGCCGATGCTCGGGGTCGCCGTCGAGGCCTGGAACGACACCGGTCATCCGGTCGTCGGCGAGCTGGGCGAGCTCGTCGTGACCACGCCGATGCCGTCCATGCCACTGGGGTTGTGGGGAGATTTGGACGGCGAGCGTTACCGGGCGACATACTTCGAGCCGTGGCCGGGCGTGTGGCGGCACGGCGACTGGCTCGAGATCACCGACCGGGGCACCTGCCGGATCATGGGCCGGTCCGATTCGACGCTCAACCGTGGCGGCGTCCGGATGGGCACCGCCGAGATCTACGCCGCCGTGGACACGATCCCGGACATCGCGGACTCGCTCGTACTCGGCGTGGAGCAGGCGGACGGCAGTTACTACATGCCGTTGTTCGTGCGGCTCGTGCCCGGCACCGACCTCACCGCCCCGCTAGTCGCGGCCATTGGCGAGGCGATCCGGACCGGGGCGAGCCCCCGCCACGTGCCCGACGAGGTGATCGCGGTACCCGCCATCCCGCGCACCCGGACCGGCAAGCGCGTCGAAGTACCCTTGAAGCGGCTTTTTCAGGGCGTGGCCCCGGACAAGGCGCTGAATGCCACCGCGCTCGACGACCCGTCCTCGCTGGATACCTTCGTCGAGCTTGCCAAGCATCGGTTCGAATCCCCGAGGAGGCCGCGATGACAGGCTCGCGACTTGCCGGCAAGACCTGCATTGTCACCGGAGCCGGCAGTGGCATCGGTGCGGCGACGGCCACGCTGTTCGCGGAGAACGGTGCGCGCGGGGTCGTCTGCGCCGACCTTTCCGCCGAGGCGGCCAAGGCGACGGCCGAGGCGATCACCGCCGCGGGCGGGAATGCGTCGCCGTTCGCCCTGGACGTGTCCGACGAAACAGCCGCCGACGCTCTCATCGAGCACACCAGCGCGGTGTACGGCCGGGTGGACGTCCTGCACAACAACGCGGCGACGGCGATTCCCGGCGCCGTGCACGAGACGAGCCTGCAGGACTGGAACCGCGTCCTGGCGGTCAACGTCACCGGCGCCTTCCTGGTTTCCCGCGCCGCGCTGCGGGTCATGCTTGAGCAGCACTCCGGGGCCATCGTCAACACCTGTTCCAACCACGCCACCGTGGCGTCACCGCGGTTGGCTTCGTACCACGCGTCCAAGGGTGCGATCCGGGCGCTGACCCGGCAGATGGCGCTCGACTACGCCCCGGACATCCGGGTCAACTGCATCTCCCCTGGACTGGTCGACACCCCGGCCGCACGCGGGGTCAGGGGCGGGACCGAGGCCGTCTGGGCGCGCAAGCAGGAGTCGAACCGCTACTTCAAACGCGCGGCCCAGCCGTTGGAAATCGCCTACGGGGTGCTGTACCTCGCCTCGGACGAGGCCGGCTTCCTCACGGGACACGATCTGGTGATGAGCGGCGGCCAAGGCGAGGTGGCGTTCTGATGCCGGTGGAGATCTCGCTGTGCGGGCGTGTCGCCGTGGTTGCGGGGGCGGGCCGTGGAATCGGGGCGGCGGTGGCCGGACGGCTGGCCGAGGCCGGCGCCGCGGTCGCCGTCGTCGACTCCCTTTCTGAGCGCGCGGAGAGCACCGTCGAAACGATTCGCGCCTCGGGTGGTGTCGCCGTCCCGGTCGTTGCCGACCTGCTCGAACCGGCGAGCGGCCCGCGCATCGTGGCGGAGACCGTCCGGCTCCTGGGTGGCATCGACATCCTCGCCACCGTTGCCGGCGGCTCGTGGGCCTACGTACCCTACCGGCGGATGCACGAGGTGACCGACGACGAATGGGACCTCGTGCACCAGCTCAACCTCACCTACGTCTTCCGGCTGACTCGGGAGACCATCCGCACCCTGCTCTCGCAAGGACGGGGCGGAGCGATCGTCCACATAGGATCCATCGCCGGTGTCCTCAGCTCACCCAGCGCCGCGGCCTACGGCGCGGCGAAAGCGGGAATCGGATCGCTGACGCGCAGCGTCGCCCACGAGTACGGCGCCGACGCGATCCGCGTCAACTGCGTGGCACCGGGACGTATCGAGACACCGGCGACGACTCCGGCTTCCGCCGAAAACGCGGTCGAATTCACCGGCAGTATCCCGCTGCGGCGCACGGGCCAAGCGTCGGAGGTCGCGGACGCGGTGCTGTTCCTGGCCTCCGACCTCGCCCGGTACATCACCGGCCAGACCCTCCTCGTGGACGGAGGGGCCACGGCAACCCCAGGGCTCGTGCCCACAGATGGCACGCCACTCCCGTCCTCCGACGCGGCCGGTCGGCGCTGAGCCGACGGCATCGTCAACCGTCGGCGCGTAACGGGCGGGCGGTCTTGGGCGGTCGGCGGTTGGTGCGGCCGTCGATCAACCGGGTCACCTGCCGATGCCGATGGCCTTGCGCGCCGAGCCGAGCACGCGGCCCGCCCGCTCGCGAGCCTTCGCCGCACCCTCGGCGAGCGTACCGATGGGCGCACCGATGTCGAGTCCTTTGTGGAATTCGCTGCCGCGATAGCCGAATGTGGAGGTGCAGGTGCCGCTCGTGGAGGTCGTCCAGCTGCCGGTCGTCGCACTGGTCGTACAGGTGGCACCTTGGACAGCCCCGACGATCTGGCGCGCTGTTGCCTCGAATTTCGCGTAGCGGTCAGGAAAGCCTGATCGCTGTACGGTCTGGGCGGCAACGGTGACCGGCATCTGCCAGTTCGGCAGCGCCAACAGGTGCCGGTAGAACTGCTCGCTGCTGTAGGTGGGGTCCATGATCTGCGCGACACTTCCCCAGCCTTGGGACGGCCTCTGGTGGAATAGGCCGACGCTGTCGCGATCGCCGTAGTTGAGGTTTTTCAGTTGTGACTCGGTGAGTGCGGTGGCGATCGCGACGACCCAGCCCTGCTCGGGCATGTTCATCCGTTTGCCGACAGCGACGATCGTCGCCGCGTTGCTCATCTCCTGCGGTCCGTACCCCGCTGCCGAGGTCGCGCTCGCCCCGGCGGGGGCACCGTTCATGGCCCCCGCCGGAACTGCTGGAACTGCCGAATACGGCTTGAACCACAGCGATGGCGCCGCCACCGATGAAGAGCATGATCACGACGACGAACCCGGCACCGGCGGCGGCCACCTTGCCCATGACGCATCACCTCCACGGATGCGCGGGGTCGGGCGGGTGCATCGGGGAGGGCGGGGCCACCTCCGGACGTGCGGCGGCGGCCGTGGCGGCCGTCGGACGCTGCCCACCGCTGGGGGCCGAGGCGCGCAGGTTCGGCCAGAGGGTGGGCAGGTCAGCCAGCGCCACTCGACCGGCAGTGCCGGACTCGTCGAGCCGTCACCAGCGCGGAGCGGCCATATCGAGCGGATCCGCCGCGGCCTCGCCGCTGCTGGTCGCCACGGGTACGAGTGCAGGCCGGTCGAGACCGCGCAGCGCCTCGGTCATCGCCCTGCGTGCGTTGACCTCGCGCCTGGCACTGGGCAGCCACACCAGCACGGGTGTGGTGATGCCCGTGACCTCGGCCAGCCGCTCGTAGCGGGCGAGCTTGCCCGCCAGGCGGGACAGTTGCTCGGTGCCGAAGTCGAACTCGATGAACCACTCGACGTCCCGGCCAGCCTCACGCCAGCGGCCGTAGCCGTCCGGGGTGACGATGTCGCCCCAGTGCCGGCCGCACCGGTCGGCCGACCACTACGCCGCGAGCACACCAGCGGCACCGGGCTGACGCGCTCGGCGGATCAGAGTGGTGAACAGCCCATTGCAGCCCACGGTGTGCGCCAGCTGTAGCGAGAACGCGCGTCCAATCTCGCGCTCACGGCTGTAGCCCAGCTCCTTGGGATCGATGCCGTCCTCGCGAGCCAGCGCGACCGCCCCGGCGGTGTCGAGGACGTAGTACATCGGGTGCGAGCCGCGGTCGCGGTGCGGCTGGAACCGGTGCAGCACGCCCCACTGATAGAGGTTGCGCAGGCGCAGGTTCGCCCCGCGGCGACCGGTGAAGGCAATATCGATGATCTGGGTGCTGGTGAGCACGTGGTGCTCGAACAGCATCCGGCACAGCCACCGGTCGCGATCGGTGAGATGCCGGGCCAGCCACGCGTGATGCTCGGCCGAGTTGAGCACCCGCGCAACAGGTCGTTCCGGCCGATGTGCACGCAATTGTCGCTGCTGGGTGGGATTGCTCACCATCGTGACGTGCACCTCCAAGACGGCAGGACGCGAGAACGCCCTGCGGGCAAACGGAAAAAGCTGAGCGGGTCAGGCCGCGCGGCGCGGATCGAACGCCACCGGCTGGACGTGCTCGGCCGGATCGGGCGTGCTTCGAGGCTCGGTGTTCACGAGCGCGAGCCGACGGATCTCCTTGGCCCGACCGGGAATCGCGGGCGGAAGCTTCTCAGTGACCGCGGTGAACGGGGGAGCTTCCTCGCTGTCGAGCACCAGCCGCGCGGCGATGTGGAACCGACCGAGATTGGCGAGATCATGCTCGGAGAGCCGAGGCGCGGTATGCCGGGCCAAGTCCCGGGCGTCTTCGGGCGACGCCGAGAAAATGAAGAGCGCCTTAGCAGGTTTCGCACTAGTCGAGCTCGCCTCGACCGTGTCGGCCTCGGTCTACCGCACGACACGGATGTCCGATTCGCCCGATTCAAGCCAGTCGGAAGGTCAGTACCATGACGACCGCAAAGACACTTTGATACACCAATGTTGTTGCAAATGCACAGGTTGATTCGATCCTTGTACAGCGGTGTCGCGACCAGAGACAGGGCGATAGCTGCCCGAGGCCGCAATCCTGAAGTATGCGAAATCCCCTGCCGCGACGAAGAGGGGATCAGCACTCAACCTGAATCAATGGGGGATTCCAGGTGAAATAGAGGGGTAGATATGACTACTGAACAACTTCGGACCATCGAGGAGGTGTCGGCCTACCTTCAAGTTCCAGTTAAGACTCTGTACGACTGGAGGGGGAAGGGCTACGGCCCCGAGGGAAAGAGAATCGGAAAGTATGTTCGATACAAGGCCGAACTTGTTATCGCCTGGTTCGACGCACTCGACGATGAATCCAGCTAGGAGAAATCATTGGGACAGCCACCCTTAGAGCCCGGCACATGGGGAGTAATCAAGGTGGAAGAGCTACCGCGAACCAGGAATGGAAAGCGGAGGGCTCGCGCCAGCACGTACTTCAGAATGAACAATGGAACGCGAACGCGCATACGTCGCCACAGCAGCTCCGGAAACAAGGCGAAGAAGCGCCTTAAGAAGGCGCTCAGTGATCTAGTAAAAAAATCCAGAGGTGACGTGATCCAAGCCGAACACCGTTTCGTCTACGTTGCGGAGAAGTGGTGCAAAGAACTGGACGAGGCAGCCGAACTTGGTGGCCTCTCCTACAACACCGTGCGAACCTATCGCGGAAGTTTGAAGAACTGGGTGCTTCCGGCGCTGGGAAATCTTCAAATGAGGGAGGTGACTGTGACGGCTTGCGACAAGCTCGCCAAACGCGCCCTGGCGCAGGCTTCGTACGACACAGCCAAGACCGTGAAAGCCGTAATGAACGGCGTCTGCGCGTACGCCGTTCGCCACGACGCTATCCTGATCAATCCGGTCCAATCGGTCGGTCGCCTCACTCGAGGCGGGAGTAAAGAGGTCCTGGCGCTCGACCGCGATCAGCGGAAGGACCTGCTGAGCAAGCTGCGCGACTACGGACCCACACGCCAAAATGACGCGAGCGGCCGATCGCTAGGCGTCCGAGGCCAGGTCTGGCTTGATCTTCCCGACATCATGGAAGCGATGCTCTCGACAGGGGTTCGCCTCGGAGAGCTACTTGCTCTGCACAGTCCCGAGGTAGATCCGCAAGCAGCGACAGTCAATGTCAACCACCGGCTGATCCGGATAACCGGGCAAGGCCTTGTCAGACAGCCCCATCGCAAGAGCAGCCGGACCGGCTTGCTGCTGAAGGTTCCGCAGTGGTCGATACCGATGTGGAGTAGCCGGAAGCTCGCATCTGACAACGGCCCGTTGTTCCACTCCTTCACCGGCGAGCACCTTGATCCCGCAAACGTGATCAATCGGATCAGCGAGGCGATGAACGCAGTCGGGTACGGCTGGGTGACGTCACATGTGTTCCGCAAGACGGTCGGGACTGTGCTCGACGAGGCTGGCCTCTCTACGACCGCCATTGCGGACCAGCTCGGCAACACGAGAGCAGTTGCAGAGCGTCACTACCGGAGGCCCCGTGCCGCCAACCAGGCAAACGCCGACGCACTGGAAGACATGATGTAGGAGCAGCCATGGCCGATGAGTACTTCGACACTAAGTCGCCCCTCGACACCCGAGGAGACCCACCAAAAGAAGAAGCCCAGGTCATTGACCTGGGGGAGCAACGCCCGAGGTAGGAGGTAGCCTCCGTCTGGAGCAGCCGGACGGAGGGATTGAATGCGGCATTCAGCGTGCGTTCGTCCGCATTGTCCGGTCCCGGTGAACCACTCGTGCCCATGCCGTCCGTCGTGAGGTTCTTGGTCACCCACGGTTCTCCTGCCGGACATTCGCCGTAAATTCGACTACCTCACGCTTTCGCGGTCGTTTGTGACCGAAGGGGTGGCCGTGGCTAGCGCGCGTTTCCAAATATTTTCCACCGCCCCGGATTTTCAGTTAGTTTCTGTTATCAAGCCGAGTACGGCGGAGCCGGCTGGGGCGTCGGCCAGCGACGACGAACCCGAGAGACGGGCGTCGTCGGGCCAGGTCGGGTGGCGCTTGCTCGCCGCGAACAATCGCAGCCTCGGCCAGTCGCCGACACTGTTTTCCGACGTCGAGGAATGCCTGGACGGCATGCGACTGCTGCGGCGCCGGCTCCCCGAGGTCGAGATCGTCACCAAGTGCTCTGGCAGGCCACAGCAGTGGACCTGGCACCTGCACTACGACGGTGCCGAGCTGGCCGTGTCCAGCAGGGGCTATCAGCGCCGGATCCGCGCCCGCTACGCCGGGGTCTCCTTCAGCCAGCTGGCTCTCGTCGCTTATGGCAGCCCCTGCGTCGTCCCTTGATCGCGATCTGTTGGTCGTCAGTTAACCGTCGGGCGATGGAATTCAGGCCGTCCCCACCCCGATTCCCGAAAGCCGGAACAAGATGAGCGACGCAATGAGCTTGCGCGCGCCCGAGAGTGTGGAACGCCGCCGTCGCGTCCGCCCCCCAGGCGGAGCGGACTGGGCGTTCCGCTCGGTGCTGCGCGTGGCCGGGTTCGCCGTTCTGGCCATCATGGCCACGGTCGGCCTCTTCCTGACCCAGCGGGGCGCGGACGCACTCGGCCAGGCCGGGTTCGGCTTCTTCACCACCGAGGAGTGGGCAACGGAGTCCGGCCGGTTCGGAATCGCGGCCGTACTCGTGGGCACGCTCCTCATCGCCACCGTCGCGTTGTGCATCGCTTTCCCGCTGGCACTGGGGTTCGCGCTCTACATCTCCGAGTACGCCCCGCTCCGGATCAGGCGCAGCCTGATCAGCCTCGTCGACCTGATGGCGGCGGTGCCGAGCGTGGTCTACGGCCTGTTCGGCATGGTCTATCTACAGTGGAACGCTCTGGAGATCCCGCGGTGGATCTCCGAGTACTTCGGCTGGATTCCCTTCCTGCGAGTGGATGGCGTCGACCCGGACGATCCGCTCGCGTCGGAGACCGTCTACGCCACGTCGACGTTCTTCGCCGGGATCGTCGTCGGTTTCATGATCATGCCGTTCATCTGCTCGGTGATGCGGGAAGCGTTCTCGCGGGCGCCCGTCGGGGAACGTGAGGGCGCCTACGCGCTCGGCGCGACCAAGTGGGGCATGATCCGCGCTGTCGTGCTTCCGTTCGGGCGCAGCGGCGTCATCGGCGGCACGATGCTGGGCTTGGGCCGCGCACTCGGCGAGACCATCGCGGTCTACATGATCATCTCCCCGGTTTTCGCCATCCAGCTGCACATTCTCGCCAGCGGCGGCAACTCGGTGTCCGCGCTCATCGCACAGAAATGGGGAACCGCAAGCCCCTTCGGGCTGTCCGCGTTGATGGCGGCGGGGCTTGCCTTGTTCCTACTGACGCTGGTGGTCAACTTCGTCGCGTCCGCGGTGGTGGCGCGCAGCAGATCCGGCCAGGGAAGCGAGGGCTGAGCCGATGACACTGCCAGCAGACCACGAGGTTCGCCGAGACACCCGCGCCCTCCACGTGCAGGACGTGATCACTCTGGTCGGCGCCGCGGTCGCGGCGGTCGCGGTCACCGGCTGGGTCTCCGGGCGAATCCTGCCCATCAGCGGAGCGATCGCGTTCGTCGCGATCGCCTTTCCGGTCTTCCTCGCGTTCACCGCCCTGTTGACGTGGGTGGGCCACGACGGCCTGACCGTGCGTGACCGGCTCGCCGCGGTCCTCGCGCACGGTGTTGCCGCGGTCGCGCTGATCGCGCTGGTCTGCATCGTCGCTTTCCCGCTCGTGCAAGGCATCGACGCGCTGGTGCACGTCAACTTCTTCACCCAGGACATGTCCAACGCGGGCACCCTCGATCCGTTGACGCTCGGCGGCATCCTGCACGCGATCGTGGGCACGCTGCAACAGATCACCATCGCACTGGTGATCACTGTGCCACTCGGCCTCGCCTGCGCGGTATTCCTCAACGAGACGAGGGGCGCGTTCACCAGGTTCGTCCGCACCATCGTCGAGGCGATGACGGCGTTGCCATCCATTGTGGCCGGACTGTTCGTCTATGCCTCGCTGATCATCGGCCTGGGGATCGAGCGTTCCGGGTTCGCCGCCGGCTGCGCGATCAGCGTGATGATGCTGCCGATCACCGTGCGCGCCGCGGACGTGGTGATCCGGCTGGTTCCGGGATCGTTGCGGGAGGCCTCGCTGGCACTCGGCGCGCCCCAGTGGCGCACCGTCTGGCACGTCGTGCTGCCTACCGCACGGTCGGGCCTGACCACGGCGGTGCTACTCGGCACTGCGCGCGGCGTCGGCGAGACGTCACCGGTGCTGATCACGGCGGGCTTCACCCCGTTCCTGAACTTCAACCCGTTCGTTGACTCGCAGGTTTCCCTGCCACTGGCCACATTCACCCTGGTGACCTCGTCGGAGGAGACGATGAAGGCCCGCGGATACGGCGCGGCCGCGGTACTGATGGCGCTGGTGCTCGGACTGTTCGTACTGGCGCGCGCGATAAGCGGGCGGGAGCCCGGACGAAGGAGACGTTGAGGGTGTCCACACGAGACCGACGCTGGCGGATGTTGCTTGCCACACTGCTGGCAGCCGTCCTGACGGCCTGGGCCAGCCCGGCAGCCATGGCCCAGAACTACGTGCCGATCAGCGGCGCCGGTTCCACCTGGAGCTTCAACGCGCTCGACCAGTGGCGCAAGAACGTTCTGCAGTACGGCATGCGGATCAGCTATTCGGGCACCGGCTCCACCGATGGCCGCAACCAGTTCAAGGCAGGCCAGGTCGACTTCGCGGTCTCCGAGATCCCGTACGGGCTCATGGACAACGGGGTCCGCGACTCCCCGCCGACCAACCGCGGATTCGCCTACATGCCGATCGTCGCGGGTGGCACATCGTTCATGTACAACCTCACGATCGGCGGCAAGCGGGTCACCAACCTCAGGCTCTCCGGTGAGGTGCTCGCCAAGATCTTCACCGGGGCGATCACCAACTGGGCGGACCCGGCGATCAAGGCGGACAACCCCGGTCTGCAGCTGCCCGCGCGCAAGGTGGTGCCGGTGGTGCGCTCCGACGGTTCGGGTACCACCGCCCAGCTGACCATGTGGTTCGCCGCGCAGCACGGGGGGATCTGGGACGCCTACTGCCGCAAGGCGGGCAGATCGGCGCCCTGCGGATCCACTTCGGACTTCCCGATCACCCCTGCGGTGGTCGGCCAGTCGGGGTCGCTCGGGGTGACGAGCTACGTGCGCCAGCAGCAGAGCGAGGGCTCGATCACCTACGTCGAGTACTCCTACGCGCGTAACGCCGGGTTCCCCGTTGCCAAGGTGCTGAACCAGTCCAACTACTACATCGAACCCACCGCGCAGAGTGTCGCGGTCGCGTTGCTGCAAGCGCGCATCGCACCTGACCTGACCCAGGACCTCCGGTCCGTCTACACGAGCCGGGACCGCCGCGCCTACCCGTTGTCGAGCTACAGCTACATGATCCTCCCGACCACGGAGAGCGGGAAGTTCAACCGGGACAAGGGCCGGACGTTGTCCGACTTCGCCTACTACTTCCTGTGTGAGGGGCAGCAGCAGGCGGACCGGCTCGGCTACTCACCACTGCCGATCAACCTCGTCACGGCCGGAATGCAGCAGGTGGCGCGGATCCCAGGTTCCACGAGGCAGCGGGTCGACATCTCCAAGTGCAACAACCCCACGTTCTCGCGTGACGGCAGTAACACACTGGCCCGCACCGCACCGAATCCGTCCGAATGCGACCGGAAGGGCGCGACACAATGTGCCCAGGGCACCGGCGGGGCGCGGCAGGAGACCCCGGTCGGGACCGGGACAGGCAGGGGAACCGGCACCGGCACCGGCACCGCTTCACGTGGACAGGGCACGGCGAACCAGACGGGCGGGCCTGCCGGAAACACCGGAACCGACCCGGCAGCGCAGTCCGGGCAAACCGGCGACAGCGCCACCGGTCCACAGTCACAGGCCGCCATCGACCCCGAGACCGGAGAGGTCATCGGCGGCACGGAGGTGCTCGGCGCGAGTGCCATCCCCGTGTCGGTTCAGTTGCGGGACAACAACTTCGTCCTGCTGAGCGTGCTAGCCGTAGTGCTGCTCACCGGGTTGATCATCGGCCCTCCGCTCATCGCCCGTGCGCTGAGGCGCAAGGAGGGACCATGATGCGCCCGCTGCCGCGGCTTCTACTGGCCCTGGTCCTCGTCGCGGCGGGGCCGGCGTTGCTGACCGTTCCCGCGCAGGCCGCGACCGGATCGGCCGTGACAGTAGCGGGTTCCGGACCGTTCGACGGCCTGCGGGTGACCGTCAGCCAGACCCGCGACCTGATCAACCAGACGGTCCGGGTGTCGTGGAAGGGCGGTACGGCGACAGGGCCCGCTGGCAACTTCGGGATGAACTACCTGCAGATCATGCAGTGCTGGGGTGACGCGGCCACGGGCCCGACGCGGGAGCAGTGCCAGTACGGCGGGCTCGCGGCGCAGTCGGCGCCGAGCGCGGGTGACTACGTGCGGCTGCGGCAGGTCAGCTATGGCAGGACCCTCGGCGACGGTGACCCCAAGGAGACCTACCTCCCCAGCGACGGCAAGCAGGCGGTGGTGCCGTTCACCTCGGCAGGCGGGAAGACCACGGCGGAGACCGGTGAGTTCTTCGATGCCGGAACCACCAACGAGATCCCCTTGGCGAAGACGCGGCTGGACGGCACCGGCGAGGTGGACTTCGAGGTGCAGACCGCGCTCGAGTCCTACGGGCTCGGGTGCGGAAACGTGCTGGGGAACGGAAAACCGAGGTCCTGCTGGCTCGTGGCCGTGCCACGCGGCGCCACCGAGGTCAACGGCAGACCTGTCGGCACCGAAGGCATGCCCAACTGGCTGGTGTCCTCGCCGTTGTCGGCAAGCAACTGGCAGCACCGGATCGCCGTCAAGCTCGACTTCCGCCCCGTCGGCTCGTCGTGCCCGCTCGGTGCGGCGGAACGGCCGACCTCGGGGCACGAGTTCATCGCCGATGCGATGCTGCGCTGGCAGCCCGCTCTCTGTGCCGGTGGCGGAACCGTGTTCGGCTTCACCCAGGTTCCCGACGCGATCGCCCGTGGCCAGCTCGCGGGCGCCGAACCCGGCCTTACGTACGTGACCCTGCCGGTGGCACCGGATGCGGTGCCACCCGACCGGCGGATGGTGTACGCGCCGGTGGCGTTGTCCGGGCTGGCGCTGGCGTTCGTCACCGAGCGGCAGTCCGCGGGCGAGGGCGTGGTGCCGGAGGATGTCTGGCGGCGTGACGGGCAGCTGATCAACACCATGAACCTGACCCCGAGGCTGGTCGCGAAGCTGCTGAGCCAGTCCTATGCGTGGTCGATCCCGGGACGGCCAGAGCACCTCGCCGGCAACCCGGCCTCGTTGACCAAGGACCCCGACTTCCTCGCGATCAACGAGGAGTTCAAGACCTACGGCGCACTCATGTCCATTGTGGATGCCGTCGTGCCGTCCGGCGACCAGGACATGACCGAGCTGCTGTGGTCGTGGGTGAACGCCGACCGCGAGGCACGTGCGTTCCTCGACGGGGAACCGGACAAGTGGGGCATGAAGGTGAACCCGAACTACGGGAAGCTGGCGCTGCCGATCTCGAACTTCCCCAAGTCCGACCTCGCCTGCTGGCAGCCGGGAACCCTGGTGGAGACGTGCGCGCTCACACTGCACCCGCCCGCCAACGACATGCACGAGGCCGGCCGCGCGATCAGCAGGGGCGACACACTCGGCAAGGCGCCCAGCGGGCTGGCCACCCCCGACGGCCAGCCGGAGCTCAAGCGCGTCGAACGCCAGCCACAGGGCAGCCGCGGGCTGATCGCGGTGGTGGACACCGCGACCGCCGCCCGCTACGGGCTGGCGACCGCGCGGCTGCGGACAGCCTCTGGCGACTTCGTCGCCCCGACCAACTCGGCGCTGCTCGCCGGGGCGGGCGCAATGCGGCCGACCCCGGTCCCCGGTGTGCAGGCGCCGAACACCCAGGCGAAGACGAAGAACGCGTACCCGCTGGTGAACCTCAGCTACGCCACGACCGCACCCGCGGTACTGACCACGCAGGCCGGGGCCGAGTATGCCGACCTGATCCGGTTCGCGGTGGGGCCGGGCCAGACGCCGGGCGTCGCGGCGGGCCAGCTGCCGGACGGTTACGCGCCGTTGCCGGCGGCCCTGCGCGCCAAGGCGCGCAGCGCAGCCGACGCGATCGAACGGCAGGCCGGCAAACCCCTCACCGCGAACGGTGCGGACAACAACGGCGATGCGGGTACCGGTGGCTCGGCAGGGAACCTGCCGCCGACGGGGGACTATTCGGCGGGTACCTCGGGCAGCTCACCCGGCGGCACGGCCAACGGCGTGGGTGGCACCGACGAGGACCTCGCGGCCGCGTTGGGGGTGCCACACCCCGCCACCGCGCCCGACGGCTCCTCGGTTACGCCCCCGCGAGCGTCCGCGGGCCGCACACCGGCCATGCCGCTCGGCTGGCTGCGTTATGGGCTCGCGGCCGCATTCGTTCTCGGCGGACTGGCGGCAGGAGGTTCGCCCCTGCTGCAACGGCTGAGCATGCGGTTGAGGAGGTGATGCACTGGCGGGGCCTGTGACCGGCTGCAACCAGCCACAGGCGCCACCTTCCGCAGATGTGCGTTGACCGGGGCGATGGGCGTGAAACGTGGCCCCGGTACGTGCCCGGACACCAGTCCGGTGCACTACTGCGAGACTAAGGATACCTGCTGTGAGAAAGAAAAGACTCTGCCTCGGTGCGGTGGCCGGTTTGCTCGCTGTCGGGCTCGCCACGGGCTCGGCCAGCGCCGACCCCTCGGGCACCCCGACCTACCGTGACCTCGCCGGTGTCGGCTCCGACACCACCCAGGACGTCATGAACGGCCTGGCCGACACGATCACCGTCAACGGCTCCAAGGTCATCGGCTCGTACGACGCGACGGGCTCGGCCACCATCACCACCAAGGACCCGGCCACCAGCCCCCAGTGCCAGAACATCCCGCGGCCGGTCGGTTCCGGCAACGGTGTCAACGCGCTGGTCAACTCGCTGGACAACAGCACGGGCTGCGTCCAGTTCGCACGGTCGTCGAGCAACAACGCGTCGAGCTACGCCGGTAAGAACCTCACCTACATCCCCTTCGCGGTGGACGCGGTGACCTACGCGGTCCGCTCGGACAGCTCGATCTCCAAGCGGCTCACCACCGCGCAGCTCAGGTCGATCTACAACTGCACCGCTCCGGGTAGCGGAACCACCTACAAGCCGCTGCTGCCGCAGTACGGTTCGGGCACCCGGCAGTTCTTCATGCGCTCGCTCGGTCTCACCGACGCGGCGAACTACACCCAGCAGTTCACCTGTGTGTCCGATGTGGACGCCACGGGACAGCCGATCATCGAGAACACCGGCACGTTCCTCGCCCAGCAGCAGCACATCGCGCCGTACTCGATCGCGCAGTACATCTCGCAGATCTACGGTGTGTCGCCGTCGGTGCAGGGTAAGGCCGTGCTCACCACGATGAACGGTGTCGCGGCGACGGTTCTCAACACGGGCTCGTCGTTCAAGCGCGACGTCTACAACGTCGTGCCGACCGGTCAGCTCGGCAACGCGCCCTACAGCACGGTTTTCGTCGGCCCGAACTCGGCGGTCTGCACGAACGCCGCCACGATCACGAGGTACGGCTTCGGGACCGCCCCGAACTGTGGTGACACCTCGATCGTGACGCCGTGATCCACCGCATCGCACGTTCACAGCATTCTCTTCAGAGAGGCACAACAACCATGCGCACCACAACCATGCTGCGCCGTGCCGGGGTCGGCGCGCTCGCGCTGACAGCGGCCGCCGCAGCCGCGATCGGCAGCGCGGGTATCGCCGCGGCGGAACCCCCGGCGCAGACCCTTGGGCCACTGACCATCTCCCCGGCCACGGGTATCGACATCAGCGCGCCGGTGGCGCAGACCTCCGCGGGCTGCCCCGATACCTCCGACGCCTACAACATGTTCGTCTACGGTCCCGGCGGCTGGACCAACGGCCTCATCGCCACCACCACGTCGAGCGCCGGGTTCTCCACGACCCAGGGCTTCCCGATCGCGTTCGGACTGTCCTTCAAGGACATCGCCACGGACAACCAGACGACGATCGAGCCGGGTCAGTACACGATCGTCGCCAACTGCGTCGACGCGTTCTCGCAGGAGGTGCTGGGCACCTTCACCCAGAACATCTGGTTCACCTCGCCCACGCAGTACACCAGCACCGACCCCGACGCGCCGATCACCACCAGCACGGCGCTGTCGGTGACGCCGGCCAGCCCCGTCACCGACGGCACGCCGGTGACCCTGACCGCCACCGTGTCCCCGGCCTCGGCCACCGGCACCGTGCAGTTCGTGGACGGCGCAGGCAACCTGGGCAGCCCGGTGCCGGTTTCGGGCGGCACCGCGACCCTCACCACCTCGTCGCTGTCCGCGGGCGCCCACTCGCTGACCGCGGTGTTCACCGGTTCGGCGCCGAACATCTCCGGTTCGACCTCGCCCGCAGTGAACTACACCGTTGAGGCCAAGGTCGCGCAGCCCACTACCACCGCGCTCTCGGTGAACCCGAGTGGCACGGTGGAGCAGTACAGCAGCGTGACCCTCAACGCCACGGTGTCGCCTGCCGGTGCCGCCGGCCGGGTGCAGTTCACCGACAACGGCGCCAACGTCGGCGCTCCGGTGACCGTTTCGGGCGGGCAGGCAACGCTTGCCACCTCGACGCTGGCTGCGGGATCGCACTCGCTGAAGGCGGTCTTCCTGCCCACCAACTCCGCCGACTACGCCGGTTCGGAGTCGGCCGGCGTGGCACTGGAGGTCACGCCGTTCGCCGGGGTCACGGCCTCGGAGACCATCACCACCGAGGTCGCTGCTGGTGAGCTCGTGATCAGTGTCGCGAACCAGAACGTCATCCTGCCCACCGCGGAGCTGCTGCCCGACGCCAGCATGTCGACGACGAGCGGCGCTCTGAACCCCGTGACGGTCACCGACACGAGGGCCGGTAACCCCGGCTGGAACGTGTCCGGCCAGGTCACCGACTTCGGCGACGGCAGCGGCAACGCGATCAACGGTGCCAACCTCGGCTGGACCCCGAAGGTCATCGACAAGTCGGCGGTCCAGACCATTGCTGCGGGCTCGGCCGTCAACCCGGCCCAGGCCCTCGCGCCTGGTCAGACCGCGCCTGCCGGTGTCGGTCTGTCGTCCTCCCGCACGCTGGCCACCGCCGGCGCGGGCGGCGGCACCGGCACGGCGAACCTCGGCGGCGACCTCGTGCTGAACGTGCCCACCTCGACCATGGCGGGCATCTACACGGCGGTGCTGACCCTCACCGCCATTTGATCCCACTGAATACACCCGGCGACCGGCTCCCCGCATAGCCGGTCAGGGGACGGAACGGGGCTCACGTCTCTTCCACCCGTTCCGCCCCCGCACCGGTCACTCCACAAAGGACATCCCGTGCCCACCGTCAGAACCCGCCTACGCCGCGCGGCGGCCGCGCTCGCCTGCGCGCTCGTCCTGCTCGCCGGAGCCGCACCGGGCGCGGCACTCGCCTCGCCCGCCGCGCCGCCCGCGTCCTCTTCGGACAACCGCGCCACCTTCGGCGTCCGGCCGGCCACCGCAACGGCCCCGGACACCAGGCCGAACTTCAGCTATGCCGCCACGCCCGGCGCCGTGGTCAACGACTTCATCGCGGTGTCCAACCTCGCCACCACGCCCGTCGCGCTGCGTGTCTACGCCAGTGACGCGTTCAACACCCCCGACGGCGGTTTCGATCTGCTGCCGAAGGCGAGTGACCCGGTGGACGTCGGCGCGTGGGTGCGGACGAGAGCGAGCACGGTGACGGTGCCGGCCCGGTCGATCCAGATCGTCCCGTTCTCCGTGCGAATCCCCAGTAACGCCACGCCAGGCGACCACGCCGGTGGCGTCGTCGCCTCCCTGGTCACCACGGCCACCGGGGCGAAGGGACAGAAGGTCGCCGTCGAGCAGCGGGTGGGCACCCGGATCTACCTGAGGGTGTCCGGCGCGGTCCGGCCCGGCTTGTCCATTGAGGATGTTCAGCATTCCTACTCCGGCGGGTTCTTCGCGCGCGGTGACGTCGCTGTGAGCTACACGGTGCGCAACACGGGCAACATCCGGCTCGCGGGCAGGCAGCAGGTGTCGGTGAGCACCCCATGGGGTTCCACTGTGGAGGCCGGCAAGCTCGGCGACCTGCCGGAGCTTTTGCCGGGCAACTCGTTCCGGGTGACCGCCACGGTGCCGGAGCTCCTGCCGGCGGGCTGGCTCACCGGCACGGTGCGGATCGAACCACAGAACAGCGCGGCCGATCCCGACCTCCGCCTCGACCCGGTCACCACGGAGTTCACCGTCGTCGCGGTGCCCTGGGCGGTGCTTGCCGCGCTGGCGCTGCTGATCGGGCTGCTGGTGCTGCGTTACTACCTGCGCAAGCGGCGGCGGGGCGCTTCTGAGGATTCGGATCCCGTGGAGAAGAACAAGGAGGAGCGAGTCGATGCGTAGCACTCTCGGTGTACTCGCCGCGTCCGCGGCGGTGTTCCTCGCCCCGGCCGCGGCGCAGGCGGATGAGCTGGGCGGGCTGGAGATCACACCCGGCGCGAGCGCCGACATCGCGGTGATCCAGCTGCGCACGTCGGCCGGCTGCCCGGCACAGGCGGACGCTTACTACGCCACCGTGACGGGCTCCGGGTTCGCCGCACCCGGCGCCGTCGTCGTGCCCAACGGCTCGGCGGGACTGTCGCACGACGGGCCGTTCGTCGTGCACCTGCAACAGACCATGAAGGACTTCGCCGCCGACGCGGGAACCACGTTGAGCGGCGGCTACACGTTCACGGTCTTCTGCATCGACTCCTTCAGCCAGCGGAGCTTCGGTGAGTTCACCGGCGCGCTGCGGTTCGCCACTCCCACCCGGTACGAGGCGATCGGGGACGCGAAGGGGCCGGACAGGTTGCCGGACCCCAGTACCGAACCAGCCGCGCCCGGCCCCGGTACACCGTCCGACGGATCGCCTGGCCAAGCACAGGGTGCACCGGAACAGGCCCCGGCACAGGCGCCCGAACAGGCCCCGGCGCGAGCCTCGGACAACGATGCCGCCGCGGGCACCGCGGACGCATCCGGTGGCCTGGAGCCGTTTCTGTACGTCGCGGGCGGCGCGCTGGGCGCCGCCGCGCTCGGCCTCGTGTTCGGCGCGGTACGGCGCAAGAAGCCGGTGACGACATCAACGAAGACGGAGGAATGACGACCATGCGCAAATGGCACCTGGCGGCCGCGGGCGGCGTGCTGACGGCATCGCTCGTGACGGTGCTGATGATCGAGACCTCGGGGCACGCCGAGCCGCCCACTGCGACACTCGGCTCGATGACGATGGAACCGCCCAGTGGCCGCGAGATCACCGCGCCCCTCGTCCGCACCGCGACGGGCTGTACGACGGACTCCGACGGCTACAACGCGTTCGTCTACGGCCCCGGCGGCTGGTCCGGCGGGCTGCTGGCCACGTATGGCACCAGTGACGCCGGGTTCTCCACCACACAGCCGTTCGCGGTCAACTTCACCAAGTCGTTCGTCGACATCGCCGTCGACAACAACACCGTGATCCTGCCCGGCGAGTACACCGTGGTGGCCAACTGTGTGGACATGTTCACCACCGAGGTGAAGGGCACGTTCACCACCAAGATCTGGTTCACCGACGCGACCCACTACACCAGCACCGACCCGAACGCGCCGACCACCACCACTACGACGACTGACGCGACCAGCACCACGACCACTGACCCGACCACCAGCACGACCGAGCCGACCACCACAGAGCCGACCACCACAGAGCCGACGACGACCGAGCCGACCACGACCGAGCCGACCACGACGACAACCGAGCCCACGACCACCGAACCGACCACCACTGAGCCGACCACGACGACAACCGAGCCCACGACCACGACGACCGACGCGACGACGACAACGACGGACGTCACCACGACAACGACTGACGCGAGCACCACCACGACCACGGCGGAAACGACGACCACGACGAGCGACCCCGCACCGGCACCGGGACGGCTGGGCTCGCTGACCGTGCAGCCGGAGACCGGACTCGACATCAGTGCGCCGCGCGTCCAGTCCAGCGGCGGCTGCGCGACGGATGCCGACGCCTACAACATGTTCGTGTTCGGCCCGGGTGGCTGGGCGGACGGGCTGATCGCGGCGACCACATCGGAAGCGGGAATGTCGAAGTCCGATCCGTTCGGGGTCTACTTCTACCAGTCGTTCGCCGACATCGCCCGCGACGCCGAGACCACCATCCAGGCCGGCGAGTACCGGATCGTGCTCAACTGCGTCGACGCGTTCTCGCAGGAGGTCAAGGGCTTCTTCGACACGAAGATCTGGTTCACCGACGCCACCCACTTCACCACCACCGACCCGGGTGGCGGGACGACGACCACGACCACGACCGACGGCCCGACGTCGACCACCACCAGCGACACCGAGACGACCACCGACACCACGACCGATGAGTCCACAACGGACACCGAGACGACGACGGACGAGTTCCCCTCGGACGTCATCACTCCGGAGGACGACGGGACCACGGACCTAGGCCAAGGCACATCGCCCGATGCCGGATCGGACACCGGCGACCTGGCCTACACCGGCACCCCGATCGGACTCGCCGTACTGCTCGGGCTCGGTCTCGTCGGCGGCGGCGCGCTGGCGCTCCAGGCGTCCCGCAGGCGTGCCGCGGACCGGAGTGAACCCGGCGGGAACCACTTGTGACCACTGTGGAGCTGCCACCGGTGCAGGCGCCGGCGCCTGCACCGGTGGCAGGCGCGCCGGAACCGCATCAGGCAGGCCTTCGCACGGCTGCCCATGCGCTCGGCATCGTCGCGGCGATCATGCTCGGGTTCGTGTTCCAGGTGACCGTGCTGGGCGCACTGTCCCACGACCGAGCGCAGGAGCTCGCCTACGACCAGTTCCGTTCCGAGCTGGCGCAAGGAGTCGGCCCGGTCTCACCGCTCGACGAACAGCGGCGCCTGTTGGAGCCCGGCACCCCGGTCGCGATCATCCACATTCCCCGCATCGGGGTGCACGAGGTGGTCGGGGAGGGTACCTCCGCGACCGCGCTGATGGCCGGTCCTGGACACCAGCGCGACACAATGCTGCCGGGACAGGCGGGTCTCAGCGTGATCATGGGCAGGCGCGCGGCCTACGGTGCACCGTTCGCCGACCTCGGGCAGCTCCACCGCAACGACGAGATCCGCATCATCACCGGGCAGGGCGAGCACGTCTACGCCGTCACCGGCGTGCGCAGGGCGGGTGACCCACTGCCTCCCGCCCTGCGCGACGGTGAGGGCAGGCTGGTGCTCGACACCGCGGACGGGCCGATGTTCCTGCCCACCGACGTGCTGCGGGTCGATGCCCGGCTCGTGAGCCCCGCCCAGCCGACCAACGGCGTCGTTCCGTCGTTCGCGATAGCGGAGTCCGAGCGCGTACTGAGGAGCGATCCGTCGGCGCTGACCGGAATCGTGCTGTGGACAGCGATCCTGCTGGTTGCCGCGCTGGGCGTGGTTTATGTCCGCAGGCGCGCTGGCCGTTGGCACGCCTGGATCATCGGCATCCCGGTGCTCGGTGCGCTCGGCTCGGCCGTCGCGGACCATGCGGCAGCCCTGCTCCCCAACCTGATGTGAGTGCTGACGTGAGCCACTCGAGGAGCGAGACGATGACACTGACCGACACGATGGAGATCTCGGCCATTACCAGCGAGCCGGCGAGCCTGGAAGCGAGGTCGATCTCGGCCTGGTTCGGCGACCACAAGGTGCTCGACCGGGTCTCGCTGGTGATGCCGGGCGGGTCGGTCACCGCGCTGATCGGCCCGTCCGGCTGCGGGAAGTCCACGTTCCTGCGCACGCTCAACCGCATGCACGAGCTGGTGCCGGGAGCGTCACTGGCCGGCGAGGTCCTGTTGAACGACAACGATATCTACGGCCGCCGCTGGAAGCTCACCGAGGCGCGCAGCCAGATCGGGATGGTGTTCCAGAAGCCGAACCCGTTCCCGGCGATGTCCATTTACGACAACGTGGTCGCGGGTCTCAAGCTCACCGGCAGGCGAGCCAGGAGGTCTGAAAAGGACAGTCTGGTGGAGGAGTGCCTCAGCAAGGCCGGGCTGTGGAAGGAGGTCCGGGAGCGGCTGCGCCAGCCCGGCGGCGCCCTGTCCGGAGGGCAGCAGCAGCGGCTCTGCATCGCGCGTTCGCTCGCCGTGCGCCCGAAGGTGCTGCTCATGGACGAGCCGTGCTCCGCGCTGGACCCGACGTCGACCCGCCGCATCGAGGAGACGATCGCCGAGCTCGCAGACGAGATCACGATCGTGATCGTCACGCACAACATGCAGCAGGCCGCCCGGGTGTCCCGCCAGTGCGCGTTCTTCCTGGCAGAGAACGGAAACCCAGGCGTCATCGTCGAGTCAGGGCCGACCGACGTGATCTTCGATACTCCCTCGGACCCGCGCACCGAGGACTACGTGAACGGCCGCTTCGGCTGATCGTCCGCTTTGGAGGAACAAGATGCGGAACTGGCTACGGTACGCCGCCGCCGCGGGTGCCGTGCTCGTGGCGCCGACGCTGCTCGGCGCCGATCTGCCCAACCGGCCCACGACGCAGCTGGCGCTCGCGGCCCCCACCCCGCCGCCGTGGGCGCCCAGTGTGGACGGCTCGCTACCTGAGCCGATCCCGCTCGACACACTGGAGACGGAGGTCGTGCCGACCACCGAACCGCCCGTGCTGTACACGGCGGGTCCGGTGGCCTCGGCGCCGGATGCCGGCTTCGGCATCCCGGCTTCCGCGTTGGCGGCCTACCAGCGGGCGGAGCGGACACTGGGCACCGGACTTCCGGGCTGCCACGCGCCGTGGTCGCTGCTGGCGGCCATCGGCAAGGTCGAGTCCGGCCACGCCAGGGGCGGGCTGGTGGATGCCGAAGGCAACACGGCGCAACCGATTCTGGGACCGGTGCTCAATGGTGGCGACTTCGCAGCGATCCCCGACACGGACGGCGGCCTGTTCGACGGGGACACCGTCTGGGATCGCGCGGTGGGCCCGATGCAGTTCATACCGTCCACCTGGCGGCACTACGCGGCCGACGGCAACGGCGACGGTGTGCTGAGCCCGCACAACATCCACGACGCGGTGCTGGCCGCGGGCCGCTATCTCTGCGCCGGTGGGACCGACCTGTCCGATCGCCAGCAGCGGGCCGCGGCGGTGTTCCGCTACAACCATTCGCAGACCTACGTTCGCACGGTCCTCAGCTGGGCCGACACCTATGCCCGTGGCGTGACACCAGAACCCGACAGCACAGACGGCGGCGGATGGGTCGTCGCCGCTGGAGCGGCAGCCCCGCAGCACGCGCCGGACGATGCGCCGGCGCCGACCGGACAACGGCCGGCTGGACCGGCTGCTCCTGGGAAGGCACCGGGTGGCACGCCACCGGCGAGCCCGGAGCCATCCAGCCCGCCGTCGCCGACCAGCTCTGTGCCGGCACCGCCCAGTTCGACGCCGCCGCCGACCAGTTCCACGTCGGCACCGCCCAGTTCCGAGCCGCCACCGACCAGTCCCGAGCCCACGCCGACAAGTCCCGAGCCGACCACTCCTGAGCCCACCCCGCCCAGCTCCGAGCCGCCCGCGGACACCGACACGAGCACACCGGCCGAGCCGGCTCCGTCGAGCCCGCAGCCCACAGACCTGCCGGCAGGTGGCGCCGCCGTGCCGGTCTGACCTCGCCTAGGGCTGCAGGATCATCTGGGCGATGTGTTCGGCCAGCCGCTCCCGGGTCTGGGGAGGGAGCGGCTGGTCGAACACGGACTCGTACATCCAGAGGCCGTCGGCGGCCAGGCGGGCGATGAACCGGATCAGCACGCCTCGATCGGTGTCGACCGCGTCGATCGGCGTCGTCCAGCGGTCGAGCACGGCCTTCCAGGGGAGGTTGTGCTCGGGGTGGGTCGCCGCTTCGAGCATGAGCTGCAGTTCGGCGCGGGTGGAGGACTGCGCACACACCCTGGCGTAGGCGGCGAGGCGTTCATCGGGAGTCGCCTGGTCGTACGATTTGCCTGCCGCGTCGACGAGGGTGGCTTCCCATTCGGCGGCCAGGTGCTGGTGGATTGCGGCGAGCAGGGCCTCGCGCGAGGGAAAGTGGTACATGATCCCACCACGAGTCAGCTCGGCCTCCGCGGCGACGGAGTCGAACGTGACCGCCGTGACGCCCTCGCGTTGGACTAGGCGCACGGCGGCACTCAGGATCGTGCCGCGGTTGCTCACGCGCATGGACGCTCCTTCCCGTTCCTTCTCAGTGGCTGGAGTCATACGCTGACGACGCCGAACCCGGCCCGTAGCGGCGCAACAGCACGGCGGTGATGGCCGCGGCGAGGGCCAGTACGGCTGCCGCGATGACCATGACGACAGCGTAGCCGTGGTCGAAGGCGCTGAAGGCCGCGTCCAGGATGCCCCGGTCCGAGCCGGCGGTGGTGATCGCCCCGATCAGCGAGTCGTGCGCCGCGGCCGGTGCGCCGGCAGGCAGCTCGACGGTCCCGGTGTAGACGGCGCCGAGGAGGGCCCCGAGGAGAGCGACGGCGGTGAGGTTCCCGAACTCGTAGGAGACCTCTTCGACGGAGGACGCCATGCCGGCGCGGCGGGCGGGCACGTTGCCGATGATCGCGGTGGACGCCACCGCCATCACGGCACCGAGCCCCATGCCGGCAAGCGCCAGCCCTCCGATGACCCACCCGAACCCGGCGCTGATCCCGTACAGCGTGGTCAGCACACCGGCCGCGGCGACGAACAGACCGCCGCTTATGAGGTAGCGCATGCCGATGACGTGCAGGAACGCGCCACCGAGCAGTGCGGTGGGAAGCGAACCGAGGACGAGGGCGGAGACCAGCAGACCCGCCTGTAGTGGGCTGAAGTCGGAGACCAGCTGGAAGCGCTGCGTGGTCACCAGCTGTACCCCGCCCGTGGCGAACATCGCGAACCCGGCGGCGAGCACCCCGGACAGGAACGCGGGGTTACGGAAGATCGTGAGATCGAGCAACGGGTAGGGCAGTCGCCGCTGACGCCGGGTGAAGACCAGCGCCCCGCCGACGGTCGCGATCAGCGCGATGACGGCGACGGGCCAGGACGGATCGGACGTCGCGAGCTCCTTGATCGCCACGACGAGGCCGACGAGCGTGACCATGATCTGCAGTGACGAGACCAGGTCCCACCGCTTCGAGGGGTCCGCGTCGTTCGGCGGCGCGATCCTCGCCGCGACGGCGAAGGCCAGCACGGCGATCGGCACGTTGATCAGGAACACCGAGCCCCACCACAGCCGCTCGAGCAGCAGGCCACCCAGCAGCGGGCCCGCCGCGCCGCCGACGATCGCCAGTGAACCCCAGATCGCGATCGCGATGTTGCGCTCGCGATCGTCGCGGAACGTGACGCGGATCAGCGCGAGCGTGGACGGCATCATCGCCGCAGCTCCCACCGCCAGCGCCGCCCTGCCGGCGATCAGTACCCCGGGGTTCGGCGCGAAGGCGGCCACGAGTGAGGCGCCCGCGAACACCACCAGACCGATCAGGAACATCCGCCGGTGCCCGACGCGGTCACCCAGTGTCCCCGCCCCGAGAAGCAACCCGGCCATCACCACCGGATAGGCATTGATGATCCAGAGACCCTCCGTGCTGGACGCACCGAGCTCCCTGGTGAGTGTGGGCAATGCCGTGTACAGGATCGAGTTGTCCAACGCGATCAGCACCAGGCCCGCACCCAGCACCACCAGCAGTGTCCAGCGTTGCCGAGCGGTCAACAGCATCGGGTCGTGGGCTGGTGCGCGATCAACAGTCACTCTGAAACTGTACCATCAAGAATGTATAGTTTGACACGACCCGAGAGCCCACCGATTGATGTAGACCACTTTCAGGTGATCACCCGGGAACGCAGGTTCTGGAACTGGCGCAGCTGCATGGTCACGTGTGCGGGCTCGCCGACCAGCAGGTCGAACGGCCGGGTCAGCCGGCGTGGGCGGCTCCGGCCGCGGGTGCGGACCACGAGACGGGTCTGCTCGCCAGGGGTCGGTCGCAGGTGGAACGCCCAGATCCCGTTCAGATAGGCCAGGGGCAGGGGAGTGGACCCGGCGTTGAAGGAGCGGCCGGACGGCAGCACCAGATCCGACCGCAGCACCAGGGTGCGGTTCGGCTCCAGCATCGCGACCGTGAACCAGGTCTGGCCGTTGCGCGATGCGCTCACCCGTTGCCCCACCCGCAGGCTCTGCCATTCGGCGACAATGCGGTCCGTGCTCGGTTCGCCATAGTGGTCCAGCCGGTCCCAGCTGTACCAGCCGCCGCGGTCAGCGCCCATCTGCACCAGCCAGGCCCAGACCCGCTCGGGCGGGGCGGGAAGGGTCGTGGCCATCGTCGAGGAGCCGCCGGCGTCGGGGACCAGTTCGTCACCGGGATAGGCGCGGGCGGCCTCGTCCCGCGTGGCGCCCCAGGTCAGCAGCCGTGGCCGGACCCGCAACGCGTAGACCGTCGCCGCGGCGGCGGCCGTGCCGAACCGGAGTAGACGGACCCCGGAACGCTGTCCGCTCATCTCGTCAGCGTCCCACCGCTGTGGCTTTGGCGAGAAGGACCTTTCGGCCCTAGGTCCGCCTCGCAGCGGCGGCGTAGCAACGGTTCACGGGACAACGGCGACCCAGGGAAGGACTGACTGGCATGCGTCGATCCAGGACGAGCGCGGCAGTCGCCGTGGACGTGACAGTCCGTGACGAGTTCACACCCACCGCGGTCGACTACGCACGCACCAAGATCGGCAAGCTGGCCAAGCTCGCCCACGAGCCGGTGCTCGCCGCGCGAGTGCGGCTGACCCGGCACGGTAACCCGGCGGTGGCGCGGCCGGTGATCGCACAGGCGAACCTCGACGTCAACGGCCGCCTGGTGCGCGCGCAGGTCGCGGCGCCGACCGCGGAGGAGGCGATCGACCGGCTCGGCGCCACACTGCGGCAACGGCTCGCGCGTGTCGCCCAGCACTGGGAGGCCCGGCGCGGCCGCATGCCGGGGCCGGACGAGTGGCGCCACATCTCCGAACCCGCGCACCGGCCCGGCTACTTTCCGCGCCCACCCGCCGAACGGGAGATCGTCCGGCACAAGTCCTTCACCGTGCCTCGCTGCACCGTGGACGACGCCGCCGCGGAAATGGAGCTGCTGGACTACGACTTCCACCTGTTCACCGAGTCCGGCACCGGACACGACAGCGTGCTCTACCGTGCAGGCACCACCGGCTACCGGCTCGCGCAACCGACGCCACCAGAGCCCGGCGGGCTCGCCACGCACCAGCTGCCGGTGACGATCAGCCCGCAACCCGCACCCGCGCTCAGCACAGGGGGTGCCGTCGAGCGGCTCACACTGACGGGCCTGCCGTTCCTGTTCTTCGTCGACCCCGCGCTGGGCAGGGCCCGCGTGCTGTATCACCGCTATGACGGGCACTACGGGCTGATCACACCCGCCGCGTAAGACGGTCCACAGTAGACAGCGTAGACAACTCAGCGTTCAGTAGCGGAGCAGCGCTGCCACCGGCGCCCGGCCGGGCATATCGGCGGGCGCGACGGTATAGAGGATGCCGCTGGTCCGGATTGTGTGCTTCGCGGCGGTTTCGAGCCGTTCCCACTCCCGAGGTGCTGCTCCGGCGGACAGGAACAGCACCTCGACCCGCCCGGCGCGGGCGGCGTCGACGGCCATGTCCGGATCGTCGGTGGCCAGCCCCGTACCCAGCGCCTCCGCGTAGCGCGCCGCCGCTGCCTGTCGCCTGCGGTCGAACTCCGGCTCCGTCAGCAGCCACGCACGGGCGTGCAGATCCGCTGCCGGGACCCGGTCCGGATTGCCGGGAACACCGGCTTTCAGGACATGTGGGTAGCCGGTGATGTCGCGGAAGGCCGCGCGGATGTGGTCGACGCCCGCCAGCACGAGTGGGGCGTGCTGCCCGCGCAGAGCAGGGCGGACGGCGTGGTGCACGGTCTGCAGGTAGCGGCCGAGCCGCTCCTTCTGCACCTCCGCGCCGATGCCCTGGCCGTGGAGGATGGTCCGGACGTTCGCCCCGGTACCCTGCCCGGAGTGGTGACCGCGCTGGCGTTGTAGCTCGTCGTAGCGCAGCGCGTCCTGGACACCGCGTGGCATGTCGGGCACGGTCAGCACCTCCGCGCCGGAGCGGGTGCAGGAGAGCAGCCGCACCTCGTTCTCGCTCAACGCCAGTAGGAAGAACCTGCCGTCGCCGGTGAGCAGCGGCAGCAGCGGGAAGACGTGGAAGCGGTCCGAGACCGCGACCAGTGACTCGAAGGCGAGCGGCAGCCGGAAGGCCCGCCACCAGCCGGCCCGCAGGAACACGCCGACGCCATCGCCCCGATACCGCCAGAAACCCGCGTCATCCATGAGGGCACGCGCCGGCCGCAGCAGGTCGCGAGCGTCGGCGCGGCGCTCTCCGGTGGCCACCAGTTTCTCCTCGGCGCTGTGCACGAGGTTGGTCAGCCCGATGGGGTCCTGCTGTGTCTCGGGGCCCGCTCGATGCGTGGGCAGATACATCGACACGCAGTGCGACCGTGGCTGTTCGAGCAGTACGGTCAGCTCGTGCCGGGAGAACCGATCCATCGTGTTTCCTTTGCGGTGGCTAGGCGTTCTGGACTCCACCGGCTTCCTGAAGAACGGTCTTGAGAACCTCGGCGCGCTGGCCGGCCAGCCTCAGGTCGTGGTTCATCAATGCGCCGCGCACCTCGCGCAGGGCGGATTCGATGCGGGTGCGGTACTCGACGCCGAGTCGGTTGCCGAAGTACGCGATGGCGCGCTCCGCCTGGGCGCACACTGTGCTGGCGTCGGTGTGGCCGGCTGTGCCGTCCCACCGGTGCGGGCCCTGCGACTGCGCCACGTAGCGCCGCAAGTTGTCGGTCATGTGCTGTCTCTCCTCTTCGGACAGTCAACGTGCCGGGCTCGGAGGATCGCGGAGTGCCACCGCCGATCGTCGTCCTTTCTCGCACGGTCGCGCCGGGCGCGTGTGGGTGGACAGAGGAGAAAGTCACTTCGGCAGGGGAAAGCCGTAGTCGCCGTGCAACCGGACGAACCTGGCCAGCGCCAGCACATCGCGGCTGCGCAGCCCGCCGGGAGTGTGCTGGAACAGGACGACCTCCTCGTGCCCGCCCCACCCGATCGGCTGGACGAGCCTGCCACCGGCGCGGAGCTGATCGGCCAGCGGCGGGGGAACCTCGGGGTAGGCGGCCGAGACGATGATCGCGTCGTAGGGGGCGTGCTCCGGCACCCCGCCGCTCCCGTCGCCGGTCAGCAGGGTCACGTTGCGGATGCCGGCGCGGCTGAGGTTCCGCTGTGCCCGTTCGGCCAGGTCCGGCCATCGCTCGACGCTGACCACATCAGCCGCCAGGCGGGCCAGCAGCGCTGTCTGGAAACCGTGACCGGTCCCGATCTCGAGGACGTGTTCCGCTCCGGTGAGCGCGAGGCCCTGGATCATCCGCGCCGACAGTGACGGCTGCGTGGTCACCTGAGCGTGACCGATCGGAAGCGGTTCGTCGGTATAGGCGGCCGCGCGGTGGCCGGCGGGCACGAAGGCCGCTCGCGGCGTCCGTCGAACGGCGTCCAGCACCCGCTCGTCGCTGACACCGGCCGCCGCCACGGCCTCGGCGAGCTCGTCCGGGGAAGGCGTCGTGCTCATTCGCCCTGTGCCATCTCGTCTCCTCGGTCGCACCCGCGACGGTGACGGTGGCCTGGCGCGAGGTCACAGAGTCGAAGAACGCCCGAAACTAGGGACTTTCGACCCCATGACAACCCACCACGACGGAGTCATACTGCGGTTTACCGGGGAAACCCGGTGACCCGCTCGAGGAGGGACGAGAGCCCCAGCCCCGGGCGGGCCTTTTTGTGCCCCCGTAGTGTCACGCGTGTCACATGCAACCTTCCGGCCGCCCGGCGGCATCAATGGGGTAGAGGCTTCGCGGTCGCGAGGCGGGACGGGAAGGTGGCGCGTCGATGGGGGACGCCGAGTTCACGGAGTACGTCACGGCGCGCGCGTCCTGGTTGCGCAAGGTGGCCTACCTGCTGTGCGGGGACTGGCACCGGGCGGACGACCTGGTCCAGACCGGGGTCACCAAGCTCTACACGAACTGGCACCGGGCGAACAAGGCCTGGAACCTGGACGGCTACGTCCGCAAGACCCTGGTGAACACCTTCCTCGCCGAGCAGCGCTCGTCCTGGCAACGGCTGGTCGATCTGCGTGGTACCGACGACGATCCGGCGACGCCGGAGCTGGACCGCGAGGCAGTGCTCGACCTGCGTGGCGCGCTGGCCGCGCTGCCGCCGCGCCAGCGGGCCGCCGTGGTGCTGCGTTACTACTGCGACCTGCCGGTCGACGAGGTCGCCAGGACCTTGGGCTGCTCGCTCGGCACCGTCAAGAGCCAGACGGCACGCGGCCTCCAGACCCTGCGGCGGCTCCTGGAGAGCCAGCCCATCACTGCTACCCCGGAGAGTTGACATGACCGACCTCACCAGTGCTCTGGCGGAGCTGGCCGACGAGCCCGCCCCGCCGATGCGGCTCGATCTCGACCGTGCCCGGCGGGCAGGCCGGCGCCGCCGGCGGCTGCGGCACTGCTCGATCGCGGGCGGTGCCGCCGTGATCCTCGCGGCGGGGCTGACGTTGCCGCAGGTCTTCGCTCCCGGCGAGCCCCCCGATCAGGGCGTGGCCCTTCCCGCGGCCGAGGGCGCCAGCACCGAGCACAATCCCCTGCGCGCCTACGCCGACTTCGGCTGGCTGCCCGACTCGATCGCCGGGGTCGGCTACGCGGTGGGAGCGCACGGCGACAACACGCTGGCGCGGGGACTCGGCGAGTTCCCGGCCTACATCTGGCTCAGCGTGTACGACGAGGAACCGGGGCTGAACGGCCAGCAACAGCAGGCATTCGCCGGGGAACCGGCGCGGGTTCCCGCTGAGGTCGGGGGCCGCCAGGGGTACTGGCTCACCGCCGATGCGCGGGACCCGATCAACGGCGGCGACTCCTATCTGCGCTGGCAGACAGAGGATGGCCGGTGGGCCGAACTGAACGCCTACTACCTCAACGTTCCCGACCCGCAGCAAACGCTGCTCCGGGTCGCGGCCGACGTCACGTTCGGCACCGAACCCGTGCCGCTGCCACTGCGCATCAGTGAGCTGCCCGCGAACTTCCGCGTGGAGGACGCGCTGCTGTCCCGGCCGTCCGGGCCGGACGGCGGCTGGGACATGCAGCTGATCTACAACGTCAATGGCGGCAGGGTGACCATCGACGTGCAGCCACAGGACCAGCGGGGCATGCAGGACGGCGCTGCCTGCAAGACCGAGAAGGGTCTGCGGGCCTGCGTCACCGTGCACCAGCCCCAGGCGGTGGAGCTGGACCGCATCGGCGGCGTGCAGGGCGTGCTCGACCGGATCACGCTCCTCGGCCTGGACGAGCGCGACTGGACGACCCGCGTCGTCGGCTGACCACCGCTTCGTGACCTAGTGCCCTGCCTGGCAGGACCCTCGTCCCTGGCGAGATCGGCGTCGCCGCGACGACCCTCGGGATAAGGAGAAACCCGTGGGAAGGAGTGGGTCGCCATGGGTATCGCCCGGCGCCTTGCCCTGCTGTTCCGAGTCAAGGCCAACAAGGCGCTCGACCGTGCCGAGGATCCGCGGGAGGTGCTGGACTACTCCTACCAGCGGCAGGTGGAGATGCTGGCCAAGGTGCGCCGTGGTCTCGCGGATGTCGCCACCAGCCGCAAACGTGTGGAGCTCCAGATGCGGCAGGCTGGTCAGGCGGCCGACCACTTGCAGTCGCAGGCGGCGCAGGCCGTGCAGCAGGGCCAGGAGGATCTGGCTCGTGAGGCACTGACCCGCCGCTCGGCCGCCCTCGCGCAGATCGAGCAGCTGCAACCACAGGCGGCCCAGCTGCGGTCGGACGAGCAACGGCTCACCGTCTCCGCGCAGCGCCTGCAGGACAAGGTCGAGGCGTTCCGCTCCCGCAAGGAGACCGTCAAGGCCACGTACACGGCCGCGGAGGCGCAGAGCAGGATCGGTGAGGCGGTGTCCGGTATCTCCGAGGAGATGGGCGATGTCGGGCTCGCCATGCAACGCGCCGAGGACAGGACGGCCCAGATGTCGGCGCGGGCGGACGCACTCGACGAGCTGATGTCCTCGGGCGCACTGGACGACGCGTCGCAGCCGATCGGCAAGCGTGACGACATCCAGGCTGCGCTGGACTCGGGCCGCGGTGGGCAACCCGCCATCGAGAGCCAGCTCGCTCAGCTGAAAGCCCAGATCGCGGCACCGGCTCCGCCCGCGCAGCTGGAATCGAGGGAGCAGCAGCAACCGAAGGGCACGGAGGCGTCGTGATCATCCGTATTCTCGGCGAGGGCCAGTACGACGTCGAGGACAGTCGTGTCGAGGAGCTCAACACCCTCGACGGGCAGCTGCAGGACGCGGTCGACGCCGGTGACACCGCGGCGTTCGGCCCGGTGCTGGCGGCACTGCACGCCGCGGTGAGGGACCGTGGAACCGCTGTGCCCGCCGACATGATAGTTCCGTCGGACCTGGTACTTCCTGCCGCGGACGCCGAGCTGGCCGAGCTCACGGCGTTGCTGACCGACGACGGCCTGATTCCAGGGTGAGTCCAATGCAGACCCGGTTCCGGCCGGACCGCCAGCTCTCGGCGCGTATGGGCGTCACGATGTTCCTGCTCGGGCTGCTCTACGTCGCGTTCATCGCGGTCCTCGTGGTGCTGATCAAGTCGGTGGTGGTCGTCGTCCTGCTCGCGGTCGGGCTCCTCGCCGCACAGTGGTGGTTCTCCGACCGGATCGCCCTGTACGGCATGCAGGCCCGCGTCGTCACCCCCGAACAGGCGCCGCGGCTGCACGCCATCGTCGACCGGCTGTGCGCGACCGCCGACATGCCCAAACCCCGCGTGGCGGTCGCCGACACCGACCTGCCGAACGCGTTCGCGACCGGCCGCAGCAGCAAGCGCGCGGTGCTGTGCGTGACCACCGGGCTGAGCCGGCGTCTGGAGACCGGTGAGCTGGAAGGCGTGCTCGCGCATGAGCTCTCCCACGTCGCCCACCGCGACGTGGTCGTGATGACCGTCGCGTCGTTCCTCGGCGTCGTGGCTGGGCTCGTGGCCCGGTTCGCGTTCTACTCAACCCTGTTCGGCGACGGGCGCAGGGACGGCCGTGACGGTGACGGTGGCCAGCTGTTCCTGATGATCCTGCTCGTGATGGCCGTGTCGGCTGCGGTGTACGCCATCAGCTTCCTGCTCATCAGGGCGCTGTCGCGGTATCGCGAGCTGGCTGCCGACCGGGCCGGCGCGATGCTCACCGGACGCCCGTCCGCACTCGCCTCGGCGCTGACGAAGATCAGCGGCGACATCGGCCGGATTCCCACCCGTGACCTGCGCTCCGCACAGGCGTTCAACGCCTTCTTCTTCCTGCCCCTTGTGGGAAAGGGGCTGACACTGGCCAGCCTGCTCGCGACCCACCCGCCACTGCAGAAGCGGCTGGACCAGCTGGCGACGCTCTCGAACCAGCTCTGAGAGGCGGTGCCGCCGTGGGGTTACTGGATGTCCTCTTCGGACGTACGAAACCGGTCCAGCCGAACCTGGACGTACTGTTCTCCGTCCCCGGAGCCGCCTACACCCTCGAAGCAGCAACGGGCCTGGCGTCGAGCGGGGTGGGCGCGGTCTGTTTCAAGCCGGCCGAGGGCGGGGCCGCCGCGCGGACGCGGGAGGAGATCACGGAGCTGCTCGGTCTCGAGCCCGGCGGCAGCATCACGGTCAGCGACGACGAGTACGGCTACACCTGGATCACCTCCAGACAGACCACTGTGGACGTTCCGGCACTGGTGACGCAGCTGCACGCGGTGAACTCGACGCTCGCCGACGCAGGCTTCGGTCCGTCGCTGCTGTGCACGATCATCGGTTTCGCGGATACCAGGGATGGCGGGCACCGGCGTCTTGGACTGGTGTACCTGTTCAAACGCGGAACGTTCTACCCGTTCGCCCCCACCGGAACCCAGCGCCGCGACACCGAGCTGGAGCTGCAGGTGCGCGGCGAGCTGTCCGGTGAGCTGCCGATCGAGGAGGACCTCCAGCGGTGGTTTCCCATCTGGTCGGCGCCGGTTCCCTGAGCGGGGCTCAGTGCCCGGTGAGCCGGGTGACCAGATCGTGCCAGCCGGCCTCGAGCCGTTCCACGGGCAGGCCACGCTGGCACACCAGATGATGCAGCGATGCGGTGTCGAGCGACCGGAGCAGCATGTGCGCGAGCAGTTCGATGTCGCCATCCACGCCGACCTGCCGTAACAGCATCCTGATGTGCGTCAGGTGCACCCCGTACGCGGGCACGAGGTAGCGACGGAGCGGGCCGGGTTCGGCGGCGAGGTAGAGGTCGATGCTGGCGTTCTCGTGGTGCAGCCGCGCCGGGCCGTATGCGTGGAGCCGCTGCCCTGCCTCGGCGCCGGGGCCCAGCGGGGGCGGGCCGGTCAGCATCGCTTCCTGGAACTGCTCCTCGGAATGGTTGAGCAGGGCCAGCAGCAGGCCCTCGCGGTCCCCGAACCGCCGGAACACGGTGCCCTTGCCGACGCAGGCCGCCGTGGCAACGGCGTCCATGGTCAGGTTCGCGGCGCCACGCTCGGCAACCAGCTCGGCGGCGGCCTCCAGCAGGCGGGCCCGGTTGCGGACGGCATCGGCTCGCTTGCCTGCGCTCACCGACTCGGCCGACAGCAAGTCGAGCATCACCCGCCCGTCGTCACTTGAGGAGGGGGATCGCGGAACGGCACCGGTCATCACACAAGAGTAACCCCCGCCACGCTAACTGGACCACGGTCCGCTTAGGGTGTACAACACATAAGTGGACCACGGTCCGGTTGTATCCCTAACTTGTGTTCGAGGAGTTGTCTGCCATGACCGTTCGTATCCTGGGCCTCGTCGGTAGCCTTCGCGCGGGCTCGCACAACCGCCAGCTCGCCCACGCCGCCGCCGAGCACGCCCCGGAGGGCGTGGAGATCGTGTTGTTCGACGAGCTCGGCGAGGTGCCCTTCTACAACGAGGACATCGACGTCGACGGCTCGGTACCGGCCGCCGCCGTCCGGCTGCGAGAGGTCGCGGAGTCCGCTGACGCGTTCATCCTGTTCTCGCCCGAGTACAACGGGACGATCCCGGCCGTGCTGAAGAACGCGATCGACTGGTTGTCCCGGCCGTTCGGCGCCAGCGCCATCAGCGGCAAGCCGACCGCCGTGATCGGCACCGCCTTCGGCCAGTACGGCGGCGTGTGGGCGCAGGACGAAGCGCGCAAGTCGGTCGGCATCGCAGGCGCGAAGGTGATCGAGGACATCAAGCTCGCCATCCCCGGCTCGGTGACGCGGTTCGCCGAGACCCGCCCTGCCGACGACACGGAGGTCGTCGACGGACTGCACAAGGTGCTCGGCAGGCTCACCGCGGAGATCGCCGCCGCCTGAGTCCGGCCGAGGTCACTCGCCTCCTGGGGCCAGCGGCAGGAGGACCTGGAACCGGGTGTCGCCGGGCGCGGACTCGACACGGATGTCGCCGTGATGGCGGTTCACCACGATGCGCCAGGAGATGTCGAGTCCCAGCCCGGTGCCCTGACCGAACGGTTTCGTCGTGTAGAAGGGATCGAAGATCCGGCCGCGGATCTCGGCGGGGATTCCCGGGCCGCTGTCGCCGATCTCCACCAGCACGCGATTGCCGTCAGCGGCGGTCCGCACGGTGAGGGTGCCCCTGCCCTCCATCGCGTCCACCGCGTTGTCGATCAGGTTCGTCCAGACCTGGTTGAGCTCGGCGGCGTACACCGGCACCGGGGGCAGGCTCCGGTCGTAGTCGCGGACGACCCGGATCCCGTCGCCGATCTTGTGGGTCAGCATGGTGAGCGTGCTTTCCAGCAGGTCGTGGATGTCGACGACCCGGTTCGGCGCGCGGTCGAGCTGCGAGTACTGCTTCGCCGCGTCCACGAGACTGGAGACCCGCGTGGTCGAGTCCTCGATCTCGCTCATCAGCTGCTCGGTTTCGACGGTGTAGTTCAGCCAGCGGATGGCCCCGTCGAGGATCGTGGGGTCCGGCTCGCCGGAAGCGTCCAATACAGCTATGACCCGGTCCAGCCAGTCGGGGTCGATCCCCGCCGCGACGAATGTCGGCGCGAGGTCCCAGCCACCGGCGATGCCGTGCTCGTCGAGCCAGTCGCCGACGGCGTCCTCCCGGTCGCTGGCCTCCATCGGGCTGAGCGCCGGGGCTTTCGCCGCCTGCTCGGCAGCGGCCTCCTGGAGCTTGATCAACGTCTCCAGGGTGGCTCGGTCGTAGCGGCCCCCGGCGATCTTCTCGAGCTTGTGCCGCATTCCGGCAACCCGTTCCCGTAGGCTCGCCGTCGCGCGCACCGCGGCGGCGGCGGGGTTGTTCAGCTCGTGGGTCAGCCCGGCCGACAGTGTCCCGAGCGCCAGCAGGCGTTCCCGTTGCCCGATCGCGACCTGCGTGTTGTGGAACCCGAAGAACAGGCCCTCCAGCATGTGCACGGCCATCGGGAACCACTCGCGCATGATCGCCCCGAGCCCGGTGGCGGCGAGTACGTAGAACCGGGACGGCACGGTCACGGTCAGGGTGCCGATGTAGAGCTGCGGTACCCGGTCGCCGAGATAGGCCTGCCATGCACCGGCGTAGACGCCTGGCTGGCTGGTGCGCGTGGTCTCCACGTCCTCGTTGCCGACCCGCCGCGAGAGCACCACCTCGCCTTCGATGAGGACGTAGAAGCACGTCGCCGGTTCGCCTTCCCGGTACAGCACACCGGGCTCGACGGACTCGACGTAGCCTTCCCGGCACAGCCGGTCGAGCTGGTCGGCGGTCAGGTGCTCGAAGAGGAACAACGTGCGGAGCTCGTCCGCAGCACAGGGCGTTACGGTCATCGTTTCTCCAGATACCGGTGCACGAGTGAGACCGCCATCGCGCCGTCGCCCACCGCGGAGGCCACCCGTTTGATCGAGTCGGCGCGCGCGTCACCGGCGACGAACACGCCCGGCAGGCTCGTCTCCAGGTGGTACGGCTCGCGATCGAGCGTCCAGCCTGCCGGGCGCCCGTTGGCCAGCAGGTCGGCGCCGGCGAGCACGAACCCGGCGTTGTCCCTGGCCACCACACCGTCCAGCCAGTCCGTGTGCGGGCTCGCGCCGATGAACGCGAACAACCACGTCGACTCGACGGTGTCGACCGCGCCGGAGGGCAGGTGCCGCAGTTCGAGACGCTCCAGGTGGGAACGGCCGTACGCGGCGACGACCTCCATGCAGGGCCGGACGGTGATGTTCGGGCTGTCCGCGATCTGCTGGATCAGGTAGTGCGACATCGAGTCCGTCAGCGAGGGCGCCCGCACCAGCATCGTCACGGACTTGGCCTGCCTGGCGAAATGCACGGCCGCCTGGCCTGCCGAGTTGGCGCCGCCGACGACGTAGACGTCCTCCCCGGCACAGCCGGATGCCTCGGTGAGTGCCGATCCGTAGAAGACGCCACGTCCGGTGAGCTCCGCCGCGCCGGGGCAGGGGAGCTGCCGGTAGGACACGCCGGTCGCGAGGATCACCGCGTGCGCGTGCAACCGCGAACCGTCCGCGAAGTGCACCGAGCGCGCCGAGCCACGTGCCTGGAGCCCGACCACGTCCCGCGTCGTCAGTACCTCGGCGCCGAACCGGGTCGCCTGCCTGCGGGCCCGGTCGGTGAGCTGCACGCCGGACACCCCGTCGGGGAAGCCGAGGTAGTTCTCGATCCGTGAGCTCTGCCCGGCCTGCCCGCCGGTGGCCGTGCGTTCCACCAGCACGGTACGGAGGCCCTCCGATGCGGCGTACACGGCCGCGCCGAGCCCGGCAGGCCCACCGCCGATGATGATCACGTCGTAGAAGTCCGCCGCGGGTACCGTCGGCAGCCCAACCTGCTCGGCGAGTGTGGCGTCGCTCGGCGCCACGAGCGCCGTCCCGTCCGGTGCGACCACGACCGGCAGCGAACGGCCGTCCTCGCCGGCCGCGTCCAGCAGCCGCCGCCCCTCGGGATCGTCGGACTGGTACCAGCGATAGGGAACCTGGTTACGGGCAAGGAAGTCGCGTACCTGGTGCGAGCGCGCCGACCAGCGGTGGCCGACGACCCGGATCTCGGTGACCGGTGTGAGGTCGGCGGTCCGCCACGCGTCGAGCAGCTCGTCGACGACCGGGTAGAGCTTCTCCTCCGGCGGGTCCCACGGCTTGAGCAGGTAGTGGTCGAGATCCACCACGTTGATCGCATCGATCGCCGCGTCGGTGTCGGCGTACGCCGTGAGCAGCACCCGCCGCGCTCCCGGGTACAGGTCGAGTGCCTGTTCGAGGAACTCGATGCCGTTCATTCCGGGCATGCGGAAGTCGGCGAGCAGCACCGCGACGGCGTCGCCACGCAACGCCATCTCCCGCAGCGCGTCGAGTGCCTGCTCGCCCGATTCGGCACGGACGATCCGGTGGTGCTCGCCGTAGCGGCGGCGCAGATCGCGAGCCACCGCACGGGAAATCGCCGGATCGTCGTCCACCGTGAGCAGTACCGGACGGACGGGCGCGATGCCTGTGGTCACAGGTCGAGTATGCCGCCGCGGCGCCGTCGTGTCGCGTCGCACGGCGTTTCCGCGGGGTAACGCCACGGACACAGTATGTCCTTTGTGGACTGTTGGGGTGTGACGGTCGTCCAACCTGGTTGCGCTCGGGGGGTGAACAGAGGTTTACTACTTTCGGAAAGGCGGTGAACAACGGTTCACCGCCTTGCTCCGTGTGCTGGTCGGCACGTCAGAAGAGGAGCTCGCTGGTGACCGCAACGCTGTCCGCACCCGAACGCTCGCGTACCCGGCCCGCCGGTGCCGTTGGCGTGCTGGCGATGTCGGGCATCGCGGTGTCGCTCATGCAGACGTTCGCGGTTCCGTTGCTGCCGGAGTTCCCCAGGCTGCTCGGCACCACGCCGTCCAACGCCGCCTGGCTGATCACGGTGACGTTGCTGACGGGAGCGGTCTTCGCGCCGGTGCTGGGCAGGCTCGGCGACATGTTCGGCAAGCGCCGCATGCTGTTGGCGGCGCTGGCCGCGATGGCGCTCGGTAGCGCGCTCGGCGCGGTCAGCAGCGACTTCACCGTCGTCCTCGTCGCGAGGGGGTTACAGGGCATCGCGATCGGGGTCATCCCGCTCGGCATCAGCATCATGCGCGACGAGCTGCCGCCGGAACGGGTCGGTACCGGCATCGCGATGATGAGCTCGACACTGGGTGCAGGCGGTGCCGTGGGCCTGCCGCTGGCCGGCCTCGTCGCGCAGTACGCGGACTGGCACTGGCTGTTCGCCGGTGCAGCGGTGTTCGCGGTGCTGCAGATGGTGCTCGTGTGGCTGTTCGTACCGGAATCGCCGGTGCGTAGCGGAGGCCGGTTCGACGTCCTCGGCGCGCTGGGCCTCTCGGTCGCGTTGCTGTGCCTGCTGGTACCGGTGTCGCGTGGGACGCAGTGGGGCTGGTCCAGCCCCGTCGTGCTCGGGATGTTCGGCGCCGCCGCTGTGCTGTTCGTCGCGTGGGGCTACTACGAGCTGCGGGTGCCCTCGGCTCCGCTGGTGGACCTGCGGATCTCGGCGCGCCCGGCGGTGCTGTTGACCAACCTCGCGTCGATCCTGGTCGGTGTCGCGATGTTCGCCTCGTTCATGGTGAGCGCACAGATGCTGCAGGCTCCCGCGCAGACCGGGTACGGATTCGACCTTTCCCTGGTGCTCAGCGGTGTGGCGTTGCTCCCGGTCGGCGGCGCCATGGTCGCGTTCTCCCCGCTGGCGGCCGTGATCTCGCGCCGCTGGGGTCCGCGCGTCACGCTGGTGCTCGGTGCGGCGGTGCTGGCACTGGGCAACCTGGCTCGCCCGCTCCTGCACCATCCGCTCGTGGCCGTGATCGCGGTGGTCACGGTGACCTCGGTGGGCGCCGCGCTGGCCTACGGTGCGGTGCCCGCGTTGATCATGCGTGCGGTGCCGATGTCGGAGACCGCGGCGGCCAACAGCCTCAACGCGCTGGCCCGCTCGGTCGGCACGTCGACGTGCAGTGCGATCGTCGCGACCGTGACCGCGGGACTGGTGCTGCATCTCGGCGAGACGAGCTACCCGTCGGGACAGGCCTACACGGTGGTCTTCGTCATCGCGGGTGGCGCAGGCGTGCTCGCCGCGCTGATCGGCGCGCTGACGCCGGCACCACGCCGGTGACGGCGCCGTCACGGACGCGGTGACCGTGGGCGGGTCGCGTTAGCCTTACGCCGTGTCCACTCCGGAGCCGGTGACCGCTGTCGCCGACGAGCAGAAGCGCGATGCCTACGCGACGCGTGCCGCAGTGCTCACCGCAGCACGCCGCCGGTTCTCGCTGCACGGCTACGCCGATGTGAAGCTGCGTGACATCGCGGCCGACGCGCAGGTGAGCGCCGCGCTCGTCATGAAGTACTTCGGCAGCAAGGAGAACCTCTTCGCCGAGGCGTCGAGCTTCGAGGCCGAGGCCGCGGTGCTGCTCGACTGCCCGCTCGACGAGCTCGGCACGCACCTGGTGCGCACACTGCTCGACTTCCACGAGCGCACCAGGGCCGATCCGTTGCTGCGCGCGCTGTTCACCTCGTCCCGGCCCGCGGGTGCCACGTTCCGGGAGAACTTCGAGCGGCAGTTCGTGACGCAGCTCAGTGACCGGCTCAGCGGGCCGGATGCGCGCCTGCGTGCCGAGCTCGTGTGTGCGCATCTGATCGGCCTCGGTGCCACCCGGCTCGTCCTGCGTACGGAGGCGATCTCCGCCGAGCCCGACGAGCGGCTGGTCGCCAGGACGGCGCCGTTGTTGCAGGGCTGGATCGACGGGGTCCGGTAACAGTTGCATTCATACCCCATAGGGGTATGGTGCGCGGTATGGAGACCGCGCGCAGAGCCCATGGCGGCCATGGTGACCACGCCGCCGTGTTCCGCGACCGGTTCTGGCTGAGCCTGGTGCTCGCCGTGCCGGTGGTCGCGGGTAGCCGGATGGCGGGGGAGCTGCTCGGATACCAGGTGCCGGGCTGGGCGGGCTGGGTGGCGCCGGTGCTCGGCACCGTGGTCTACGGCTACGGCGGCTGGCCGTTCCTGTCCGGCGCCGTCGGTGAGGTGCGGTCTCGCAAGCCGGGCATGATGACGCTGGTGTCGCTGGCCATCACGGTGGCGTTCGCGGCCAGTGCGCTCACCACATTCGGCGTCGGCGGGCTCGACCTGGACTTCTGGTGGGAGCTGGCGCTCCTGGTGGTCATCATGCTGCTGGGCCACTGGCTGGAGATACGGGCACTCGGGCAGGCGTCCGGGGCGCTGGAGGCGCTGGCCGAGCTGCTGCCGGACACCGCGGAGCGGATCGACGACGGGCAGGTCACCGCGGTGCCACTGGCCGAGCTGCGAGTGGGCGACACGGTACTGGTGCGTTCGGGCGGGCGGGTTCCCGCGGACGGCAGCGTGGTCGAGGGCAGCGCCGAGCTGGACGAGTCGATGGTGACGGGGGAGTCCCGGCCAGTGCGCCGCGCCGTGGGTGACCGGGTGGTGGCGGGAACGGTCGCGACCGACTCGGCGATCCGCGTGCGTGTGGGGGCGGTCGGCGAGGACACCGCCATCGCCGGCATCCGGCGGCTGGTCGCCGACGCGCAGAGTTCGCGCTCCCGCGCGCAGGCGCTGGCCGACCGTGCCGCGGCGATGCTGTTCTGGTTCGCGCTGGGCTCGGGTGCGATCACGTTCGGTGTCTGGCTCGTGCTCGGTGAGGCGACGACCGCCGTGGAACGCACGGTGACGGTGCTGGTCATCGCCTGCCCGCACGCGCTGGGGCTGGCCATCCCGCTGGTCATCGCGATCTCGACGGCACTGTCGGCGAAGGCGGGCATACTCGTCAAGGACCGGCTCGCACTGGAGCGCATGCGCACCGTCGACGCGGTGCTGTTCGACAAGACCGGCACCCTGACCAAGGGCAGCCCGGCCGTCACCGAGCACGCCGCCGTGGACGGTTGGTCGCGCGACGCGGTGCTCGCGCTGGCCGCCGCCGCGGAACGGGACTCCGAGCATCCCTTGGCCCGAGCCATCGTCGCCGCGGCGACCGCGCGGGGTGACGTGCCGGTGGCGCGTGACTTCCGTTCGCTCACCGGCAGGGGTGTCCAGGCCGATGTGGACGGTCAGACGGTCGCCGTCGGCGGCCCCGCACTGCTGCGCGAGCGCGCCGCCGCGCCGCCCGAGGGGCTGGACCGGGTGACGAAGGAATGGGCCGATCGCGGCGCCATCGTGCTGCACGTGCTCGCGAACGGGCAGGTGGCCGGTGCGCTGGCGCTCGCCGACGAGATCCGCCCCGAGTCGCGGGAGACCGTGGAGCAGCTGCATGCCGATGGCGTCCGGGTCGTCATGATCACCGGCGACGCGCGCACCGTGGCCGATGCCGTCGCCAAGGATCTCGGTGTGGACGAGGTGTTCGCCGAGGTACTGCCCGCGGACAAGGACGCGGCGGTGGCCGAGCTGCAGCAGCGCGGCGAACGCGTCGCGATGGTCGGCGACGGCGTCAACGACGCCCCGGCGCTGGCACGGGCCGATGTGGGGATCGCCATCGGCGCCGGCACGGACGTGGCCATCGAGTCCGCCGGCGTCGTGCTGGCCTCGGACGACCCGCGCGGTGTGCTCGCCACGCGGGTGCTCTCGACCGCCAGCTACCGCAAGATGTGGCAGAACCTGAGCTGGGCGACCGGATACAACCTGTTGTCGGTGCCGCTCGCGGCCGGTGTGGCCGCCCCGGTCGGATTCGTCCTGCCGCCGGCAGCCGGAGCGATCGCGATGAGCCTGTCGACTGTGATCGTCGCGCTCAATGCCCAGCTGCTGCGCCGGCTGGACCTCCGCCCGGGCCGGGCGGATTTCGGGACAGGCCAAGGGAATCGTGGTAATCTTGCGCGGTCGTCGAGTTCGGGACACGCGCCCGATGACACACCCAGATGACGACGGAAGCTCCGCGAGTGCGGCTGGTACGCCAGGCCCGCGCTCACCCTGAGGCGGAACTTCCGGGGGGTGGGGTAGGACAGGCACACAAGCGACCACGTGGTGCCAGGTCTCAGGGCGGCGCCGGTAGTGGAGCGTGTGTGTTGTCTCTGTTGTGGATCTTTGTCATCCCCTTGTTCGTCGGTCTTCTCTTCGCTGTAGCGGCCTTCGTGTGGCTCACCGACCGCCGCGCTACCCAGATGAGCTGGAGCATCGGCAAATCCGGCGCCACCTTCCACATCGAACGCGCGGAGTCGCCCGCGCGCCAGGTAGCCGCCGTCTGACGCGCGCGGACCCCGCCCACTGGTTCGGCACTCACACCCTTTCGCGAAATCCGTAGTTGACATTGCGGTCACCGCTACCCTAAGTTTCTGCCTAGTCGTCTATACAACTAGTCATTTCGAGGCCGATGCGGCCCGACATGGAGGTGACAATGACGTCGCAGCTCAAGGAAGCTCGCTACGAGCTGGTCGAGGTACCCGAGCCCATGGGCCCGGTCACCGTGACGGTCGACCGGCGCAAGGTGCTCGACTACGCCTACAGCGAGGACGACTTCGGGTCGTGGTACTTCGGCGACTCGCCCTTCGGCGGCCCGGTCGGTCACCCGCTCGTGCTCGCCAACGACCTGCTGTTTCTCTTCTACGAGAACTACGACGGCAACACGGCCCAGGGCCTGCACACCCACGAGCGGCTGACGTTCCATGCGCCCATCCCGGTGGGCGAGACGGTGACGATCCAGGGCGGCTACGTCGAGAAGTACGAGCGCCGAGGTCAGGGCTACGTCGTACTCGAAGCCGAGGCACGCGGCGCCGATGGCCGGCTGCTGGTGCGGCACGTCGGCAAGGAGATCATGCGCACTGTCGCCGGTGAGGTCGTCGGCCAGCGCAGGGCAGCGCACGACGAGCGACCGCGCACGGTGCGCGGCACGGTCGACGCGAGCCTTCCCGTGGTCGGCAGGGCACGCCTCGACGTCCCCGAACATGCGGCGATCCCTTCGCGGACAACGACGTTCACCCAGGACCAGATGTCGGTCTTCTCCTGGGCGGGTCGTGGCTATGCCAACGTGCACACGCATTCGGACAAGGCCGCCGCGTCAGGCCTCGACCGCACCATCGTGCAGGCTCAGCAGCAGACCGGGTTGATCATCGCGAACCTGGTCGAGGTCTTCGGTGCGACCTTCTTCACTTCTGGCGAGCTCGACCTGCGGTTCGTCTCCCCGGCTTTCGTCGGTGAGGAGCTGACCACCAGCGGTGCCGTCGTCGGCGTCACCGACGGCAGGCTCGAACTGGAGGTATGGGTGGACAAGGCCGATGGCACCCGCACCGCGCTGGGCTGGGCCTCCGCCCGGGTCGACGACGACCCGGCCCGCCCGGCTCCGCTGCTCTGACCCGGGCCCCCGAGCCCGATCCCCTTCCCCCGCCCTGAGTTCGACAAAGGAGTCATCATGGCTGAGCCCGCAACCGCTGCTCCTGCCACCGAGCAGGAGCGCACCAAGCTCGCCAAGCGTGCGGCTGTCGCCAGTCTCGTCGGGACCGCCGTCGAGTGGTACGACTACTTCATCTTCGGCACCGCCTCGGCCCTGGTCTTCGGCCCGTTGTTCTTTCCCAACGAGGACGATCCGATCATCGGAACACTCTCCGCCTTCGCGGTCTTCGGCGTCGGGTTCTTCGCTCGTCCCGTCGGCGGCATCGTCTTCGGTCATTTCGGCGACAAGTTCGGCCGTAAGGCCGCTCTCGTCACCACGCTCATGCTGATGGGGTTCGCGACGTTCCTCATCGGACTGTTGCCCACGACCGACCAAATCGGACTCTGGGCACCGGTGCTCCTCGTTATTCTGCGGCTCGTGCAAGGTTTCGGCGTCGGCGGGGAATGGGGCGGTGCCTCACTCGTCGCCGTCGAGTACGCGCCAGCGGACAAGCGAGGTGCCTACGGCAGCTTCCCGCAGATCGGCAATGCCGTGGGTCTCGTGTTCTCCACGGGTATCTTCGCGCTCGTCTCACAGCTGCCCGACGAACAGCTGTTCTCGTGGGGCTGGCGCGTGCCGTTCCTGCTGAGCGCCGTGCTCATCGCCGTCGGCCTGTTCGTCCGCTTCAAGCTCACCGAGACCCCGGCCTTCAAGGCGGCACAGGACCGGCTGGAGCAGGAGGCGGCCAGCGGTAAGGCCAAGGAGAAGATGCCGATCGCCGAGCTGTTCCGCAACTTCAAGAAGCCGCTGCTGCTCGCGATGGGCATGCGTTTCGGCGAGGCCGTCTTCGGCTACATCATCCTCACGATCGGCCTCACGTTCGCCACGAACTACACCGAGATCCCGCGCACCGACGTGCTCATCGCCGGCACCGTTGCGGCCGCCGTGGCGATCTACACCTACTACTTCTTCGGCAAGCTGTCCGACCGGATCGGCAGGCGTGCGGTGTTCGTGCTGGGCTCGGTCGTCGCAGCGGTCGTGGCGTTCCCGTTCTTCTGGATTCTCGACGCCGACTCGATCGTGCTCATGTACGTGGTCTACGTCGTGGCCTACGCGATCGGGGTCGGCGCGCTCTACGGTGTCGAGCCGGCGTTCTTCTCGGAGCTGTTCAGCACGAAGGTGCGCTACACGGGACTCTCGCTCGCGGCGCAGCTCCCGAGTGTCCTCATTGGTCTGTGGCCGCTCGCCTCGACGGCGCTGCTGGCGGCGACCGACGGAGATCCGTGGCCCATCGCACTCATCACCGTGGTGGCGGCGCTGATCGGCTTGGTGTGTGCGCTGATGGCACCCGAGACCAACGAGAGCGACATCGTCGGCGAGAAGAGTGAGGAGGCTCGATGACGAACCCGTCCGACCGCCCCTGGCGGGACCTGACCGACCCACGCCGTGCACTGGAGACCGACGATCTGGAGTCGGGGCTCAAGGAGCCGGAGTTCGCCAACCTCGAGATCCCGGAGAAGCTCGGCACCGTGCGCGTCGTCGTGGACGACCACAAGATCAAGCGGTTCGCCTTCACCCATGACGACCACTCGCCGTGGTACCTGGAGGAGAGCCCGTTCGGCGGGCAGCGCATAGGGCACGCGGCGTTGCTGGGCAATGATCTTGTCCAGCTCTTCACACTGGTCTACGCCGGTAGCAAGGTCGTCGGCTACCACACCGAAGAACAGATGTGGTTCGACAGCCCGGCGCCGCTGGACGAGGTCGTCACGCTCACCGGCACCTACACCGAAGCCTACGAGCGTCGTGGCGAGGGCTACGTCGTGATGGAGGCACAGGCGACCGGTGAGGACGGGCGCAGCATCGTGCGGCATCGCGGCGTCGAGATCCTCAAGACCAGCCCCGGCGCGATCGGCGGGCGCGGGTCGGCGACGCCGAGCCGCAGGGTCACCGGTGAGGTTCCCGACGACGCGCGAGTGGTCGAGACGGTGGACTCCGGTGTCCGCGTCGGTGACGTGCTCGCGCCGCTGCACAAGACGATCACCGCCGAGCAGGCGGCGGTGTTCAGCCGCATCGGCGAGTACGTGCGCAACATCCACAACGACATCGACGCCGCACGGGCCGGTGGCCTGCGCGTCCCGATCGTGCAGGGGCAGCAGCAGTTCGGTGTGCTGGCCCAGCTACTCACCCTCCGATGTGGACCTTCCTTTCTCACTTCGGGATGGATACAGGTCAAGTTCCTCGCGCCTCTCGACGTCTTCGAGCCGTTCACCTCGACCGGCGTCGTCACCGCAGTCACCCCTGTCGACGAGGGCTTCCGCGTCGACCTGGAGATCTGGGTTCGCCGCGACTCGGACGGCCGTCTCATGACGGCCGGCTGGGCCAGTGCGACCGTGCCAACGTCCTGATCGGACCGACACAGAAAGCGGATTCTGCCCACATGAGCACATCCAAGACCGGCGGCCAGCTCGTCGTCGACATGCTGCGTTCCTTCGGCGTCGAGTACGTCTTCGGTGTCGTCGGAGGTCAGACCCTCGCGATCACCGACGCGATCATCGACACCCCCGGTATCGAGGTCATCCACACCCGTCACGAGAACGCGGCGGCCGTCATGATGGACGCCTACGGCCGCCTCACCGGCAAGCCCGCCGCCTGCATCTCGACCACAGGACCCGGTGCGACCAACCTGCTGACCGGTATCGGCGGCGCGTACCGGGACTCCAGCCCCGGCTTCGTCCTCACCTGCAACAACAACGGCGAGAACATCCACAAGGACGACGCGCAGAACGCCGACCACGTCGAGCTGATCAAGCCGCTCGTCAAGTACTCCCGCCTCGTCGCCCACGCCTCGTCGATCAAACAGGCGATGGAGGAGGCCTACGTCAACGCGCTCACCGGCAACCCCGGCCCGGTGCACCTCGACTTCGCCCGCGACACGATCGAAGGCGAGGTCGTGAACCCGCCCGCGATCCCCGAGGTGCACCCGAGCCGCACGTGGGTCACCGAGCGTCCCTCCGCCAACCCCGTGGCGCTCGCCCGCGTCGCCGAACGCCTGCTGACCGCCGAGCGGCCGGTGATCTGGCTCGGCAACGGCGGCAACCGCGCGCGTGCCAGTGCCGACGTGCTCGCACTCGCCGACGCACTCGCCATTCCCGTTGTCACGACCTTCAACGGCATCGGCTCGGTTCCGACGACGCACCCGCTCGTGTTCGGCGCCGTCAGCCGCATGGGCACCGCACTGTCCACAGAGGTCCTCGGCGACGCCGATCTCGTGCTGGCGCTCGGCAACAGTCTCAACGCCGTGTCGACAGGGCGGTGGAAGCGTGCCCTGCCCGAGGTCATCCAGGTGGACGTCGACCCGGCCATGATCGGCCGCTACTACTCCGAGGTCACCCAGGGCGTTGTGAGCGATCTCGGCTCGTTCGCCCGTGACCTCGTCACGGCCGTCGGCCCGCGCGCCGAGGCGGCCAGGCAGGGGCGCGCGGAGTGGATCGCGTCGTTGGGCAAGGCGCGCACCGTCTGGTGGCAGGGTTCGGAAGTCCAGGAAACCGGGGCCGAGGGCCCGCTCTCGCCCGCCGACCTCGTGCGGACACTACGTGAGGTCGCGCCCGAGGAGACCCTGCTGATCCCCGATGCGGGGAACCCGGGCGTCTGGTCCTTCCTGTGGGAGATCACCCAGCCGAACACCTACATCAAGCCGGTCGGCTTCGGCAACATGGGGTTCGCGCTGCCCTCGGCGATCGCCGCGTCGCTGATCGACTCGCGGCGCCCCGTTCTCGCCCTCATCGGCGACGGCTCACTCGGCATGAGCCTCGGCGAGCTCGAGACACTGGCGCGTGTTGGCGGCAACGTCTGTGTCGTCGTCCTCAACGACTCCAGCTATGGCAACATCCGGCAGGAACAGGAACTGCACTTCAACGGCCGCACGGTGGGTGTCGACTTCGGACCGGTCGACTTCGGCATGGCGGCCCGCGCGATGGGAGTCGACGGTGAGGTCATCAGCAGCCTGCCGAAGCTCCGCCGGCGCGTTGCCGACGCCTTCGTGGCGGGCAAGCCGGTGGTGATCGACGTGCCGATCGACCGCGATGTGAACGCGTGGACCTTCCCGTCGTTCGTGGCACAGCAGCCGAAGAAGGGGTGACGATGATGGCGAACGCGACAACGGGGCCGCTCGCCGGAGTGAAGGTACTCGACCTGTCCCGGTTCATCGCGGGTCCACTGTGCACACAGATCCTCGCCGACTTCGGGGCGGAGGTCGTCAAGATCGAGCGTCCGTCCGGTGAGGACTCCCGTCACCACGGGCCCTACCACGAGGACGAGAGCATCTACATGTTCCTGTACCACCGGAACAAGTACGACGCGAGCCTGGACACGCGCTACCCCGAGGCGCTCGGCATCCTCGAACGGCTCATCGAGTGGGCGGATGTCGTGGTGGAGAACTACCGCCCTGGCACGATCGAGAAGATGGGCATCGGCTACGAGCGCATGAAGGAGCTCAACCCCGACATCATCCTCGTGTCGATCTCCGGCTTCGGCCAGACGGGACCGGACTCGCGGCGTGCCCTCTTCGACGCGATCTCCCAGGCGTCGTCCGGGCTCATGAACATGACCGGTGAGCCCGGCGGCAAACCGACGCTGAGCGGTACTTACATCGCCGACTACACCACCGGCTACCAGGGCGCGATCGGTGCGCTCATGGCGATCCTGCATCGTGAGCGCACCGGTGAGGGGCAGCTCGTGGACGTCGCCTCGTTCGACACGATGTTCTCCGCGCTCGGCATCCGCCTCATCGCCCAGCTCATGCTCGGGCTCGACATGCCGCGCAGCGGTTCACGCGATCTTCTGACGGCGCCGGTCAACGTGTACGAGGCGGCGGACGGGCCGATCTACATCCAGGCGGGAACGGCGTCGCTGTTCCCCAAGCTCTGCGCGGTCATGAAGCGGCCGGAACTCGCCGAGGACCCGCGTTTCGCGACCGTCGAGGGCAGGATGGAGCACCAGGAGTTCCTCGAAGGCGAGATCGGTGAATGGGCGGCGGCCAGGACGGCGAGCGAGATCGCGCAGTTGCTCGACGAGGTCGGCGTGCCCTACGCCAAGGTCGCCTCGGTCGCCGAAGTGGCGGAGTCACCGCAGATCGCCGCACGTGGCATGATCGTCGAGGCCGAGCATCCCGAGCTCGGCACGATCCGCATGCCGGGCAACCCGATCAAGATGGAGAAGACCCCGCCCACGGTCCGCAAGGCGCCGCCGCGGGTGGGTGAGGACAACGAGTACGTGTACCGAGAGATCCTGGGGATGTCCGCCGAGGACGTGATCCGGTTACACCAAGCGGGAGCGATCTGATCATGGCGCGCGCACCCAGGTATCGGGTGATCTACGACGACATCGTGTCGCAGATACAGGCCGGCGTGCTGGCACCGGCGGCTCAGCTGCCTGGCGAGAACGATCTCGCCCGGCAGTACGGGGTGAGCCGGATGACCGTGCGCCAGGCACTCGACCTGCTCGACTCCGAGAACTTCGTCGTGCGCAGGCAGGGTAGCGGCACCTTCGTCAGTGAGACGACCAAGCGCGGGCGTCGGCTGAACCGGCTGCGTTCCTTCGCCGATGAGATCGCCGGTGCCGCCGGTGAGGTGTCGAGCCGGGTCGTGCGTGCCGAGACCACGCGGGCGACCGCGGAGGTGGCCGCGGTCTTCGGCATCGCCGAGGGCGATGTGGTCAACCGCCTCACCAGGGTGCGCCTGATCGGCGGCGCTGCCGCCGCACTGCAGGATGCCTGGGTGCCGTATGCCGTGGCGCCGTCGCTGTGCCGGGAGCCGCTGCTCGGCGGCTCCCTCTACCGGACGCTGAGTGAACGGTTCGGCGTCCACCTGCGCTACGCCGACCAGTCCATGACGGCGGCGCTGCTCACCCCGGAACAGGCGGGGGCGCTCGACGCCGAGCCGGGAGGGGCCGTGCTGGAGGCGCGCCGCACGACCTACGGGGGGGCCGGTGAGATCGTCGAGTTCACTACGAGCTGGACCCTGCCAGGGTTCCCGCTGCTGCTGCGAATCGACGCCGAATGAGCGCACACGTCATCGCGGTCGACGTCGGCACGTCGGCCGTGCGTGCGGCTGTCGTGCACGCCGAGGGGCACCTCGTTGCCAGCAGCCACATCCGGCGTGTGTCCGGTCTCGGCGGTGAGACCTTCGATCCGGAGGTACTGCACCGCGACGTCCTGGCCGCGCTCGCGAAGCTCGCGGACTGCCCGGCACCCGCCGCGCTCGCGATTGCCGCGCACATCGGCACGGTCGCGGTCGACGCCGCGCTGCAACCGCTCGACCTCGGCGGCGGCTGGGCCGACACCCGTGGCATGCACGAGCTCACCGCCGTCGACGACGCGACAGCACAACAGGTCCTGGGTTCCTCGGGCCGTCCGTCACTGACCGGAGGCGCGCTCGCCTACCTGCTCGGACTCGGCAAGGAACGGGCCGCGAGGGTGGCCGCCGTGCTCTCGCCCAAGGACTATCTCCTGGCCCGGTTGACCGGTCGGCTCACGACCGACACGATCGACGCCGCCTACACACTCGCCTCCGACGTACGCAGGCGCTCATGGAACACCGCCGTGCTGGAGCGGCTCGGGCTCGACCCGGCGCTGTTCCCGCCGCAGGCCGAGCCGGTCTCGGTCGTCGGCGAGCTGACCGCCGGAGCCGCGGCGGCGACCGGACTTCCGGCAGGGCTGCCCGTCGTCGCAGGCGGTCCGGACGGCTCCGTCGGCATCGGCCTGCTCCTGGGCACGAGCGAGGAGCTCATCGCCGATGTCGCGGGGACGACCGACGTCGTCGGCCGGCTGCTCCCGCACGGCATCGAGCCGCCGCAGGGGGCGATGCTCAATCCCGCGGTGCTGCCCGGACGTTTCGTCGCGGGCGGGGCGAGCGGGCTCACCGGTGGCGCGGTCGCGCACTGGCGCAGCCTGGTGGGCGCCGTTGAGGAAGAGGGGCTCGCCGCGGTACCGCCGGGCGCGGGCGGGCTGACGATCGTCCCGACCATGACGGGTGCGCGTTTTCCGCGCTGGCGGCCCGGCTCGCGCGGCGCCGTGCTCGGGCAACGTCCCGAGCACGACGCGGCGCACGTCCTCCGCGCGGCACACGAGGCCGCGACGTTCACCGTTCGGGAAGGGCTCGACCTGCTCGATCCCACCGGCCGCCTTCCGGTCGCGCTCGCCGGCGGCTCGGCCCGCAGCGCGTGGGTGGCACAACTGCGCGCGGACGTTCTCGCGCGGCCGCTGCTGGTCTCACCGGAGCCCGACGTCACCCTGCTCGGTGCCGCGTCGCTCGCGTTCGCCGGGGCAGGTGAGGCCACGGGGCCCGACGCCATACGGTCCCGGCTCATCGGCGAGATGCGCGAGGTCGAGCCCGACAGCAGCCGCTCGGCCCGCTATGCCGAGCTCTACGCGCACTGGCGCCGCCTGCAGGACGCGGTCGACGAGGCCGTCGTGTCGTCAGCCGGCTTCGGGCGCGGCCGTCTCCAGCAGCCTGCCGTCGGCCAGCTGTAGCCAGCGCTGCACGTTGATCTCGGCGAGGAAGCGTTCGTCGTGACTGACCACCACGAACGCGCCCTGGTAGGCGTTGAGCGCGCTCGCCAGCTGGCCGACGCTGACCAGGTCGAGGTTGTTGGTCGGCTCGTCCAGCAGTAGTAGTTGCGGTGCCGGTTCGGCGAACAGGACGCACGCGAGGGTGGCGCGCAGGCGTTCCCCGCCGGACAGCGCCGCGACCGGCAGCTGGACGCGGTGGCCCCGGAACAGGAAGCGGGCCAGCAGATGCATCCGTTGTGCCGGCGGCATCGCGGGTGCGAAAGCGGCCAGGTTGTCCACCACGGTGCGATCGGGATCGAGCAGGTCCAGCCGCTGTGACAGGTAGGCGGTCCGGCCGTCGGCCCGGCTGATCCGGCCATCGTCCGGCTCGAGCTCGCCACCGACGATCCGGAGCAGAGTGGACTTTCCAGCACCGTTGGGCCCGGTCAGCGCGATGCGCTCGGGTCCGCGAATCGCCAGATCGACACCGTCGCCCGCGAAGAGCGCACGCTCGCCGTGGCGAACCCGCAGCCCCTCGCCGAGGAAGACCGTGCGTCCGGCGGGGACGTTGGTGCCGGGCAGGTCGAGGGAGATCTTCTGCTCGTCGCGCAGGGTGCGCTCGGCCTCATCGAGCCGGGCCCGCGCAGCGCTGACCCTCGCGGCGTGTGTCTCGTCCGCCTTGCCGGCCGACTCCTGTGCCTTGCGTTTCCTCGCCCCCATGAGGATCTTGGGCAGGCCGGAGTCCGCGGCGTTGCGGGCGGCGTTGCCTGCCCGCCGCGCGGCGCGCTCGCGGGCCTGCTGCATTTCCCGCTTCTCTCGTTTGACGTCCTGCTCGGCGCTGCGGATGTTCTTCTCGGCGACCTCGCGCGCGGCGCGCACAGCGGTGTCGTATGCGGTGAAGTTCCCGCCGTAGAACCGGATCTCGCCGCGATCGAGCTCGGCGATGCGGTCCATGCGGTCGAGCAGCGCCCGGTCGTGGCTGACCAGCAACAGGCAGCCGTTCCAGTCCTCGAGCACGTCGTAGAGCTTGTGCCGCGCGTCGAGGTCGAGGTTGTTGGTCGGCTCGTCCAGCAGCAACACATCCGGTTGCCTGCGCAGCTGCGCCGCGAGGCCGAGGGAGACGATCTGGCCGCCACTGAGCGTGTTCAGGCGCCGGGCGAAGTCGAGCTCACCGAGGCCGAGCCGGCCGAGCTGGGTGCGGGTGCGCTCCTCGATGTCCCAGTCGGTGCCGATCGTGGTGAAGTGCTCCTCGCCGACGTCCCCTGACTCGACGGCCTCGATCGCTGCCAGTACCGGCGCGATCCCGAGGACCTCGGCGACAGTCAGCTCGCCGGTGAGCGGCAGGTTCTGCGGGAGGTAGCCCAGCACACCGGCGCTGGTGACGTTCCCGTCGGCGGGCGGCAGCTCACCGGCTATCAGCCTGAGCAGTGTGCTCTTCCCGGCGCCGTTCGGAGCGACGAGGCCGGTGCGGCCACCGGGCACGGTGAAGGACAGGTCGGCAAAGACCGGGGTGTCGTCGGGCCAGGAGAAGGACAGGTTCGAGCAGACGATGAATGCATCGGACATGAAGGAGACCTCGGGTGTCGTGCGGGCGCGTCGAAGGCAACACCGCAGGGATCGTGATGGGGAAACGACGAACCGGCCACGACGGCGGCACACGCCGGTGGCCTGTCATGTCCGGGCATCACCCGGAGATGTCGTCTTCACCTACCACTTCACGCCTCCCTGGCTCCAGATCACTCGACCGGACCCTAGCAGGCGGCAACCTCGCGAGTCGCGTCATTTGTGCGGCCCGTTCGGCGGTCCTCTTTGCGAACCCGATCCACAATGGAGGGAGTCCAGGTGGTTGCAACAGCATTGAGACGCGTCGGTATGGCGACGCTGGCAGCGGCTGCGACAGCGGGCAGCATGGTCCTGCTCGGTCCCGGCACGGCTGCCGCGGCGACGCCGTTCACGTGTACAGGGCAGGTGTTTCTGGCGCAGGGAGTACCGGCCCAGCTGTACAGCGGTAGTTTCGGTGAAGGGAGCATCGGCTTCGCCCCGGTCGGCGCACCTGCGCCTGACCATTACAACGCGATCGGCTACAACTCTGCCGACAACTACATCTATGGCCTGCGCGGTACCAACGCTGGCCTGTGGCAGATCGACGCCACCGGAGCGGTGGTCGGTTTCGGACCACCCACGAACCTTCCGGCCCCAGGAAACGTCCCAGGTACGACGGGGGGTTACAACGTCGGCGCATTCGACGACCAGGGCTTGTTCTGGGTCACCAGCTCGAACGCGACGGCCATGTTCGCCATTGACGTGTCAACGAACACGATGGTCCGCAGGGTGAACCTCACCGCGCCGTTCGACGGCGCCGACTGGACTTTCGCCGACGGGTATTTCTGGTCCGCCAACAGCAATGGTGCCGTGGTTCGTGTCAACCCGAACACCGGTGGTGTCGAGCGGTTCGCCGGTGTCGTTCCGGTCGGCGGGTTCGGCGGTGCGTTCACCTACGGCAATGGTGATCTCGGCTTCTACGACAACGCCGGCTTACTGCACCGGGTAGAGGTCGCCAACCCGAGCTCGGCATCGCCGACGTTCACCCTCATCTCCACCCAGGCAGGGCCGAGCTCCGGCGCTAACGACGCGACTTCGTGTGTTGCGCAGCCGACTGATTTGGGGATTGTGAAGGTTGGGTCGCCTGATCCGGTTCAGGTGGGTGGGACGGTGACGTATACGTTGACGGTGACTAATCATGGTCCGGGTGGGTCGTCTGGGTATTCGGTGAGTGATGTGTTGCCTGCTGGGTTGTCGAATGTGCAGTCTGGTACGCCGGGGTGCACGGTGGCTGGGAATGATCTCAGTTGTACTGGTGGTGCTTTGGCTGTGGGGGAGAGTGCGCAGATTACGGTCACTGCGACTGCTGGTGGTCCGGTGGGTGAGGTGATGAACAGCGCGACCGTGCGGGGTAATGAGGAGGATCCCAACCCGGACAACAACACGGCTGACGAGACCGTCGAGATCGTCGACGTGCCGTTGCTGGCTGCGGGTATTGCTCTGGGCGGTTTCGGTGCTGTTGGGGCTGGTTTTGGGCTGCGGCGTCATCGTGCGCGCCGCAAGGTAGTCGGCTGAGTTTGCCCGTCTCAGTGTGGCTGCCGGGTCGGTGACCTCGCCTCTACCTCCGCGAGGTCACCGGCCCTCGGTCAGCAGTTCCTTGACATCGCTGGCCACGTGTCCCTCCGGGTGTGATGCGCAGCGGAGACCGCGCTTGGCATGGAATTCACCAGGGGTTCATGAAGTGGTTACCCTCAACTCCTCGCGTGCTTTACCGCCACAAGGGATGGTGGCGCCGTACGACCCGAGCACGTCAGGAGCACATCATGGCCGACTTCTTCGCCGTAATCTTGGCAAAGATCGCCGCCAACCTCATCGAATCGCTGGTCATGCGCATTGCCAATGCGCTGTTCCCCGGAGGCTCGCGCACCGAGGCGGCAATCGCCTGACGGTGCGCGTCACACCCCGTGCTTGTTCACGGGTTCTGCCCACACAGTGAGGTGCGCGACCTGTGCCCCGTCGGAGCTGGCCTGAACTTCGACTTCGTGCACACCATCGCGGACAGCCACTGATCGCCCGCTGAGGTACACGGTCTTCCCTGCAGCGACGAGCCGCTGAGCGTCGACGTCCACGCGGTGCGGAACCCAGCGCGTGTTGGGCTCGCCGGTCATCGTGTCCACCACGTGCGAGGCGAGGTTGACCATGCAGCCGCCGAGCACGGCGACGGGTAGCGTCGGGTACGCCTCGAAGTGCCCAGCGCAGTCGGCAACGGTGGGTGTCAACGATGCCCTGATGTCCTGGGCCGTTCCACCGATGTCGGTCAACGGCAGCTCGCGGCTGTACGGGTTGAAGCCCCTGCTGGTCGGGACGACATCGAGGCGGTGGGCGTAGGCGAAGGCGCGAGCGAACACCGGTTCGCCAACGACCGTGTACGTGAAGTCGGCCTTCGCGATCTGTGCGCCGTCCTCCGCCGCGAGTGTCGTCGTCGCCGCGGCTTCCCGTGGCGACACAAAAGCCCCTTTCGCGTGGGCGGTCAGGCGTTCACTCGGCAACACCGTGCGCGGGTACGTGCAGCGGATCGACGCTGTGCGTGCCAGGTAATAGCGGCGTTGGTCGTTCGGAGCAACGGATGCTGCCGCACACAGACCAAGGATGGCCAGATGCCGGCCTTTCTCAGCGAGGCTGATCGGCGACGTCTCACGCGTGGGCGGCAGCTCGATCGGCACCGCGGCGGTCGCCTCGCCGGGCGCGGTGTGCTGGAGGTTCTGCAACGCGAAATACGGTGCGCGGACACAGATCCGTTCGTACAGGTTGATTTGCCTGGTTTGGCTGTTTGTCACTTGATCAAGGTTTGCATGGGCAGCTGTGCAGTTGTACCGGCGAAGGGGTAGTGATGAACACCTTCTGTGTTCGGGCCTTGCACAGAGGGTGATCAGACGGTTGGAGAACACCGCCCTCGTATGCGGCGACGTTCCCCCGGCGACGGCGATGCATGACGGCCGCGCCCGTCACGGCCAGGGCAGCCACGGCGGCGACGCCCAGGTCGATCATCGGCACGGGCGGTTGTGGCACATCCGCCGTCACAAAGAGATTGATGCCCCGCTGGGCAGTCGTCCCGCCGATACCGGCGAAGGACAACGACGTGACGTTCTCGGTCGGCCGTCCATTCGACGCCATTGTTGAGCGTCCCGCGCAGGCCATCGTTCTGCAGAATCGAATCCGTCACGGGTTCGGCGCTCGCGATTCCGGCGCCGGTCAGCAGACTGGCCGAGAGAACCCCGCCGACCAGCAATCCTTTCAGGACCTTAAGCACTACCTGTTCCTTTCATGAAGCCGATCCGGAGGACAGGAAATACCCCCGTTTTCATGAAGTTTGACAGCCAGGTATCGCTGCCTTAGCTTTCTGACCCGTGGTTACGACAGGGAAGTCGGTCCACAATACGGAACGACGAAACAAACAAACTGCGCGGACGCGTGGGGGAGACACAACGCTTCGACTTCCGAGGAGGCCACAACGTGGCAGCTCACGTGGAACCGGCCAGTGTCGTCGGCCTGTACGACCGGCTGGCGGCGGTGCTGCGCCCGGCTGACGTCCAGACCAGGGCGATCGACCGGCTCAGGCTCGCCAACGATGCGTCCCATTTCGCCCGCACCCCGCAGGCGGTGGTGACGGCGGCGTCCGCGGGCGACGTCGCACGGTTGTTCACGGTGTCCGCCGCGGCCGGCGTCCCGCTGACGTTCCGGTCCGGCGGCACCAGCCTGTCCGGCCAGGCTGTCACCGACGGGATCCTCGTTGACACCCGTCGGCATTTCCGCGGCATCGAGATCCTCGACGACGGTGGGCGAGTGCGGGTCGGGCCGGGCGCGACCGTGCGTGCGGTGAACGCCCGGCTGGCTCGGTACGGCCGGATGCTCGGCCCTGACCCGGCCAGCGAGGTCGCCTGTACGCTCGGCGGCGTCGTCGCGAACAACTCCTCCGGAATGGCCTGCGGGACCGTCGCGAACACCTACGCGCTGCTGGACTCGCTGGAGATCGTGCTGCCGTCCGGGACCGCACTCGACACCGGCGCGCCCGGCGCTGACACCGAGCTGCGCGCCAGGGAACCGGAGCTGTGGGCGGGCCTGGCCCGGCTTCGCGACCGGTTGCGTGGCGACGCGACCGCCCGGCGCACCATCGAGCAGCAGTTCTCGCTGAAGAACACCATGGGCTACGGCCTGAACTCGTTCCTCGACCACAACCGGCCGGTCGACATCCTCACGAGGCTGATCGTGGGTAGCGAGGGGACGCTGGCGTTCATCACCTCGATCGTCATGCGCACCGTGCCGGTGCTCTCGCACACGCGCACCGGGCTGCTGGTGTTCCCCGACCTGGCCGCGGCGAACCGGGCGCTGCCGGCACTGGTCGAGTCCGGTCCGGCCACGATCGAGCTGCTCGACGCCACCTCGCTGCGGGTCGGCCAGGCCGACGCCAACGCCGACCCCCGGCTGCGCGCGCTCACTGTCGACCAGCACGCCGCACTGCTCGTCGAGTACCGGGCCGGCACCGCCGAGGAGGCCGACCACCTCGCCGCCGAAGCCGCCCCACTCGTGCGGAGGTTGCCCCTGACGGGCCCGCGTGAGCTGTCCGGGGACGCCGCGTCGAAGGCCGCGCTGTGGCAACTGCGTAAGGGTCTCTACGCGAAGGTCGCCGAGGCCCGCCCGTCCGGCACGGCGGCGCTGCTGGAGGACATCGCCGTCCCCGTGCCGGAGCTGCTGCCCACCTGCGAGGGCCTGATCGGCCTGTTCGGAAAGCACGGCTACGACCACGCCGTGATCTTCGGCCACGCCAAGGACGGCAACGTGCACTTCATGCTCACCGAGCGGCTTGGCGACGGCGGCGGCCGCGACCGGTTCGGCCGCTTCACCGACGACATGGTCGACCTCGTGCTCGCCCACGGCGGCACCCTCAAGGCCGAGCACGGCACGGGCCGGATGATGACACCGTTCGTCCGCCGTCAGTACGGTGACGACCTCTACGAGGTCATGCTGGAGATCAAACGGCTGTGCGACCCGCACGGCCTGCTCAGCCCCGGCGTGGTCCTCGACGACGACCCCACCGCTCACCTGTCCGACCTCAAGTCCGCGCCCACTGTCGAGTCCGAAGTGGACCGCTGCGTCGAGTGCGGGTTCTGCGAACCGGTCTGCCCCAGCCGCGACCTGACCACGACACCCCGGCAGCGGATCGTGTTGCGCCGCGAGCTGGAGCGGGCCCGGCAGGCCGGTGACCTCGCGCTGGTCGCGGAGCTCGAGGCCGACTACGCCTACGAGGGCGTCGACACCTGCGCCGTCGACGGCATGTGTGGCACCGCCTGTCCGGTCCTGATCAACACCGGGGACCTGGTCCGGCGGTTGCGCGCCGACCGTCCACAGAAGACCGCGGCGAAGGTCTGGACGGCCGCCGCGAAGCGCTGGGGCGCCACCACGAAGGTCGCCGGCGCCGCGCTGACGGTGGCACGGGCGCTGCCCGGCGGGCTCGCCGGGAAAATGACCGCGGCCGCGCGATCGGTCGCCGACCCGGAGCAGGTGCCGCAGTGGTCGGCGGATCTGCCGGGTGGCGGCGGCCCTCGCGTCCCGTCCGGTCTGGTCTCCGCCGATGCCGACCTCGTGCTGTTCTCTTCGTGCACCGGGGCGATGTTCGGGTCGTCCGGCGACGGCGCGGCCGCGGCGTTCGTGCGGCTGTGCCACCGGGCAGGCGTGCAGCCGACGGCACCGGAGCGGCTGGGGTCGCTGTGCTGCGGCACCCCGTGGAAGTCCAAGGGCCTGCGCGATGGCGCCGCCGTGATGGCGGAGCGGGTGCTGCCCGCGCTGTGGTCGGCGACCCGGCACGGCGCGCTGCCGGTGGTGAGCGACGCGTCGTCCTGCACTGAGGGGCTGCGGGTCATGATCGATGGCGGGCCCGAGCAGTACCGGTCGCTGCGGGTCGTCGACGCAGTCGGCTACGCCGCCGAGCACCTGCTGCCGAAGCTCACCGTGCGCGAGCCGCTGGACCGGATCGTGTTGCACCCGACCTGCTCGGCGACCCAGCTCGGCCTGGTCGAACCGCTGAAACGCCTCGCCGAGGCGGTGGCCACCGACGTGGTCATCCCCGACTCGTGGGGATGCTGCGGGTTCGCCGGCGACCGCGGGCTGCTCCACCCGGAGCTGACCGCATCCGCGACCGCACCACAGGCCCGCGAGCTCGCCGGGGTCGAGGCCGACGCGTGGGCGTCCTGTAACCGGACCTGCGAGCTAGGGATGAGCCGGGCGACCGGGCACGACTACGAGCACGTGCTGGAAATCCTGGAACGTCGTACGAGACCTGCCCTGTAACCGAATTGGTGACTTTTTTCTTCAGGCGTGATGTCGCCGTGTGGTGGCCGGGTCCTCTGTGTGCATATCCCTCGAATCGGAAGGTCAACGCACGCGATGAGGACAGGATTGAAACGCTTTGGCATGGTGATCGTAGCGGCCGCGGCCACGGCAGGAAGCATGGTCCTGATTGGACCCGGAACAGCGTCGGCAGCGACACCGTTCACATGTGAAGGGCAGGTCTTTCTAGGTCAGAATGCCGGTAATAGTGCGCAGTTCTATGAAGGCACTTTCGGGCAAGGTGAAGTCGACTTCTCCTTGATTGGGTCGAATCCCACCATCGGATACAATGCTATAGGGTTCAATACCGAGGACAACTACGTTTACGGCATCCGCGGCGACAACAATGCTTTGGTTCAGATCGGGTCTGACGGCGTTGCGGTCGGCCTGGGTCAGGTTGGACTTCCGGCGGGTGCCGGCTTCAACGCGGGCGCATTCGATGATTCCGGAAATCTGTATGTGATGGAGGGAAACACCGGAACGACGATCTACGTGATCGATGTCTCGTCACGAACTGTGACAGACAGGATCGACCTGTCCGGGCAGCCCGTCATTTCCGACTTCGTTTTCAAGGACGGTTACCTCTGGGGTGGAACGAACTTTGGCACGTCTATCGTTCGCATCAACCCGTCGACAGGTAGTGTCGACGTTTTTCCTAACGCGATAAGCACTGCGAGTGGTGATCCGTTTGGTGGCGTCTTCCTCTTCGGAAACGGTGACCTCGGCTTCTACGAGAACTCGGGAACGCTGCACCGGGTCGCAGTTACCAACTCGGGTGCCCCCGTTCCTGCATTCGAGGTGGTGTCAACCCAAAGCGGCCCGTTCGCCAGCAACAGCGACGCGACTTCGTGTGTTGCGCAGCCGACTGATTTGGGGATTGTGAAGGTTGGGTCGCCTGATCCGGTTCAGGTGGGTGGGACGGTGACGTATACGTTGACGGTGACTAATCATGGTCCGGGTGGGTCGTCTGGGTATTCGGTGAGTGATGTGTTGCCTGCTGGGTTGTCGAATGTGCAGTCTGGTACGCCGGGGTGCACGGTGGCTGGGAATGATCTCAGTTGTACTGGTGGTGCTTTGGCTGTGGGGGAGAGTGCGCAGATTACGGTCACTGCGACTGCTGGTGGTCCGGTGGGTGAGGTGATGAACAGCGCGACCGTGCGGGGTAATGAGGAGGATCCCAACCCGGACAACAACACGGCTGACGAGACCGTCGAGATCGTCGACGTGCCGTTGCTGGCTGCGGGTATTGCTCTGGGCGGTTTCGGTGCTGTTGGGGCTGGTTTTGGGCTGCGGCGTCATCGTGCGCGCCGCAAGGTAGTCGGCTGAGCCTGCCCGTCTCAGTGTGGCTGCCGGGTCGGTGACCTCGCCTCTACCTCCGCGAGGTCACCGGCCCACCGTGCTGTTCACGAGGTCGGGGGATACCACCCGACGACAGTGTCGAACCCGCGTAGCGCCACGGCGGCGGGGACCATGCGGACCAGCGTGTTCCGAGCGATGGTCGGCACGCGTCCGCGCAGAGCCGCGGCGGCGCCTGCGGCGCGGGACCGCTTGGCGAGCCGATGTACTCGCGGCAGGCGGCGCGCACTGTAGTGGCGCAGCATGACGTCGGTAGCCGCCACGGCGTCGGGGCCAAGGCACGCGCTGAGTTCGACGGCGTCTTCCAGAGCCAGGCAGGCGCCCTGGCCCAGGTTTGGTGTCATGGCGTGGGCGGCATCGCCGACCAGCGCGATCCGGCCGCGCGCCAGGTCGGGAAGCGGGGCGAGGTCGTAGAGTTCGTTGCACAGCAGCCGTGAGGGTTCGATGTTGGCGAGTAGCTCCGGCAGCGGGAAGTGCCAGGACGCGAACCGCTGCCGCCACCACAGCAACGCCTTGCCCGGCTCGGACGGCGCGCCTGCGGTGACGGGGACGACCAGGTAGGCGTACAGCCGCCCGTCGGGCAGTGGCGCGACTCCCGCGTAGTCCCCGCGGCCCCAGGTTTCGCCGCCCTGCACCGCATTCGGGTCGGAGACGCGGCCGATCAGCCGAGCGGCGAGCATGCCGGTCGAACGGACCCTGGCATCCGGCCACAGTGCACGCCGCACCGCGCTCCACACCCCGTCCGCACCGATCACCACGTCGCCCCGGACGCGCTCCGTCGAGCTGATCACCACCGTGCCGTCGGCGTCGACGCTGGTGACTTCTGCCGATACGCGAATGTCCACGTCGGTGCAGGCATCCCGCAACGCCATGAGCAACTGCCCGCGTTCCAGCACCACGAGTCCGTCGCCGAACCGCTGGGCCATCGCGTCGGTATCGGTGCGGCTGAGCCATCTTCCCCGGCTGTCGCGCATCCCACCGGAACTCTGCACGAGCCCCGCTGCACGAATCCGGGCCCCGAGACCGAGTGCATCGAGCGCACGCAAAGCGTTGGGCCACAACGTGATCCCAGCGCCGACCTCCGACAGCGACGACTGCCGCTCCAGCACGGTCACCCGCCACGATCGACGCTGCAAAGCAACAGCCGCCGCCAAACCAGCGATCCCACCGCCCACAACCACCGCGTGCCCCGGCATGAACCCATCATGCCCCGCTGAGGACCTATGCTCGACCCGGATCTGTCAGCGCCAGCCGTCGCTCTTCACACCAAATTGAACGGTACCTGGCCGAGGCATCGCGCGCCTCAATCAAGATAATCAGTGTCGATACGTATTCCAATGGCTTGGCTATCACGATCGAGGCCAATGCCATGAGCGAGAAGGGCGACGCGGGCGAGGATCTACGCAAAGGCATGGCGTCGGATGAAGACCCCGCGCCTTCCGCCCTGCGGTTTGGGGTGCGGCAGTCGGACGGGAGCACCGCGAGCACGCTCGACCACGTTGCCGACTCGACAACCGAGCCGACGCAGCCCTGCCTTTCGACCATGGGCGGGCCTGGTTTCAAGATCGACGGGCCACGGCTCCACACTCGGCAAACGATGTGGTTGTGGCCGCGGCCGACCGGAAAGTTCGAGGTGGCAGCGGAATGGCCCTGGTTTGGGATCCACTCAGCATCCCTTGAGGTCGGTCCTTTCGAAGTCTGACTAGAGCGGCGGCTCCCTTCTTGAAACATACGTCTCCCGCTCAGTCGAGTCGACGGGAGATTTCAGCGTCTGTGACAGACGCCAATCACGGCGTCAAATCGTCCGCAAGGCTCGTAGAATTAGCGTCAAAGAATGAGAGCGCATTTTCGATTCCTCAATTTCGTTCCCCCACTTGGCGAGCCTCAAGATCGCCAGAAGCCCGACTCTGACTCGAGGGCGACAGTGGCTCCGGGATGAATACGGCCTGGTCAAACCTTGTGGGCCGGGCGGGGCTCGAACCCGCGGCCAAGGGATTATGAGTCCCCTGCTCTAACCAACTGAGCTACCGGCCCCGCAGCCGGGAGCCTGAGCGCCCGGTTCCGGGTGGGCCCGCCGACGGTGCCAGCGTCGAGCCCAGCGATTGCACTATAGCGGGTCGCCGGTGGTGGCCTCAGCAGCAGTGCTCGCCGCGCCAGGCTTCCCGGCCTTCCCGCGCCGCCACCGCCGCGATGATCAACGCCACCCCGGGGTCTGCCCAGGACCAGCCGAGCAGCGAGTTTCAACAGCGGGCCGGGGAGGAGCACGCCGGACAGGTACGTGCACAGCAGCGTCTGCGCTGCGGGCGGACGACTGGCCGATCTGGCGGCGCAGGGTGCCCGTTCGGCGCGACGGTTCCACTGCCTGAATGTGAGCCGAGGGCTGATTGACCACACCTGGGTCGCGTTGTAATGTTCCACGTGAAATATCACGTGACGACTGGCGCTTCTCTGCGCGGACGGGAACTCGGTCTCGATGGGTAACGAGCACGCTGAACACGGCCACGGTCATGCCCACGGGCACGGACATGGACACGGGCATCGCCAAGGATTTTTGGCCAAGCTCAAGCACATCGTCGTGCCGCACTCACACGATGCCAGCGAGGCCATCCAGTCGGCCGAGGAGTCCAGCGGTCAGGGAATCCGCGCCGCGTGGATCGGGCTTGCCGGGATGATGGTGACCGCGGTCCTGCAGATGGCGATCGTCGCCATCTCCGGATCGATCGCCCTGCTCGCCGACACACTGCACAACCTCGGGCACGCGGTGACCACGATCCCGCTGGTGATCGCATTCCGGCTCGGCCGCAGGGCCGCGACGAAGCGCTACAGCTATGGGTACCGCCGCGCCGAGGACCTGGCGGGTGTCCTCATCGCGCTGGTCATCGCGGCGTCGGTGGGGCTGATCATCTGGGAGTCGATCGACGCAATGGTCAACCCGCGCCCGCTGACCAACCTCTGGTGGGTGTTCGCCGCGGGCGTCGTCGGCTTCGTGGGCAACGAGATCGTGGCCGTGTACCGCATCCGCACCGGCCGCCGGATCGGTTCGGCCGCGCTGATCGCCGAAGGCCAGCACGCGCGTGCCGACGGCCTGACCTCGATTGCCGTGGTGATCGGCGTCATCGGTGTGTGGCTGGGCTTCGAGCGGGCGGACGCCATCATGGGCCTGCTGATCGGCCTGGCGATTCTCGGCATCCTGATCAGCACTATGCGCACGGTTTTCCGCCGGCTCATGGACGGTGTCGAGCCCGGTGTCATCGACGACATGGCGGCGACCGCCGCCACTGTCGACGGTGTGCTCGGGGTCGACCGGGTCCGCGTCCGCTGGACCGGGCACCGGCTGGAAGGCGATGCCGAGATCGCGGTCACCGGCACTCTGACCGTCCTGGAAGGACACCGGGTGGCCGACCGTGTCGAACACGAGCTGCTGCATGCCGTCCCGCACCTGGAATCCGTTGTCGTCCACCTGCATCCGGTCGTCGACGGCGCCCGGCCTAACGACCTGCACGAGCTGGCCGGTCACCACGTCAGCGCCAAGGCCCGTGCCGCATACCGAGCCAAGGTCGCCGCGCAACGGTGACATCCGGGTAGCATCAGTGTGCTGATACGCGGCTCGTGGGGACGGTAGAAGGAGGTCTCGCCGGATGAGTGCCTCCGTGGACACCGCGCAGCGGACCAGTGCGACCGACAGCGCCTACGAGCACCTCAAGCACCTCATCCTCATCAGTGAGCTGCCGCCGGGAACTGAACTCCGTGAGGCGGGGTTGACCGAGTCGACCGGTTTCGGCCGCTCCCCGGTGCGGGAAGCGCTGCGCCGCCTCGTGCAGGAGGGCTTCGTGGAGGTCCGGCCCCGTCAGGGCTACCGGGTCACGGTCGTCACTCTCGCCAGCGTGCGCGACCTGTTCGAGATGCGGCTGCTGCTCGAGCCGGCGGCGGTCGAGCTCGCCGCGCAGCGCGCGACGCAGGAGGAGCTCGAGACGCTGCACGCGCTCGCCCACGAGACCTACGTCCACGGCGACACCCGCAGCTACGAGCAGTTCCTGCAGGACAACCGCGATTTCCACGTGCGCATCGCGCGTGCCGCCGGGAACGAGCGGCTGGCGCGCACGCTGCAGGTGCTGCTGGAGGAGATGCAGCGCCTGTTCTTCATCAGTCTCGGTAACCGGGACAACGCCTCCGAGCTCATGCACGAACACCACGATCTGCACGACGCACTACTGGCCCGCGACGCCCAGCGGGCACGCGAGATCGTGATCGCCCAGATCGAGGCGAGCCGAGCGCGGGTGCTCGAAGGCCTGCTCGCCGGCGCCGATCACGCGGGCGTCGCGGCTGCCGGCATAGTGCTGGCGGACAGCTCCACACCACGAACGCGCTAGGCACAATCCCCGGGTGCCGGGTGTGGCCTTGCTGGGCGAGGCCGATGCGACCGTGATTTGTGCGGGACGCAGCAGCACAACCGGTACGGTCCGCGCCGGATTACGACCGTGCTCAGACGCCTTGGCGGCGCTGGAATTAGGCATCGCACCGCGTTGGTGAACGGTCCACGGCCAGCCCATCAAGGACTACTCGACTGGCCATGGATCGTTCAACACCCATTGCTAACGGGCTCATTCAGCCCACCAAGCGGTTGATCATGACGCCAGCGCCACCGGATCTGGTGGACTGGTGTCCCAGGGGTTGGGCCAGGTGTGCAGGGTGTTGCGGCGGGGTTGTTGTTCGGGGTCGCTGTGGGGTGGTGGGATGTACCAGGGGATTCCGTTGGTCATGCGGATGGTCCAGTTGCTGTGGTGCACCACCCGGTGGTGATGTGGGCAGACCAGGGTGAGATTGTCCAAAGTGGTCGGTCCGCCGTTGCTCCACTCCACGATGTGGTGCGCTTGGCACCACTTGGCCTTGCGGTCGCAGCCCGCGAAGGTGCAGCCCTTGTCTCGGTGGATCAGGGCCCGGCGGAGACTTCGGGGTACCGTTCGGGTTGTCCGTCCGACGTCGAGGACCTCGCTTGCGGTACCGAAGACCATGGGGGCGGCTTTCGCGTCGCAGGCCATCCGCCGGATCTGCCCCGCCGACATCGAGAGGTGACCGTCCACGAGGCCTTGGCCGATGCCGGTGGTGAGCTGGTCGAGGGTGGCCGACACGAGCAGCGTGACCGGTTCTCCCGCTTCGGTGGGAGTGTCGGGGCATCGGGCCGCCAGCGCCAGAATCTCGGTGAACGCATCGCCACAACGTTCGTCCCGGGAGCGGAGGTCCGGGCCATCATCGCTGGACCGGGGAGTAGTCAGCGGGGACAAGAGATTGCTGAGGAGCGTCCCGGTTTCTTTGTCCAGCCCGAACGTGCCAGTGACGCCGTCGGCGGTCTCGTGGAAGTCCAGCCACCGTTTCGGCCGTATCAGGGCCTCATCTTTGGGTTCGGCGCCATCGGGGTCCAATCGGTCCCGGATCTCCCGACCCAGCCTGGCAATGATCCGAGGCTCGCTCACGATTGCGGCCTC